>SBAS01000080.1 GCA_005240145.1 Nitrosomonadales bacterium | reverse complement strand
TGACCTGGGCCAGGGCGTTGCCCGTGCCAAGTACTAGACTGAAAGCTATCCATAACCACAATGCTTTACCAGTTCGCATGGGCCCATCCACAGTTCAGTGACCTTCGTTAAATCCGGACTCCGCCACCGATCCCTGGATAGCCACAGCAGCATCACATTTTGTAGCCGCATCGATCCGTTTTCTGTTTCCGATTGACAGATTTTTGAATGATTCTGTCACACCACATCAAAGATCTTACGGGGGACGCAACTGAAACAGCAGCCTATCCTGGACCTGGAGGTAGGCACTGCTGAGCCAATAGAATAGCCAGCTTACGCCGCCGTAGTTCAATGGATAGAACGAGCGCCTCCTAAGCGGGTCTGCGGCAAAGGCGCGCCGCTGCTCCTCGAGCAGGCTGCGCAGATCTTCGGGGCCAGCCATGCCTGCAGTATAGTCGCGGCCATGCGGCGCTCCTTTCGCGATACGCTGGTTTCGGTCCGCGAGCTGCTCATCACGGCCGGGCCGTTCATCCTCGTCATGGTCGCGCTGCTCGCCGGCGCCTACTACCTGCTCAAGCCCACCCCGCCCAAGCGTGTGGTGCTCGCCACCGGCTCCGAACAGGGCGCCTATGCCGCCTTCGGCAAGCGCTACCAGGAGGAACTGAAGCGCTTCGGCATCGAAGTGGTGCTGCGGCCCACCGTGGGCTCGCGCGAGAACCTGCGCCTGCTGCAGAATGCGAAGGAGAACGTGCAGATCGCGTTCGTGCAGGGCGGCGCGGGCGGCGGGCAGAACACCACCACCGAGGAAGACGAGGAAGAAAAATTGCCCGTGATGTCGCTGGGCAGCGTCTTCTACGAACCGGTGTGGGTGTTCTACCGCGTCGACGCGGCGAAAAAGGTCAGGCGCGACGGCGTGCTCACCGAATTCACCCAGTTGCGCGGCCTGCGCGTGAACGCCGGCGCGCGGGGCAGCGGCAGTCCCGGCATCTTCAACCGGATGCTGCTCGCGAACCGCATGGAGCGCACCGACATCAAGCGCGAAACCCTCGATCTGACGCCGGCGGTGGTCGCGCTGCTTTCCAACAACCTGGATGCGATCGCGATGGTGTCGGCGCCGGAATCGCCGCTGGTGCAGATGCTGCTGCAGACGCCCGGCATCCGCCTGCTCGAATTCGACCAGGCCGAGGCCTATGCGCGACGCCACCGCTACCTCAGTCCTGTGACGCTGCCGCGCGGCGTGGTGGATCTGCCGCGCAATGTGCCCCCGGCGGACCTGGACATGGTGGCAACCACCTGCTCGCTGGTGGCGCGCGAGGACCTGCATCCGGCGCTGGTGCAACTCTTCGTGCAGGCCGCCGCGCGCATCCACAGCAGCGGCGGCTGGATCTCGAAGGCCGGCCAGTTTCCGACGCCGCTCAATACCGAGTTTCCGCTCGCGCGCGATGCCGAGCGCTTCTACCGCAACGGCCCGCCCGCGATGCAGCGCTACCTGCCCTTCTGGCTCGCCAACCTGGTGGACCGCATGTGGGTGGCGCTGTTTTCCATCATCGCCATCCTGATTCCGCTCGCACGCGTGGTGCCGCCAATCTACAACTTCCGCATCCGTTCGCGCGTCTACAGGTGGTATCGGGACTTGCGCCAGATCGAGGATGAATTCGGACGCAGGGACGCGGACGCGGCCAAACTGCTGCAGGACCTGGAGAAGCTCGACTCCAAGGTCGAGCACATCGCGGTGCCGCTCGCCTATGCCGACGAGCTCTACGCTCTGCGCAGCGCCATCGGCCTGGTGCGCAAGCGCCTGCGCCTCGCTACGCCCGCAAGATGATTTTTCCCAGGTGCGCGTTGGATTCCATGTATGCCTTGGCCTGCGGCAGCTCGGCGAACGGGAACACCTTGTCGATCACCGGGCGCACGTAGCCGCTCGCGATCGCCGGCAGCACGTCGCGCTCGAAGCCGCGCACGCCCTCGGCGACCTCGGCGGCGCTGCGCATCTTGTTCGATACGCCGTACAGGCGCAGCCGCTTCGAATGCAGCGCGAGGATGTCGAGATTCGCCGCCACGACGCCGTCCACGTAGCCGACGGTGGCGAGGCGACCCTTGTAGGCCATCACCTTGATGCACTCGGCGAACACGCTGCCGCCGACGTTGTTCACCACCACGTCGACGCCCTTCCCTCCCGTTGCTGCCATCACCGCCTTCTCGAACCCGCCGTTGCGGTTCTGCAAGGCGAGGTCCATCCCCAGCACGCTGAGTTTCATCAGTTTCTCCGCCGAGCCGGAGGTACCGATCACTTTCGCGCCGAGCAGCTTGCCGAGCTGCACCGAGGCGACGCCAACCCCCGCGGAGGCACCCGCCACCAGCAACCACTCGTCTTTCTTCAATTCACCGCCCGGCCAGAGCATGTCGTAGGCGGTGAGATAGGCGATGCTCGCGCCCGCGGCCTCCTCCCAGGAAAGCTTCGCCGGCGCCGGCATCGCGTCGCCTATGCGGAACATGGCGTACTCGGAATAGGCGTGGAAAGCGCGACCCATGACGCGGTCGCCGGGCTGGAAGGCCTTCACGCCTTCGCCGACCTTGACCACTTCGCCCGCGGCTTCGATGCCGGCGGCCTTGGGCGCGCCGCCGGAAAGGCCATGGCCGGCGATGAACTCGCCGCGGTTGAGCCCCGCGGCCCTGACGCGCGCGATCAGCTCGCCCGCCCTGGGCTCGGGCACCGGGACGTCGCGCAGCTCGAGCGATGTCGCTTCCTTGCCGCCAGTGATGTACCAGGACTTCATCGTTTTCCCCTCGGCGTGACTCCGGGTAGCATTGTTTCATGACCATTCGCAAAATTCAGAAAATCATCCAGGGACAGCCCGCGTCCGACGGCGCCGGCGTGAAGCTGATCAGGAGCCTCGGCAGCGCCAACCACCTGCGGTTGGATCCGTTCCTGATGCTGGACGCGTTCTCGTCCGAGAACCCGGAGGACTACGTCGCCGGATTTCCGGCGCACCCGCACCGCGGCTTCGAGACCGTGACCTACCTGCTCGAGGGCCACATGCTGCACGAGGACCATCTCGGCAACAAAGGCAACCTCAAGAGCGGCGGCGTGCAATGGATGACCGCCGGCCGCGGCATCATCCACTCCGAGATGCCGCAGCAGGAGAACGGCCGCATGCGCGGCTTCCAGCTCTGGATCAACCTGCCGGCGAAGGAAAAAATGAAACCGGCCGGCTACCGAGACATCCAGCCGAACGAGATTCCGGCCGTTTCCCTTCCTGCTGGAACGATGAAGATCGTGGCCGGCACATACGAAGGCACCCAGGGTCCGGTGCAAGGGGGATCGACGGCTCCCCTGTACTGGGACGTGCAACTGGAGTCCGCAAAGACCTTTGCGGCAAAAATTCCCGCAACCCATTCGGCCTACGTCTACCCCTTCGAGGGCGGCGTCGAGGTCGGCGATCGAGTGCTGAAGACCCATCAGGGCGGCGTGTTGGGCGCGGGCGACAGGATCGAGGTGAAGGCCGGCGCGGGCGGCGCGCGCTTTCTCGTGCTGGCGGCGAAACCGCTGAACGAACCCGTGGTGCAGTACGGCCCCTTCGTCATGAACACGCGCGAAGAGATCGAACAGGCGATCCGGGATTACCAGAACGGGGCATTGGCAGTCTAAAATCGGGGATGCCCCGCATCTCCGGTTCTTCCGCCCTTGCAAAACTGCGCATCCTCGACCTGACCCGCGTGCGCGCGGGGCCGACCTGCGTGCGCCAATTCGCCGATTTCGGCGCCGACGTGGTCAAGATCGAGAACACCGCGATCGAGGACCTGGGCGGGCCGCGCGACGGCTCGGATTTCCAGAACCTGCACCGCAACAAGCGCTCCATCACGCTCGACCTGAAATCGCCGCGGGGCAAGGATATCTTCATGCGCCTGGTGAAGACCGCCGACGTGGTAGTGGAGAACTACCGCCCCGACGTGAAGGACCGCCTCGGCATCGACTACCAGTCGCTGCGCGAGGTGAACAAGCGCATCATCCTCGCCAGCATCTCGGGCTTCGGCCAGGACGGCCCCTACCGCGCGCGTCCCGGCTTCGACCAGATCGCGCAGGGGCTCTCGGGCATCATGTCGGTGACCGGGAAACCGGGAGAAGGCCCGATGCGCGTCGGCTGCGCGGTCGCGGATGTGGGCGGCGGCCTGCTCGCCGCGCTCGGCATCATGACCGCGCTGCTCGAGCGCGAGCAATCCGGTGAAGGCCAGTGGGTACAGTCGAACCTGCTGCAGGCGGCGATCCAGCTGCTCGATTTCCAGGCCGCCCGCTACACCATGTCGGGCGAGGTGCCCGGCCAGGTCGGCAACGACCATCCGACCAGCATGCCGACCTCGGCCTACGCCACGTCGGACGGACACATCAACGTCGCCGCCTCCGGCAGCAAGATGTGGAGCATCGTCTGCGATGCGCTCGGCCGCCCCGAGCTGCTCGAGCATCCGGATTACAACACCGCCGAAGGCCGCGCGCAGAACCGCAAGGCCCTGAACCAGGAGATGAGCCGCAGTCTGGCGAAGAAGACCAGCGCCGAGTGGGTGGACATCTTCAACAAGGGCGGCGTGCCCTGCGGCCCGATCTACCGCATGGACGAGGTGTTCGCCGACCCGCAGGTGCAGCACATGCAGGTGGCGGCCGAGGTCGCGCATCCGCGCCTGGGCAAGCTGCGCCTCATCAACCAGCCCGTCAGGCTCTCGCGCACCCCGGCGAAACTCGCCACCGCGACGCCGGAACGCGGCGAACACACCGAGGAGGTCCTCCTCGAACTGGGCCTGAACAAGCAGGAAATACAAAAACTGAAAGGCGAGGGAATCATCTGATGGCGGAATTGAAAACCAGTATCGAGGGCGCGGTGGCGACGGTCATTTTCTCCAACCCGCCGAAATTGAATGCCATGAGCTACGACATGTGGCGCGCGGTGCCGCCGGCCTTCGCCGAACTGGAGCGCAATCCCGCGGTGCGCGTGATCGTCTGCGCCGGCGACGGCGACAAGGCCTTCATCTCCGGCGCCGACATTTCGCAATTCGAAAAGCTGCGCGGCACGGCGGATGCGCAGGCCGAGTACAACAAGGCGGTGGAGCAGGCGTACCTGGCGCCGGTCAACTGCGCCAAGCCGGTCGTGGCGCGCATCCGCGGCATCTGCATCGGCGGCGGACTGGGCTTCGCCGCGGCCTGCGACCTGCGCATCTGCTCCGAGGATTCGGTCTTCCGTATGCCGGCGGCACGCCTGGGCCTGGGCTACAGCCCCACGGGCGTGCGCCGCTTCATGAACGTGCTGGGCGCCGCGAACACCACCGACATCTTCATGTCGGCGCGCAAGTTTGACGCGCGCGAAGCGCTGCGCATGGGCTTCGTGAGCAAAGTCGTACCCGCGGCGGAACTGGACAAGGCGGTAGCCGACTACTGCAGGATGGTCGCCGAGAACGCCCCGCTCACCGTCGCCGCGGCGAAGTTCGCCGTGCGGCAGTGGCAGCAGGACGAGAAGGACCGCGACCTCGCGCGCGCGGCGAAAATGGTCGAGACCTGCTTCTCGAGCGAGGACCACAAGGAAGGCCGCAGGGCGTTCATGGAGAAGCGTACGCCGCATTTCAGCGGCAAGTAGCTCCGTAACGGCGCTGGCATCCTGTTGCATTCGATTCTGCGAACACGCAGTCAAGGGAGTAGTTCATGAGCAAGATCGCAGTTATCACCGGCGCGGGCAGCGGCGTAGGCAAGGCCGCCGCGCTCGCCTTCCTCAAGGACGGCTGGCAGGTCGCCCTCGCCGGGCGGCGCAAGGACGCGCTCGAAACCACGGCGAAGGAGTCGGGCGCCGGCGAGCGCGCGTTTTGCGTGCCGACCGACGTCGCGAAGCAGGATTCGGTCAAGGCGCTTTTCGCCGCGGTGAAGACGAAGTGGGGCCGCGTCGACTGCGTGTTCAACAACGCCGGCGTCAATGCCCCGGGCACCTCGCTCGAAGAACTGAGCCTGGAGAAATGGCAGAACGTGGTCGACATCAACCTCACCGGCATGTTCCTGTGCATGCAGGAGGCCTTCAAGCTGATGAAGGACCAGAGCCCACGCGGGGGCCGCATCATCAATAACGGCTCGATCTCGGCGCACGCGCCGCGTCCCGGCTCCGTGGCCTACACCGCCACCAAGCACGCGGTCACGGGCTTGACCAAGACCGGCGCGCTCGACGGCAGGAAGTACGACATCGCGGTGGGCCAGGTGGATATCGGCAACGCGCTCACCGAGATGGCCGCGCGCATGGCAAGCGGCGTGCCGCAGGCCGACGGCTCGATCAAGCCCGAGCCGCTCATGGACGTGGCGCACGTCGGCCAGGCGGTGCTGCACATGGCGAACTTCCCGATCGAGACGAACGTTCTCTTTCTCACGATCAAGGCCACAAAAATGCCATTTGAAGGAAGAGGTTGAAGAAAGCCAAGGCCTACCGGGAGCCGTCGTTCATCAACAGCAGGGATGCGCGGCCGCTGCGCATCCTGGCGGAATACCTCGAGCCGAAAAGCCGCTTCGAGCATTTCGGCCTCGACGACACGATCGTGTTCTACGGCTCGGCGCGCCTGACCGAAGGCAGCCACTGGTACGAGGCAGCGCGCCAGCTCGCCTTCCGCCTCACGCAGTGGTCCAGGGCGCTCGATTCGAAGAAGCAGCGCTTCGTCGTCTGCACCGGCGGCGGTCCCGGCATCATGGAGGCGGCCAACCGCGGCGCCGCCGAGGCAGGCGGCCTGAATGTCGGGCTATCCATCTCGCTGCCGCACGAGGAAGGGGCGAACCCGCACATCACGCGCGACCTGGTGATGCGCTTCCATTACTTCTTCATGCGCAAGTTCTGGTTCGCCTACCTCGCCAAGGCGACGATCGTGTTTCCCGGCGGCTTCGGCACGCTCGACGAACTGTTCGAGATCCTCACCCTGGTGCAGACGAAGAAGATGGCCAAGCCGATGCCAATCGTGCTCTTCGGCACGCAGTACTGGAAGGAAGTGATCAATTTCGACGCGCTGCTGCGCCACGGCACCATCAACGCCGCAGACCTGCAGCTCTTCCACCGCACCGATTCGGTGGACGACGCCTACGCGTGGGTGGTGAGCCAGCTCACCGCGCGCGCGCTCGACAAGCCCGGCGCGATGCTCTAACCCACTTTGTTTTTCAACATTCCGATCCCGGCGATTTCGGTCTCGAGGATGTCGCCCGCCTTGAGAAACTCGGGCGGGGTGCGCGCATGGCCGACGCCCGCGGGCGTGCCGGTGGAGATGATGTCGCCGGGCTCGAGGCTCATGCCGGCGGAGAGCTCCGCGATGATGCGCGGGATCTTGAAATGCATGTGGCGCGTGTTCGAGTCCTGCTTGATGGCGCCGTTGACGCGCGTCACCACGCGCAGGTCCCACCAGGATCTCACCTTGTCGGCGGTGACGATCCACGGCCCCATCGGGCAATGGCCGTCCAGGCTCTTGCCCTTGAACCACTGCTGGCCGTGGCGGCGCTGGATCTCGCGCGCCGAGACGTCGTTAATCACGGTGAAGCCGAACACGTGCTTCATCGCGTTCGTTTCGGCGATGTTGATGCCGCCGCGGCCGATGATCACGCCCAGCTCCACTTCCCAGTCCACCTTTTCGGTAACACCGGCGTGCAGCGGGATGCGGTCGTAGGGCCCGTTTACCGTGGTCGGCGACTTGGTGAAGAAGGTCGGGTGCGAAGGCAATTCGACGACGTTGGCGCGCGCCTTGGCGCCCTCCTCGAAATGCTCGACGTAATTCCAGCCGACGCAGAAGACGTTCTTGCGCGGGCGGGGAATGGGCGCGAGGACACGCACCGAAGACAAAGGGATGTCTTTGCCTTTCTTCAGTGCATTTTTTACCTTCAAAACCCCGGCACTTCCGGCCGCAATCAGGGAAATCATGTCGGACACTTTCACTTCCCGGAAATGCTCGGGCCCGGACATGACGCCGACGCGCGGCGCGGCGCCTTTTTTCCTTGCTACATAGGTGAGGAGTCGCATGAGCACGAGTGTACCCTTGAGTGTTAGCCTTGCGCAGCATGAACGCACCCCATACCGAAGAATTTCTCACTCTGCAGGAGATCGTCGCCGCGGCGCGCGCCCGGCTGGCGCCCGGCCCCTGGAGCTACCTCATCGGCGGCGCCGAAACCGAAACCACGGTACGCCGCAACCGGCAGGCGCTCGATTCGATCGCGTTTCGCCCCCGGGTGCTGAGGGATGTCAGCCGGCTTGATGTTTCTTCGAATTTCTTCAACAAGAAAATCCGCTTGCCCGTCATGCTTGCGCCCATCGGCGGCCTGGAATCCATCGTTGCAGGGGGCGCGGCAGCAGCTGCGCGAGGTGCTGCCGCGTTCGGCGTGCCGCAGATGCTCTCCTCGGTCTGCCAGCCCGGGCTGGAAGCGACGGCGGCCGCGGCGGACACGGTCCGCGTCTTCCAGCTGTACGTGCGCGGCGACGACGCCTGGGTGGACGACCACGTCAAGCGCGCTATCGATAACGGCTACAGCGCGTTCTGCCTCACGGTGGATGTCGCCATGTACAGCCGGCGCGAACGCGACCTGGTGGGACGCTTCATCAAACCCTGGCGCGCCACCGCGCCCGCCGGCAGCACCTTCCAGTCCGGCCTGTCCTGGGACCAGGTGAAGCGATTCAAGGACAAGCACCGCGTGCCGCTGATCATCAAGGGCATCGCCACGGTCGAGGACGCCGAGATCGCCCTGCAGCACGGCGTCGAAGTCATTTACGTCTCGAACCACGGCGGCCGCCAGCTCGACCACGGCCTGGGCAGCATGACGGTGCTGCCGCAAGTCGTCACCGCAGTGGCAGGTCGCGCCGAAGTCTGGGTGGATGGCGGGTTCATGCGCGGCACGGACGTGGTCAAGGCATACGCGCTCGGTGCGAAGACCGTGGGCCTCGGACGCCTGCCCTGCCTCGGCCTTGCCGCCGCGGGCACGCCAGGCCTGGTGCGCGTGCTGGAGATCCTCGAAGACGAAATCCGCACTTGCCTCGGCCTGCTCGGCGTGACCTCCTTCGCCGAACTCACGCCGGCGCACGTCACGGCCGCGCCCCCGGTGGGGGAGCACGACGTATTCAGCGCCTTCCCGTTGCTCGGAGAACCCCCGAACCGCTGATCAAGCGTCGCCCCTGTCTATTTCGCCCGCCAGCCACCGTCCACGACCAGGCTGTGGCCGTTGATGTAGCCCGCCTCCTTCGACGCCAGGTAGCACACCGCCGAGGCGATGTCCTCCACCGTGCCGCGCACGCCCGCGGGCACCAGGGCGCGCACCTGGTCCTCGTTTACCACCACGCCGCGGCCGCTCATGTCGGGCACCCCGGGACCGAGAATGCTCTGCGAATGCGCGCGCAGCGAGGTCGGGATTGCGCCGGGACAGACGCAATTCACGGTGATGCCGCTCGCGCCGTAGGCGACCGCCATCTGCTTTGTCAGCCCGACCACGCCGTGCTTGGCGGCGATATAGGCCGCGCCGCCGCCGGTGCCGTTCAGGCCGGCCACCGAAGCCATGTTGATGATGCGGCCGCGCCGGCGCGGCAGCATCTCGCGCAAGGCGCGCTTGCAGCCGAGGAACACGCCCGTGAGGTCGATATCCAGAACGCGCCGCCAGAGCGCTTCGTCCATGTCGTCGACGTTAAAGTAACCGTCCAGCACGCCGGCGTTGTTGAACATCACTTCCAGCATGCCCAGATCGCCGATCGCCGCGCTCACTGCCGAGTCCATGTCGGCGGCCTTGCTGATGTCGGCGCGATAGCCGCGGCTGCGCCCACCAGCGCTTTCGATCATCTGCGCTGTCTCGCGTGCAGCGGACTCATCGATGTCCAGCGCGGCGATCGCGAAGCCCCTCCGGCCGAGCATCTGCGCGCAGCCCCGCCCGATGCCGGAGCCCGCTCCGGTGACGACTGCCAGGCCGAATTCCGCTTCGGCATCCATTCAAGTCTTCAGCGCCTTGAAGCGGATGCGATGCGGCCGCGAGGCTTCCTCGCCGAGGCGCTTTTTCCTGTCGGCTTCGTATTCCTGGTAATTGCCCGGGAAAAACGTCACTACGGATTCGCCCTCGAAGGCGAGGATGTGGGTCGCGATGCGGTCGAGGAACCAGCGGTCGTGCGAGATCACCATTACGCTGCCGGCGAACTCCAGCAGCGCCTCTTCCAGGGCGCGCAGCGTTTCGACGTCGAGATCGTTCGAGGGTTCATCGAGCAGCAGCACATTGGCGCCCGACACCAGCTGCTTGGCGAGGTGCAGCCGGCCGCGCTCGCCGCCCGAAAGCTGGCCGACGGGCTTCTGCTGGTCGGCGCCGCGAAAATTGAAGCGCGCGAGGTAGACGCGCGAGGGCATCTGGAACTTGCCCACGGTGATGACGTCCTGCCCGCCGCAGACATCCTCGAACACCGTCTTCTCGCCGGCGAGTGCGTCGCGCGACTGGTCCACGTGGGCGATTTTTACCGTTTTCCCAATATTTATTGTTCCCGCATCTGGCTTTTCTTCTTTATTGATGAGTTTGAACAGCGTGGATTTGCCCGCGCCATTCGGTCCAATGATGCCGACGATCGCGCCCGGCGGCACCAGGAACGAGAGCTTGTCGATGAGTAGGCGCTCGCCGAAACCCTTGGAGACATCCTTGAACTCGATCACCTCGTTGCCGAGGCGCTCCGCCACCGGGATGAAGATTTCCTGGGTTTCGTTGCGCTGCTGGTGCTCGTACTGCGACAGTTCCTCGAACTTCGCCAGGCGCGCCTTGGATTTCACCTGCCGACCCTTGGCGTTCTGGCGCACCCACTCGAGTTCGGCTTTCATCGACTTCAAGCGCGCCTCCTCCTGCTTGGCTTCCACTTCGAGGCGCTGCTGCTTCTGTTCCAGCCACGACGAGTAGTTGCCCTCCCAGGGAATGCCCATGCCGCGGTCCAGCTCGAGGATCCAGCCCGCGGCGTTGTCGAGGAAGTAGCGATCGTGCGTCACCGCGACCACGGTGCCGGGAAAGCGTTGCAGGAATTGCTCCAGCCAGTCGACGCTTTCCGCATCGAGGTGGTTGGTCGGTTCATCGAGCAGCAGCAGGTCGGGCTTTGAAAGCAGGAGCCGGCAAAGCGCGACCCTTCTTTTCTCCCCTCCGGACAAAATGCTTACTTTCGCCTCCCACGGCGGCAGTCGAAGCGCGTCTCCCGCGATTTCGACCTGCTGCAACGAATCGGA
>SBAS01000086.1 GCA_005240145.1 Nitrosomonadales bacterium | reverse complement strand
CGGCAAAAAGGTCACCCGGGGCGAGCTTCTGGCCGAGATCGACGCGCAGGATTTCGAGATCCAGTCGCGCGCGGACGGCGCAGAGATCGCGCGCCTGCAGTCGCTTCTGGCGCAGGCCGAGCGCCTCGCCGAGCGCCAGCAGAAGCTGGTGGCGCAGGGGTTCATATCGCAGAACGCGGCCGACGACGCCCTTGCGCAACGCAATGCCTTGCGCGAAAGCATCACCGGGGCAGGCGCGCGCGCCGAGCAGACCCGCCGCAGCATCGGCAAGACGCGCGTACTGGCGCCGATCGATGGCGAGGTCGAGGCGCAGATCGTCGCCGCGGGTGACTACGTCAAGGTGGGCGACCCCCTGTTCAAACTGGTCGGTACCGGGCGCTTGCACGCGCACCTGCCGCTGCCCGAGGCAGCCGGCCCGAGCATCCGCCCGGGTTTGAAAGTGCGGCTTTCGGTGCCCTCGGCGCCGGAAAAATCCGTCGAAGCCAAGATAGACGAAATCCGCCCCACGGTGGGAACGCAGAACCGGGCGCTCGACGCGATCGTAAAATTCGACAACGACGGCAGCTTCCGCGGTGGTGGCAGTGTCAACGGCAAGATCATCATCGCGACGCGCGAGAAGGCCCTTACGGTGCCCGAGCAAAGCGTCGTGCTGCGCCCGGCCGGCAAGGTGGTCTACGTTCTGGCGGAACAAGAGGGCAAGCTGGTCGCGCAGCAGCGAGCGGTGGAAACCGGGGTGCGCCAGGACGGCTACTACGAGATCGTGAAGGGCCTTGCCCCGGGCGACCGCGTCGCGGTGGACGGCGCCGGCTTCCTCACCAACAACGCTGCGGTGGCGTTGCCAAAACCGAAGCCGGATGGCAAGGCGGGCGAGGGCAAGGGCGCGAAGAAGAAGGGATGAGATGACGCTGCCCGAGCTATCGATCAAGCGACACGTCTTCGCATTCATGCTGAACGCGGTGCTGATCCTGTTCGGGCTGATCGCGTACACGCGCATCGGTGTCGACAAGCTGCCTTACATTGAATTCCCGGTGATCTCGGTGACCACCATCCAGCGCGGCGCCAACCCGGACGTGATCGACGCTTCGATCACCAACCTGGTCGAGACCGCGGTAAACAGCGTCCCGGGCATCGAGCACATACAGTCCACCTCCTCGCCGGGGGTGTCCATCGTCGCCATCACCTTCAACCTGGACAAGCGCATCGACGTCGCTTTCAACGAGGTGCAGGCGAAGGTGAATCAGGTGCTGCGGCGCATGCCCAGGGACGCCGACCCGCCCGTGGTGGCCAAAGTCGAGACCAACACCCAGCCCATCCTCTGGACCGCGCTGCAGGGCGACCGCACCCAGCAGCAGCTCAACCAGTACGCTATCAACGTCATCAAGAAGCGCCTGGAGACCATCGATGGCGTCGGCGAAATCCGCATCGGCGGACGGCGCGACCGCACCATCCGCGTCAACCTCCTGCCGGCGCGCATGAGCGCGTACGGTATCGCGGCGCAGGACGTCAGCGCCGCCTTCGCCAGCGAGCACCTGCAGGTCGCCGGCGGCTTCCTCACCGGCCGCGCCACCGAGCACCTGCTCAAGCTCGATCTGGAGTTCCACCGCCTCGACGACCTGGAGAAGATGGTGCTTGCCTATCGCGACGGCGCGCCGGTGCGGCTGCGAGACATCGCCGAAATCGAGGATGGACTTGCCGATTTCCGCCAGCTGGCGCGCTTCAACGGCAAGCCCACGGTGGGCGTGGGGGTGGTCAAGGTGCCCAACACCAATACGGTGGAGATTATCCGCAAGGTGCGCGAGCGCATCGACACCGAGATCCGGCCGCAGCTGCCGCCCGGACTGGAACTCAACTACGTGCAGAACGACGCCATCTTCATCGGCGAGATGGTGGATTCGCTCAAGGGCCATCTGGTCGAGGGCACGTTGCTCGCCGCGCTCATCGTCTGGCTGTTCCTGAAGAGCTTCCGCGCCACCGTCATCGTCGCCACCGCCATCCCGGTGTCACTGTTCGGCGCCATCGCGGTGATGTACTTCTTCGGCTACACTTTCAATTCGGTTACGCTGCTGGCGCTGCTGCTGCTGGTGGGGGTGGTAGTGGACGACGCCATCGTGGTGCTGGAGAACATCTACCGCCATCGCGAGCATCTGGTGCAGGACACCAAGCGCGCCGCGATCGAAGGCAGCCGCGAAGTGACCTTCGCCGTCATCGCGGCCTCCTTTTCGTTGATCGCGATCTTCGCGCCGGTGATCTTCCTTTCGGGCATCACCGGCCAGTTCTTGCGCTCTTTCGCGGTGGTGGTCACCTTCGGCGTTGCGGTGTCGCTGTTCGTCTCCCTGACGCTGACGCCGATGCTGTGCTCGCGCTACATGCACGTCGAGAAGCAGCACGGCCGCGTCTACTGGGCCTTGGAGCACGCCTTCGAGCGCTTGGAGTCCTTCTACAAGCGCGCCCTGGCCTGGTCGTTGCTGCACCGCCGGACGGTGCTGGTCGCCGCGACGCTCATCAGCGTCGCCGCGGTGCCGCTGTTCCGCATGCTGCCTACCGAGCTCGCGCCGCAGGCCGACGAGGGGCGTTTCCTGGTGGCGATCCGCGCCCCGCTCGGCTCCTCGATCCACTACACCGAGCAGAAGCTCCGCGAGGTCGAGGCGATCGTGGAGCGCTACCCGGACGTGGTGACCGAGTTCGGCGTCATCGGCCTGGGCTCGGCCGGTCAGGTGAACCAGGCGACTCTGATCGGCCGCATGCGCCCGAAGTCCGAGCGGCGCAGGGACGGCGGCCTGAGCCAGCAGGAGGTGCTGCGCCTGCTGCGCCGCGACCTGTCGCTGATCACCGGCGCGCGCGCCTTCCCGCGCGCCTTCGGCATCGTGCAGGGCCAGCGCTCCGAGCCCCTGCAGTTCGTCATCAAGGGACCGAACCTGCAGGAGATGGGGCGACTCGCGGGCGAGTTGCAGCGCAGCCTGCAGGCCGACGCGGCGATCGGCCGCATGGACACTGACCTGCAGCTGGACCTGCCGCAACTGGTGCTCGAACCGGACCGCACGCGCGCAGCCTCGGTCGGCCTCAACTCCCAGGATTTGGCGCTCGCCATCGGCATGCTCACTGGCGGTGTCGACATAGCCAAGTACAACGACCAGCCCGGCGACGGCGAACGCTACGACATCCGCGTCAAGGCGAAGGACGGCGAATTCAATAGCGCGGCCGACCTGTCCAAGATCTACCTGCGCAACCGCCAGGGCCAGCTGGTGCGGCTCGACACCGTGGCCGGCTTCAAGGAGCGCGTAGGTCCGGCGGTGGTCGCGCGCTTCGACCTGCAGTACTCGGCCACCTTCTATTCCTCGCCCTCGGTCCCGCTTGCCTCGGCGATCGAAAAGGTAAAGGAGGCGGCGCGCCAGCTGCCGCTCGGTTACCAGGTGGTATTCATCGGCGAGGCCGAGCAGCTGGAGAAGACGCGCCAGTCCATCGCCTTCACCTTCGGCCTCGCGCTGGTGCTGCTGTTCATGGTGCTGGCGAGCCAGTTCAATTCGTTCCTGCAGCCGCTGTTCATCATGCTCGCGGTGCCGCTGGCCATCATCGGCGGCGTGTTCGCGCTGTGGCTGTTCGTGCCGCTGTCACAGCTGGGGGCCTCGCTCGGGCTGAGGATCCCGCTGCACACGCTCAACATCTACTCGATGATCGGCCTCATCCTGCTGATCGGGCTGGTGGCCAAGAATTCGATCCTGCTGGTGGACCTCACCAACCAGCGCCGGGCGCAGGGCATGGACGTGAACGGCGCGCTGCTGGATGCCTGCCCGATCCGCATGCGCCCGGTGCTGATGACCTCGCTCACGATCGTGCTCGCGCTCGCGCCCGCGGCGCTGGGACTGGGCGCAGGCGCGGAGACCAACGCACCGCTTGCGGTGGCGGTGATCGGCGGCATGATCACCTCGACTTTGCTCACGCTGGTGGTGGTTCCGGCGGCCTATTCACTGGTGGAAAACTGGCGCATGGGGCGCGTCGCGGTCGCACCTGCTGGAGGGGGAGGCGCGGCTGCCGACACCCCCGGTGCGCCTCGCCGCGGCGACGGCTAAATCGAGAATTCGATCAGGAACGGCCCGCGCCGCGCGCCAGCTGCGGTAAAAGCGTCGGCAAAGCCCTCCAGCGTTTCCACCCGCACCGCTTCGACGCCCATCCCCTCGGCAAGCTTCGTCCAGCGGATTTCGGGCCGGGAAAGATCGAACAGCTCTCGTGATGCAGGCCCCGGCTGGGAACCGACGGCGGCGAGCTCTCCCTGCAGGATCGCGTAGCGACGATTCGCGAAGACCACGTTCACCACGTCCAGCTTCTCCCGCGCCTGCGTCCAGAGCGCCTGCAGCGAATACATGCCCGCGCCGTCGGCCTCCAGGCAGACCACCTTCCGGTCGGGACAGGCGATGGCGGCGCCGGTGGCCGCCGGGAATGCGTGCCCGATGGCGCCGCCGGTAATCTGGATCCAGTCGTGCGGCGCAGCGCCCCAGGTAAGCGGAAACAGCGCGCGTCCCGAGGTCACCGCATCCTCGGCGACGATCGCGTTCTCAGGCAAAAGCGCGGCGAGCGTCAGCCCGAAGGCTTCGGGCTTGAACGGGCCGCCGTGCAGTTCAGGCTTCGCGACGTCGTCCCGGATCGGCGCATCGCGCGCCGCTCCCAGTTCGTCGGCCAGCGCCTCGAGCGCGCCCACCACGTCTGCCTCCGCGTCGGCGAGGCGGTGCAACTCGCAATCCTGCGGCCAGAGCGTCGAGGGCTTGCCCGGATAGGCGAAAAAGCCGACCGGCGCTTTCGCGCCCGCGAGGACGAGGTGCCTGGTCCCTTCCAGCACCTTGAGTGCCGCATCCACTACGTAGGGCACGCGGTCCACCGGCACGCGGCCGCGGCCGCGAACCATGCGTGGCACCTGGGTCGGCGTGCGCAGCTTGGCTTGCGTCGCATGGGCGATCCGGTTCGCCGCGCGCAGGCCAGCCTCACCCAGCGCTTCTCCCGACAGCAGCAGCATCGAGGGTTGCCCGGAGCGCAAGGCCGCGGCGATCTTCTTCACGCTGTCTCGCGCCACCGCGGCGCGTGCCGGCGGCGCGAGCGCCGCACTCGGTTCGGCGCCCTCATCCCACGCGCAATCGGCCGGGAGGATGAGCGTGGCGGTGCCGCCAGGCGGCGTGCGTGCTGCCTGGACCGCGGCCGCGGCATCGGCGCCCAGGCTGCGCGCGCTCGTGCTGGTGCGGACCCAGGAGGACACGGTGCGTGCGAGGCCTTCGGTGTCCGAGGTGAGCGGCGCGTCGTGGGGCCGGTGGTAGGTGGCGTGGTCGCCGACGATATTCACAATGGGGGTATGCGCCCGCTTTGCATTGTGCAGATTGGCAATTGCGTTGCCCAGGCCCGGACCGCAGTGAAACAGCGTCGCCGCCGGCTTGCCGGCCATGCGCGCGTAGCCGTCGGCGCAACCGGCGACCACCGTCTCGGCGAGTCCCAGCACGCAGCGCAGGCCGGCAACGCGGTCGAGCGCAGAGACGAAGTGCATCTCCGAAGTTCCGGGATTGGCGAAGCAGGTATCGACGCCGCAGGCGACGAGCGTGCGGGCAAGGCTTTCGGCTCCATTCATGGCGGGAATGCTAGCATCGGAAGCAACCGGAGATTTGAAACATGGCTGGCAGCCCGGAAACAAGAAGCATGGCGCTGTTCTGCGACTTCGAGAACGTCGCTCTCGGCGTGCAGGACGCGAAATACGACAAGTTCGACATCAACCGCGTGCTCGAGCGGCTGCTGCTCAAGGGCTCGATCGTGGTGAAGAAGGCCTACTGCGACTGGCAGCGCTACAAGGACTTCAAGGCGCCGATGCACGGCGCTTCCTTCGAGCTGATCGAAATCCCGCACGTGCGCCAGTCGGGCAAGAACTCGGCCGACATTCGCATGGTGGTCGATGCGCTCGACCTCTGTTACACCAAGGGCCACGTCGACACCTTCGTCATCATCAGCGGCGATTCGGACTTTTCGCCGCTGGTCTCCAAGCTGCGCGAGAACGCGAAAGTGGTGATCGGCGTCGGCGTCAAGAACTCCACCAGCGATCTGCTCATCGCCAACTGCGACGAGTTCATCTTCTACGACGACCTGGTGCGCGAGGACGAGGCCAAGCGCCGGGCGCAGAAAAAACGCCGCGAAGGTCCCAGACAGCCTACCGCCGGCAAGGACAAGGACGCCCCCGCGGGCGAGGACAAGGTGCAGGAAGTGATCGACCTGGTGCTGGAGACCCTCGATGCGCTGATCGCCGAGCGCGGCGAAGGCGAGAAAATCTGGGGCTCGATGGTGAAGCAGGCCCTGAAGCGCAGAAAGCCCGGCTTCAACGAGTCTTACTACGGTTTCCGCGCCTTCTCGGACCTGCTCGAGGAGGCCAAGAAAAGAAAGTTCGTGGTGCTTGAGCGCGACGAGAAATCCGGCGGTTACCTGATCCGTCCAGCGCCGCGCGAGTGAGGCCCGGCTAGGGATTGAGCTGCTGGTAGACGGCGTTGGCGACGTTCATCAGCACATCCTTGCCGATGTCAGCAGAGGAGAGCGCGTAGCCGAGCTTGCGGTCGATCCAGTAGAACACTTTTACATTGCCTTCGGCTGCAAAGCGGAACGCGGTTTCGCGGTTGCCCACCGCATTGGTACGCACGTAGAGAGTGATTCGCGTGCCCTGCTTGCACTGGTACATGAACTGGGCTACCGAAGCGGGCGCGCCGGCGACGCTGCTCTCATCGGGCAGCAGCCGGCCACCGACGAGGGAATACCCCACATCTTCCAGCTTGGGCGCGCGTAGCGGCGCGCCCAGGCGCTTGGATAGCCAAGCTACCAGGTGCTGTTCCTGGTCAGCGCCGACCTCGACGGGATGGCGCACTTCCGGCGAATAAACCGCATGCGCGACGGCCGCGCGCTTAACGAAGCCGGGCACCTCGGCCTGCGGCGGCACGCCGGGACGCCTGTCATGCAGCTGCCAACCTGCGAGGACGCCGGCGCCAAGCCCGAGCGCGACCCAGCCGGCCGCGACTGCCACGCTGCGCCAGCGTGCGTGCTTCACATTACGCGCACGCAGCCTCTCCGGCACCGGCTCGTCGAGCACCGGGTCGTAGAGCTGATGCAGCGCCTGTGACAGCGCCTTCAGCTCGGCATCTTCCTGCGGCGTGCTAGCCATGGTTCATTTCACGATCTTCAGTTGCTTACCGCCGGCCGGCAGGCCGGAGAGCATGGCGCGCAGTTTTTCCCAGCCGCGCGACAGGCGCGACATCACGGTGCCGATGGGCACGCCGAGGGCTTCCGCGGCCTCGCCGTAGCTCATGTCTTCGAGCGCCACCAGCAGTAGGACCTCGCGCTGCTCCGGCGCCAGACGACGGATGGCGGCATCGAGATCCCGCAGCACCAGCGTGTCGGTCTCGCGCGCCGGCTGCGCGAGTTCCGGCATGTCTTCATCCAGCGGAACGTTGTTGCGCGCCGCGCGGCGCTGATTGACATACACATTGTGCATCACCGTAAACAGCCACGCTCTCAGGTCGGTGCCGCGCCGGTAGAGGTGCAGCTTGGACCAGGCGCGCTCGAGCGTGTCCTGCACCAGGTCGTCGGCCGCATTGTGCTCCCCGGCCAGCGCCCGCGCATAGCGCCGCAGGCGCGGGATCAGTACGACGATGTCTTCAGCGTCGCTCACGGGGATTAACAGTCTACCCGCGCCGCTATTCCGTCAGCTAGTGCAAGAACAGCGCTCCGCCGCGCTCAAATCCTCATTTGGGCTCGTCGGCGATGGGCGGAAGCGCGCGCAGGTAGGCGATCATCGCCGCAAGATCCGGAGGCGTGAGCTCGCCGGTGGTATTGCGGATGACTTCGCCCATCGTCTCGGCAACCACATCGCCGTCCGGCGTCATCCCGGTCTGCAGGAAGCTTTTCAGCTCGCCGTCACCCCATTTCTTGAGCCTGGCCGGAGTAAGGTTCGGCACGCGGTCGCCGTCAGGCCCCTTCGCCGTGCCAGCGAGCCAGCGGTCGCGCTTCAGCCCACCGAGAAAATTGCGCGGCGTGTGGCATTCAGCACAATGACCGAGCGCCTCGACAAGGTAGGCGCCGCGCTCGAGGAGCGGCGTTCGCTTGGGGTCAGCGGCAAACGCGCCGGGCGAGAAGAAAAACCATTTCCACCCCACGACGAGAAAGCGCCAGCCGAACGGGAAACGCAGGTCGTGGGCCTGGCTGGGACGCGCGCTCGGGGGCAGCGCGCGCAGATACGACCAGAGATCGCGCAGATCGGCATCGTTGATGCGCGTGAACGAAGGATAGGGAAACGCGGGGAAATAGTGCGCGCCATCCGGCCGCAGGCCCAGACGCATCGCCCGCACGAAATCCGCTTCGCTCCAGCGGCCCACGCCCGCAATCGGGTGCGGCGTGATATTCGGCCCATAGAAGGTGCCGAACGGCGTCTTCAGCGCACGACCGCCCGCGTAAGGTGTTGCGCTTTCCTTCGCCTCAGTATGACAACCGATGCAGCCCGCCGCTTTGGCGAGGTAAGCGCCGCGCTTTGCGTCACCCTGTGCCGACGCAGCGCCGTGCTTTGCCACTAGCAGCACGATCAGCGCGACGCAACACCACGCACGCGGCAGCGCGCGCACCGATGCGTGCACTCCCGGCAATCGCGCTTGCTTACTGTTTAACGCGGTAGGCGTCGTGACAGCTGCCGCAGGACTTGGCCACGCCGCCGAAACTCGCCCGTACCCCGGCTTCGTTTTTCGCGCGCGCCGCTGCACCGAGCTTGGCCGTTTCAGCCTCCAGCATATCCGCAGCAGCCCTGAATTTCGCCGCGTCAGTAAAAGCTTCGGGCTTGGTCGCGCTTTTCTCGCCCCTGGTGCTCTCGGCGAAGCCGTCCCACGGCATGCGGGCGAGGTTCTCCAGAAACGTAGCGTTGATCGCGACCGTGTCGGCGTTGTACGGAATATTTCCCTTCAGCATGCCGCCGATCGGGCCCAGATACTTGCCCTGTAGCGTCATCGCCGCCTGACGTTGCTTCACCAGTACTTCGGGTTTGACCTGGGCAACGGCCGAGGCCGCAAAACCTGCCCCTAACACAAGGACCACGCCGGTCGCCAGCAAGCTCTTTTTCATTCGGTTCTCCTCACTCGGTTGAAGGTGACGCTCGAACAGGCAGCAGCGTTCTCTGCAACTCAAGTGAACAGCAGGCTACGGCGACTTATTCCACGCCACTCCAATAGGGCGATCAGCGCAAGCCTGCGACGTATTCTGCGACAGCCTGGATCTCGCGGTCCGTCATGCGCGCGGCGACGCCGCGCATCATGCCGTTCGGATCGTTGGTGCGGGTCCCGGAGCGAAACGCCTTGAGCTGCGCTTCGATGTATTCGGCGAACTGGCCTGAGATGCGCGGGTATTGCGCGGGCATGCCCGCGCCGGTGGGGCCATGGCAGCCGGCGCAGGCCGCCACTGCGGTGGCCGCATTGCCACCGCGATAGATTTTCTGGCCCAGCGCGGCGAGTTCCTTGTCCTTCGCCGCCGCGGGCTTGAGCTTCTGGGAGGCGTAGAAAGCGGCGACGTTCTGCAGGTCGGCGGCAGAAAGATTCGCCACCATGCCCGCCATGACCGGGTTGTCGCGCGCCGGCTTCTTGCCCGCCTGGGGTTTGAAATGGATCAGTTGCCGGTGCAGGTAATCGTAGAACTGGCCCGCGAGTTTCGGGTTCGCCGGCGCCGGACTGTTGCCATCGGCGGCGTGGCAGGCGGCGCAGGTCTGGGCCGCGATGCTCTGGCCCTTGGCCGCATCGGGCTTGCCCGTGCCCTGGGCCACAGCGGCTCCAGCGCACAACAACGCGGCGGCGCTGGCGGCGTACGCCAACTGTCGAATCATGCGGCTGCTCCCTGAACCTGACGTTGGAAAGCCACGATTTTATTAGAATTTCCGGCGAGGAGGGAAAACAGGCCCTCCCTGGTTTGGGCATACCATCGGCCACTTGTCCACATTCCTGCAAGCGCGCTTCCTCACTTCAGCCGCCAAGCCCCGGGATTTCCCGCCCGAAGCGGGGCCCGAGGTCGCTTTCGCAGGGCGTTCCAACGTCGGCAAGTCGAGTGCGATCAACGCTCTCACGGGCCGCAAGCGGCTCGCGTTCTTCAGCAAGACCCCGGGCCGCACGCAGACGATCAACTTTTTCGACCTTGGCGAGCGGGCCCGCCTGGCCGACCTGCCGGGCTACGGCCACGCTGCGGCCCCAAAAACCCTGCGCGCGAGCTGGGATGCGCTGATCGGTGGCTACCTCACGGAGCGGCGCAGCCTCGCGGCTGTGGTCGTGCTGACCGACGCGCGCCGGCCGCTCACGGCCAACGACCGGCATTTCCTGGAGTGGCTGCGGCCGGTCCAGGCCGCGCGCCTGGTGCTGCTGTCGAAAGCGGACAAGTTGACGCGCGCAGAGGGCGCAAAAGCGCTCGCCGGCACGCGCGCGGCTCTCGACGCCGCGGCGATGAGCTCCGAAGTGATGCTGTTCTCGAGCAAGAGTGCAGAGGGCGTGGCGGAAGCGCGCGCGCTGCTCGAAGAATGGCTCCGGAAGCAGCGGCAGGAGTGCCGCAGCCCGGCGCCGGAATAAAAAACCCCCAGAAAAGGGGAACTAAACCGGGGGCGGAAAACGCCCCGGTTTGGGACCGGGGCACCCCGCTCAGGGAGGAGAAGCGGGAGACGATTCGCACCGTCTGAAGGTAAGATTGCCGTCCGTGCAAAAAGTTCCAGCCCGGCTCTGGTCGCCGAAAACCTGCCTAATAATCAGATGAATATCTATGGATCGTTTCCCGCGGTGCGCATGCGCCGCATGCGGCGCAACGAGTTTTCGCGCCGCCTGATGCGCGAAACGGTGCTCACGGCCGATGACCTGATTTATCCGGTCTTCATCCAGGAAGGGAAAAACCGCACTGACAAAGTGGCTTCCATGCCGGGGGTTGAACGCTTGTCAGTGGACCGGCTGTTGCCGGTGGCCGAGCGCTGCATGAAGCTGCGCGTTCCGGTGATGGCGCTATTTCCGGTGATCGAGCAGAAACTCAAGACGCTGGACGGCCGCGAAGCGTTCAATGCGAAGGGGTTGATTCCGCGCGCAGTCGGTGCGCTGAAGAAACGCTTTCCGGAACTGGGCATCATGACCGACGTCGCGCTCGACCCTTACACCTCGCACGGTCAGGATGGCGTCATCGACAAGCGCGGCTACATCCTCAATGACGTCACGCTCGGTATCCTGGAGAAGCAGGCGCTGGCGCAGGCGCTGGCGGGCGTGGACATCGTCGCGCCCTCCGACATGATGGACGGCCGCATCGGGCGCATCCGCCAGGCGCTGGAGAAGCAGGGCCACATCCACACCAAGATCATGGCGTACTCGGCAAAGTACGCCTCGGGTTTCTACGGGCCTTTTCGCGACGCGGTGGGCTCGGCGAAGAATCTCGGCAAGAGCGACAAGAAAACCTACCAGATGGATCCGGCCAACTCCGATGAGGCGTTGTGGGAGGTAGGCCTCGACCTCGCCGAAGGCGCCGACATGGTGATGGTGAAGCCGGGCATGCCCTACCTGGACATCCTGCGGCGCGTGAAGGATGAATTCATGGCGCCGACTTTCGTCTACCAGGTATCGGGGGAATACGCGATGCTGCGCGCGGCGATCGCCAACGGCTGGCTGCCCGAATCCTGCATCATGGAATCGCTCACCGCCTTCAAGCGCGCCGGCGCCGACGGCATCCTCACCTACTTCGCGCTCGAGGCCGCGGCCACGCTTAAAAAATAGGCGCCGTGTCGAGAAGCGCATGCCGCTTCGCTACCGATTCTTCTTCCGACTCGCCCCAACCCCGCTCTGGAGACACGATGGCTAAGCGCGCGCGACAGGATGGAACCACGCAGTTCGACGCTCTGAAATGGCGCTGCATCGGTCCGCCGCGCGGCGGGCGTGTCGTGGCGGTGGCGGGCGATCCGCACAACGCCATGCGCTTTTACTTCGGCGCCTGCGCTGGCGGCATTTGGAAGACCGAGGACGGCGGCCTGTATTGGCGTTGCGTATCGGATGACTTCCTGGGCAGCGCGGCGATTGGCGCGATCTGCGTCGCCGGCTCGGACCCGAACGTGATTTATGCCGGCACGGGCGAGACCACGATCCGCATCGACGTGTCCTATGGCGATGGCGTCTATCGCTCGTCGGACGCCGGACGCAGTTGGCAGTCTGTGGGGCTCAAAGAGACGCGGCATGTGGGCCGCATCTGCGTTCACCCCGCCAACCCCGACCTGGTCTATGTCGCCGCCCTCGGCGACGCCTTTGGGCCGAACAGGGAGCGCGGCGTGTTTCGCTCCAGCGACGGGGGAAAGAGCTGGGCCAAGATTTTGTACAAGGGCCCGGACGCCGGCGCGGTGGATTTGTCGATGGACCCGCACAACCCGCGCATCCTGTTCGCCGCCTTCTGGCGCGCGCGGCGCAACTTCTGGAACCTCGACAGTGGCGGGCCCGGCAGCGGCCTGTACCGTTCGATGGACGGGGGCGACAGCTGGGAGGAGCTCTCGGGCCACAACGGCCTGCCCGGCGGCTTACTGGGCAAGCATGGCGTGACGGTCTCGGCGGCGCGCGCGGGAAGAGTTTTTGCGCTGGTGGAAGCCGAAGGCGACAAGACCGGCCTGTACCGCACGGACGATTACGGCACGAACTGGACGCAGGTCAGCAGCAACCGCGACCTGATGCACCGGCCCTGGTACTACACGCATGTGTTTGCCGATCCGGGACATGCCGACACGGTGTACGTGACCAACCTGCAGATGTGGAAGTCCACCGACGGTGGAACCAGTTTCGCCGAGGTGACCACGCCGCACGGCGACAACCACGATTTGTGGATCGACCCGAAGAATCCGCAGCGCATGATCGAGGGCAACGACGGCGGCGCCTGCGTCTCCTTCAACGGCGGCGGCTCCTGGTCTTCCATCTACAACCAGAACACGGCGCAGTTCTACCGCCTGGATGTGGACAACCAGTACCCGTATCGCGTCTATGGCACGCAGCAGGACAACACCTCGATCAGTGTGCCCAACGCTTCCGAGTGGGGCACCATCGGCATGGGAGACTGCTCCTACCCCGGCACGGGAGAAAGCGGCTTCATCGCCGTGCATCCCGAAGACCCCGACATCGTCTATTGCGGCGCAGTAGGTTCCAGCCCCGGCGGCGCGGGCGCGCTGCAACGCTACGACCACCGCACGAGGCAGATCCGCCTGGTCAATGTCTGGCCGGAGAAATCCCGTGGCGTGGCCCCGCGCGACCTGAAATACCGCTTCGCCTGGACCTTCCCGCTGGTGTTTGCGCCCTCCGATCCCAAGACCCTGTACGCCGGCGGCAACCGGGTGTTCTACACGCGGGACGAAGGGGCAAGCTGGACGGCGATTTCACCCGACCTGAGTTTGAATGAGCCGAGCCGCCAAGGCTATTCCGGCGGCAGCCTCACCCATGACACCGCGGGTGCCGAGGTACACGCCACCTGCGCCAGTCTGGCCATTTCGCGCCAGCGCAAGCGCGAGATCTGGGCCTCCACCGACGACGGCCTGGTGCAGGTGACGCGCGACCATGGACGCAGCTGGCGGAACGTCACGCCCAAGGGCATGCCCAAGCTGGCCTATGTGGGTTGCGTGGAGATTTCCGCGCAGGATGCCGACACCGTGTATGTGAGCGCCACCCGTTACAAGCTCGCCGACTACCGGCCCTATCTGTTTGTCACGCGCGATGGCGGCAAGAGCTGGCGCTCGATCACCGGTGACCTGCCGGGCAACGAGATCACGCGCGTGGTGCGCGCCGACCCGGTGCGTGCGGGCCTGCTCTTCGTTGGGACCGAGACCGGCGTTTTCTTCAGCCAGGACGACGGCAAGCATTGGGCGCGCATGAAAGGCGGCTTCCCCGTCGCGCCGGTCTATGACCTCAAAATCAAGGGCAGCGACCTGGTAGCGGCCACGCATGGCCGTTCGTTCTGGATTCTTGACGACATTTCTCCCCTGCGCGAGCTCAAGCCGACGCGCACGCAGGTGCAACTGGTCAGGCCGCGCGACACCGTCCGCATGCGGCTTTCCTGGAGCGCAGGCAGCCTGTTTGCCAAGAAGGGCCTCAGCTACGGCCCCGCGTTCGGCATCGACGGCGCGAGCGAGATGGTTCAGCTGCCCAGCGGCAAGAAGGTTCGGCGCTTTCTGACTGTAGGAGAGAACCCACCCCACGGCGCCATCCTTTATTACCAACTGCCCGATGGCTTCAAGGGCGTGGTCAAGCTGTCAATACTGGACGCGCGCGGGCGGGAGATTCGCGCCTATGCCAGCGATGACGCCGCCCTGGAGGCCGCCAAGCGGCCCGAGGCCCAGCCCGGCCTGAACCGCTTTGTCTGGGACTTGAAGCACACTGGACCGGGCAAGCCCGATACAGCGCTTTTCGAACGCAGGAACAAGCCGCTGGCCGAGGAGTCGGATGGTATCGCGGGTCCCACTGCCACGCCTGGAAACTATGTGGTGGTACTCGAGGCCGGCGGCGCCAAGCTGCAAGCATCCTTTGCCGTCCTGAAAGATCCGCGACTCAAGACCTCGCAGCGGTCTTTCGATCAGCAACTCGCCCTGCTCTTGCGCCTGAATGCGGCGCTGGCCCTGCTCAATAAATCGGTCGACGCTCTGCGCAGGCTCAAGCAACAGCTGCGCGAACTGGCCAAGCGTCTGCCCAAAGCCGATGCCGGCCTGCTCAAACGTGCAACTTCAGCACTCGCCGCGCTGGAAACGATCGAAGGCCATCTGGTGAACCCCAAGCGCGAGTCGCCGCGCGACGTGCTGCGCCACGCCGGGGGATTGAGCGACGATCTGTCGGACCTGATTGGCCTGGTGGCCATTGCGGACGAGGCGCCGACAAGCCAAGCCAGCCAAGTCAGCGACGAAGCGATCGCCAATGTGGATGCTCAAGTAGCCCGTCTGAAGGCGCTTGCGGGCGGCGAATTGAAGGCCCTCAACGCCGCGCTGCGAAAGGCCGGCGTCGAACTGCTTGACGTGCCTGGCGCTTGATTCCAGGCGCTGATTCTGGAGCCGGGCTCCGGAGTCAGCGCGGCGTGTCGGAAGCGTCGACCCTGGCCGGCGCCAGTACGGATTTCAGGGCTGCGTATAACGCCCCGATGGCATACCAAGTCGCCAGGAAAGCACCCGTCTCCAGCAGAAAGCTGTGGAACTTGTAGAACAGTTCGGCAATCGTCAACGCCAGCAGCAAGATGGGAAGCTGCTCGTACGCGAGCTGCTTGGGGCGGAGATGACGGAACAATTCGTACATGGCAGAGGCTCCTAGGGTGGCGGCAATGGGCTGGGCTTGTCGAGCGGGGTGATGATAGCCTAGCGCCTTGCCAGCACGTCGCGCAATTCTACAAGTTGGACGAGGACTTGCTGGACATGCTCGAAGAGTTCCAGCCTAGCTCGGGCTCTTTCCTACACCCGTACCGCGAGCGCCCGGTTTTCGAGCCGGCTGAGCAGCCGCACCAGAGGCCAGAGCATCACGAAGTAAATGACTGCAGCAAGCACGATCGGCGTCGGGTTGTAGGTCAGGCTCTGCGCCTGCCGTGCCTGGAACAGCAGCTCGGGCATGGCGACGACGCTGCCGAGCGCCGTCAGCTTCACCACTTCCAGCGTGTTGGAGAGCAGGTCGTGCAGCACGTTGCGCACCGCCTGCGGAAGAACGACGAAAAGCATGGTCTGGACGCGCCCCAGGCCGGTGCTGCGCGCGGCCTCCGTCTGCCCGGAGGGCACCGACTCGATCCCGGCGCGAAGGATCTCGCCGTAGTAGGCCCCGGTGTTGAGGAAGAAGGCGATGCAGACGCAGGCGAAGCCGCCCAGCTCCAGGCCGGCGAAGGGCAGCCCGGCGAAGAGGAAAATCAGCAGCACCAGCGGAGGGAAGGCGCGGAAGAAATCCACCCACGCCATGAGCGGATAACGCACCCAGGGCTTACGCACGCTCGCGAGCATGGCCAAGCCCAGGCCGCCGGTGAGGCCGAGCGGCACCACGACCAGCGACAGCAGCACGGTGTTGCCGAGGCCAGCGAGGATGATGGGCCAGGCGGAACGCGCGATCTCCAGGTTGAAGAAGGTCTCGAGCATCAGCGCTTCCAGGCCATGCGCGTCTCAAGGTACCGGCCGAACACCACCATGGGGAGGAACAGGATCAGGTAGGCGACCGCGCCCATCGTCAGGGGCGAAGGGTTGTAGCTGTTGGACACCGCCGAGGAGGCCATGCCGAGGATCTCGCCCACGGCGACGACGCTGGCGAGCGCGGTGCCTTTGGTAATCGCTATCGTCCTATTGGTGAGCGGCGGGATGGTGAGCCGCAGCGCTTGCGGCAGCACCACGCTCATCAGCGCATGGCCGTAGGTCAGGCCTGTGGAGCGCGCCGCCTCCCACTGCCCCTTGGGGATCGAGGTGATGCCGGCCCAGTAGATCTCCTCGGAGAAGGCCATGAGCACGAACATCAGCGACAGCCAGGTCGAGACGAAACCCGAGGGCGACAGGCCGACAGCGGGCAGGCCGAAGTAGATGAAGACGATGATCACCAGGGGCGGCAGCGCGCGGAACAGATCCACGACGAAGATGATCAGCAGGTTGAGCGGCCGGAAGCCGAAGCTGCGCAGCAGCGCGAGCGCGAGGCCCAGGGCGAGCCCGGAGACGATGATCAGCGCCGCCAGCTCGATCGTGAGCAGCGTGCCTTTCAGGATGTCCGGCAGGTAGCGGGACATCACGACCGGATTGAAGAAGGCTTCGAGGAAGCGGTCCCAGGCCGACATGGCCTAGTGCTTCTGGATCTGGCCGATGAACGAGCGCGTGCGCTCCTGTGCGGGCGCCTCGAAGATCTGCGACGGCGTGCCTTCCTCGACGATGAGGCCCTGGTCCATGAAGAGGACCCGGTCGGCGGCGTTGCGCGCGAAGCCCATCTCGTGACTCACCACCACCATCGCCATGCCGCTCTCGCGCAGGTCGCGCATCACGCCCAGCACCGAGCCCACCAGTTCGGGATCGAGCGAGCTCGTAGGCTCGTCGAACAGCATCACGCGGGGCTCGAGCGCGATGGCGCGCGCGATGGCGACGCGCTGCTGCTGGCCGCCGGAGAGCTGGCCGGGCGTGTGGCCGGCGCGGTCAGCGAGGCCCACGCGATCGAGTGCCGTGCGGCCGACCGCGTCGGCCTCCTCGCGCGTCTTGCCCGCGACCTTGCGCAGCGCCAGCGTGACGTTGCCCAGCGCCGTCATGTGCGGGTAGAGGTTGAAGGACTGGAACACCATGCCGATGCGCTGGCGCGCATGGTTGAGGTCGGTGCGTGGATCCAGCATGTCCACGCCGTCGACCACGACGCTGCCCGAGGAAGGCTCTTCCAGCCGGTTGAGGCAGCGCAGCAGCGTGGATTTGCCCGAGCCTGAGGGCCCGATGACGAACGCTAGCTCGCGCTCCGCCAGCGCGAGATCCACGCCCTTGAGGACGTGGTGCGAGCCGAAGTGCTTGTGGATGCCCCGCGCTTCTACAATGGGCCGAGCCGCCATCAAAGGCCGCAGTTATACTTCACTAGCACTTCAGGTTGTGCGGCGGCGTCGCGTCGTAGCCGGGCATTCCTGGCACGCCGTAGCCGGGCGTGATGACGCGCTCGAGCGCGTCCGGCGGCGGCACACGGCCGAACCACTTCTCCGACATCTTGGCGATGGTGCCGTCCTTCTTCATGCAGTTGAGCACGTCCTGCATCTGGTTGCGCAGCGCGACCGACTGCTTGGGGAATGGCGCGGCCCAGTGCGCGCGCGTGTTGGTGAGCTCCAGGTCGGCGACGAAGTTCGGGTTTTTGCTCGCGGCGTAGACGATGGTGGTGTTGCCGCCGAGCACGGCGTAGGCACGCCCGGAAACCACCGCCTGGATCGCGTCGGGCTGCGTGTCGTAGGGTTGCACCTCGAAGCCGTGTTTTGCGCCCTCGGCCTTGGAAAGGTTTTCGTAGGGCGTGCCCTTGTTGACGGCGACCGCCTTGCCCTTCAGGTCCGACCAGTCCTTGATCGGCGCCGAGCCCTTGCGGATGCCGAACTGGTATGCGGTCCAGAGATAGCCCGCGGTAAACAGCATGTTCTCGGCGCGCTCCTTGGTCACCGTGGTCGGCGCTGCGATGAAGTCGTAGCGGCCCGCCATCATGCCGGGGATCAGGGTCGAGAAGCTCACGGCGTCGATGGCGATCTCGCGCTTCATGCGCTTGGCCACCTCGGTGAAGAGGTCGATCTGGAAGCCCTCGGTGCCGCCGCCGAGCTTGGGCATGGCGTGCGGGGCGAAGGTGCCGTCGACCCCGGTGCGCAGCGGCGGCTGCTGGGCCAGGGCGGAACCCGCCAGGAACAGCGACGTGACGATCAATGCGATGCGGCGACCCAGCATGGCTGTGCTCCCTGAAGTGAAATCGTCCCGGAATTGTGCGACAAAACCCCAGGAAACGATAGTATCGGGCCATGCCGGATCGCATCCTCGTCATCAACCCGAACTCGACCGAAGAGTGCACGCGCGGCATCGACCAGGCCTGCGCGCCGCTGCGCATGCCGGGCGGGCCCGGGATCGACTGCGTGACCCTCAGGGAAGGCCCGCCGGGCGTCGAGACGCAGCAGCACGTGGACGGCGTGGTCGCGCCGATGCTGAAGCTGATCCGGGAGAAGGAAAAGGACTACGCCGCGTTCGTGGTGGCCTGCTACAGCGACCCCGGCCTGCATTCGCTGCGGGAGGCGACGAACAAGCCGGTGCTCGGCATTTCCGAGTGCGGCATCCTCACCGCGCTGACGCTGGGCCAGAAGTTCGGCGTCATCGCGATCCTCAAGCAATCCATCCCCCGCCACCTGCGCTACGTCGGCGCGCTGGGCGTCTCCGATCGCCTCGCCGGCGAATTGCCGATCGGCCTTCCGGTAGTCGAGCTCTCGGACGAGAAGAAGACGTTCGGCCGCATGGTCGAGGCCGGCAGGACCCTGCGCGATACGCACGCTGCGAACGTCGTCATCATGGGCTGCGCGGGCATGGCGCGCTACCGCAAGCCGCTGCAGGACGAGATCGGCATTCCCGTCGTCGAGCCCACCCAGGCCGCCGTCACGATGGCGATCGGTCGCGTCAAATTGAACTGGGCAGGAGTCTAGATGCGCATGCTCGCTCTGCTGCTTTTGTTTTTGGTCGCCTCCGCTTCGGCGCAGGAATGGCCTTCGCGCGCGGTCACGCTCGTAAACCCGTTCGCCGCCGCCTCCGCGGTCGACGTCGTCGCGCGCCACGCCGCGCAGAAGCTGTCGCAGAACACCGGCCGCTCCTTCCTGGTGGAGAACCGCACCGGCGCCTCGGGCAACATCGGCACCGAGATGGCGGCGAAGGCCAAGCCCGACGGCTACACCTTCCTCCTCGGCTCGCCCGGCACGATGGCGATCAACCCGTATCTCTTCAAGAAGCTGCCCTACGACGCGATCGCGGACTTCGCCGCCGTGACGGCGATGGTCTCGTTCCCGCAGGTGCTGATCGTGAACCCGGCGCTGCCGGCGAAGAGCCTGCCGGAACTGATCGCCTATGTGAAGGCCAATCCCGGCAAGCTCAACCACGCCTCCTCGGGCACCGGCAGCACCGCGCACCTCGTGATGGAGCTGATCAAGGCTGCCGCCGGGCTGACGATCACGCACGTGCCGTTTCGCGGCGGGGCGCCCGCGACGCAGGCGGTGATCGCGGGCGATGTGCAGGTGGGCGTGGAGGGATTGCCTTCGCTCCCGGGGCATCTCAAGGCCGGCTCGATCCGCGCCCTCGCGGTCACTTCCGCGACGCGCGCTGCGGCGCTGCCTGATGTGCCGGCGGTCTCGGAGACGATCAAGGATTTCGACGCCGCGGCTTGGGTGATCCTGTTCGCGCCCGCAGGCACGCCGCCGGCGATCATCGCGCGCATGGCGCAGGAGACCGGGCGCGCGCTCCAGGACGCCGAGGTGCGCGCGAAGCTCGCCGACATCGGCGCCACGGTGGTGGCGTCCACTCCCGCGGAGGCGACCGCCTTCCACCGCAAGGAGCTGGCGAAGTTCAAGCGCGCGGTCGAGCTCTCAGGCGCGACCGCGGAGTAGGGCGATTCTTTCTCCAGCGATCAGGCCCAGCGCGAAGGACTGCGCGAAGCCGTTGCCGGGCAGGTAGCCGTCGCCGCCGCCGCCGGCGAGCCCGGCCGCAGATCCTCCCGCTGCGTACAAGCCTTCGATCGCGCTGCCGTCAGGGCGCACGACTTGCGCGTTCTCGTTCACCGCAAGTCCGCCCTGCGTATGCGCCAGCGCCCCGGTCACCCAGGACGAGTAAAGCGGCCGCCCGAGCTCGGGAAACGCATCCTCGAAGCCCCAGGGCAATCCCTTGATCACCGCGCCGGCCGCCAACGCCTCGCGATAGGGTCCCTGGCGCAGCGCGAGGTTGTGGACGCGCTCGTCGAATACTTCCAGAGCGACGCCGCCCGGCTGGGCGAGCACCAGCGCCGCGAGCGCCGAAGGATTGACCTCCCCCTGGGCGAAGCGCTTGCCGTCGCGATCGACGAGGATCGCGCCGAGGGTGGGCAGGGACATGCCCAGGCGCGTTCCGGTGCCCGGATTGACGTGCCCTTGTCCCTGGTAGCCCGACATCTGCGCTACCGCGGCACCGAGGGCGCGGCCCCACGCGATCGCGCGCCCGTCGTTCGGCCCGGCGCCGATGTGGCGCGCTCCGGCGACCTCCGGGATGAACTCTGCGAGCAGCTCGCGGTTGGCGGCGAAGCCGCCGCTTGCGAGCAGCACTGCGCCGGCTTTGTATGTCTTAGTCCTCGTCTTGACCGAAAACGTCTCTTGCCGCTCCAGCGCGAGGACCTCGGCGTTATCCACGACCTCGATGCCCGGCATGCGGGCGAGCGCGGCGCGCAGCAGCGCGTGCAGCTCGCGCCCGCTCTCGGCGGGCGTGGCGTGCATGCGGGGAGCGCAGTGCCCGGGCGCCGCGATCTTCATGAGGTGGACCGGCAGACCGGCCACATCGGCGAGGAAATGCACCGCATCGGCCGAGCGGCGCGCGGCGGCATCGACCAGCGGCTCGTACACCGAAGCGCCGCCTTTGGCCCTGATGTCCCGTGCGAACGCGGCCGCATCGTCCTCGATGCCCGCTTCCTTCTGCCAGCGCGTTCCGGCGCCGGCGAAAAGCCCGCCGCTGACGAGAAGATTGGAGGAGCCGGCGAGGTTCCACTCCAGCAGCAAGACCTGGACGCCGCGGTGCGCCGCAGAAAGCGCGGCCATCAATCCGGCCGCGCCGGCACCGATGACGATCGCGTCGAAAACCTTGGACTTGGGCACCAGCGGTTTGGCTCAGCCCGGCGGCACCCGCCGGTGCCAGTCGGTCGCGCGCTGGAATGCGTGCCCGGCGCGCAGCAGCGTCGCCTCCGCGAAGGGCCGTGCAACGAGCTGCAGCCCGATCGGCAGTCCGTTCGCGTCGAAGCCGCAGGGCAGGACCAGCGCGGGCACGCCCAGATAGTTGACCCATCGCGTAAGGCGCGTGACTTCGGCAAGCAGTTGCGGCATGCCGGCGCCGCCGTGCGGGCCGGTCTGCTCGCGCGTCGGCACCCGACAGACCATCGCGGGCAGCAAGTAGAGATCCGCGTCCGCTAGCGTGCGAGAGCAGAATCGCTCCAGCCACGCGCCGCGCAGGCGCAGCGCCTCGAGATACGTTGCCGCCGGAATGGCATAGCCGGCCTCGAGTCGCACCCGCACCGCCGAAGAGTAGTCGCCGGGGCGCTCGCGCATCCAGCGGGCGTGCTGCGCCGAGGCTTCCGAACTCATCACCGTGATGCAATGCGCCGAGAGCGTGTCGAAGTCCGGTGGCTCGGTTTCGGTGGCGCCGAGAAGCTTTGCTGCGGCGAGGACCGCCGAGGCGACCTCCGGCTCAGCGTGGCGGGTAATCCAGTCCGTTGAAGTTGCAATTTTCAATCTTGAAAAATCCTTTATCCTCAAAACATAGTCTTCTACCGGCTCGCGCGAGCTGATGGGATCTCTCGGGTCAAAGCCGGCAATGACCTGAAGAATCCGCGCGCAATCTTCGGCGTTGCCCGCCAATGGCCCGACGGTGTCGAGCGAGTGCGACAGCGGCATGGCGCCGGCGCGCGATACCCGGCCCCAGGTGGTTTTCAGGCCGGTCACGCCGCAGGCCGCAGCGGGAAGGCGTATCGAGCCGCCGGTGTCCGAGCCAAGCGCGCCCGCCACCAGCCGCGCCGCGACCGCGGCACCGGAGCCGCTGGAGGAGCCGCCGGTGATGTAGTCGGGGTTCCAGGGATTGCGGCAGTCGCCCCAGTGCTCGTTGTGGCCGGTCGGGCCGTAGGCGAATTCCGACATGTTGAGCGTGCCGAGTTGCAGCGCGCCTGCAGCGTCCAGGCGTTCGAGGGCGGTCGCGGTCTCGGAGGCGATCCAGCCCTTGCGGATCTTCGAGCCGCAGTTGGACACCTTCCCCGCCCGGTAGAACATGTCCTTGTGGGCGAGCGGCATGCCTGACAGGGGACCAGGCTTGCCTTTGTTGAGGGGCTCTTTTTCTACATGGATAAAGGCATTGAACGGATCGTTCACTTGCAGCGTTCCAGCGCGAGAAGATAGCCGGTCAGATCCGCTTCCAGCTCGAGCGCCGCGCGCAGTGGATCGGCGACCGCGGCTGCATTCAGGGCCGCGGCGATTTTCGCGGCACGTCCCGGTGCCAGTCGTATACCCTGCGCGGCAAGCATCGCTTCGACCGCTTCTGGATTCCACGATTTCATGATAAATCTTACTCCGCCATGACTTACGCCACCGCCAAAGACGGCACCCGTCTGCACTACGAGGAGGCCGGCAGCGGAACGCCGGTCATATTTATCCATGAATTCGCGGGCGATCACCGCAGCTGGGAGCCGCAAATGCGGTTCTTCGCGCGCACCTTCCGCTGCATCGCCTACAGCGCGCGCGGCTTTCCACCCTCCGACATTCCGCAGGACGGCGCCCGCTATTCCCAGGCGCACGCGCGCGACGATGTAATCGCGGTGCTCGATCACCTGAAGATCGAGCGCGCCCACGTCGTCGGGCTGTCGATGGGCGGGTTCGCGGCGCTGCACGTGGGCATCACCCATCCGCAGCGCGCACGCTCTCTCGTGATCGCCGGCTGCGGCTACGGTGCCGAGCCCGACAAGAAAGAGAAGTTTCAGGCCGAGTGCGAGGCCGCCGCCGTCTCCTTCGAGTCGAACTGGAGCGAAACAGCGAAGAAGTACGCACTCGGGCCGACGCGCGTGCAGTTCCAGAACAAGGATCCGCGCGGCTGGGCCGAGTTCTCGAACCAGCTCCAGGACCATTCGCCCAGGGGCCAGGCACTCACCATGCGCGGCGTGCAGATGAAACGGCCGTCGCTCTATGAACTGACCGACGCCATGAAGAAGATCGATCTGCCGACGCTGATCGTTACCGGGGACGAGGACGATCCATGCCTCGAGCCCGCCCTGCTCATGAAGCGCAACATACGCACTTCCGGCCTGGTGGTCCTGCCGTATTCGGGACACACCATCAACATCGAGGAGCCCGAGGCGTTCAACCGCGCGCTCCTCGAATTTCTGGTCAAGGTGGATGAAGGACGTCCGCACGTGCGCGATCCTCGATCGGCGGCTGCCGGGATTCTCGGCTTCAAGAAATGATCCTGGTCACCGGCGGCGCGGGCTTCGTCGGCCTGAACGTCGCCGAGCAGCTTCTTGCGCGGGGTGACGGGGTATTGATCTACGACCGCTCGCCGCCGCCTGGTCTCCGCGAACCCTCGCTCCTCGCCACTCCGATCTGATCTAGACCGCGTTGTAGCCGCCGTCGATCAGCAAGTCGGCGCCGGTCATGAAACTGGAAGCGTTCGAGGCGAGGAACAGCGCGCCCGCGGCGATTTCCTCCGGTTGTGCGAGGCGGTTCAGCAGGTGCTTGGAGCCGAGCGCGTCGCGCGCCTTTTGCATTGAGCCGAAGCGCAGCATGCGGTCCGTTTCCGTCGCGCCGGGCGAGAGCGTATTGACGCGGATGTTCTGCGCCGCATGATCCACGGCCATGGCTTTCGCCATGTTGAGGAGGGCTCCTTTCATGGAGCAGTACGCGACGCGGCCTGCCGAGCCGACGCTGCCGAGCTGCGAGGCGATATGGATGACCGAGCCGCCGCCCGCGGCGGCCATGTACGGGATGCACCACTTGCTCATGAGGAAGGCGCCGCCGAGGTTCACGCCCAGGATCCGGTTCCATTGCGCGAGGTCGAGCTCGAGCACGGTCGCGCTCGCGTCCATGAGCGCAGCACCATTCACCAGCACCCGCGGCGCGCCGAGCTCCCGCGCAATGCGGTCAACGGCGCTGCGCGTAGCGGCTTCGGAGGAGACGTCGCAGGCGATGTCCAGCATTCCCGCCACGCCAGCGGTAAACTTTAGGTCCAGCCGGGCGACTTTTGCGCCCGCCTCGGCAAAGGCAACGGCGATGGCGCGGCCAATGCCGCTGCCCGCGCCGGTCACGATCGCGCATTTCCCCTTGAGCGAATACTTTTCCGGGGCGTTCATGGTCACTTCCTCCCGAGATAAGCTTCCTTGACGCGTTGGTCCTGCTTGAGCGCGTCGCAGCTGCCGCTGGCGATAATGGCGCCGGTCTGCAGCACGTAGCCGCGGCTCGCCGTCTCCAGCGCATAGTGCGCGTTCTGCTCCACCAGCAGCACGCTGGTCCCGGCCTGGTTCACCGCCCGGATGCTGCGGAAGATGTCCTGCACCACCATCGGCGCAAGGCCGAGTGAGGGTTCGTCCATGCACAGGAGCAGCGGCTCGGACATCAGCGCGCGCGAAAGCGCGAGCATCTGCTGCTCGCCGCCCGACAGCGTGCCTGCGCGCTGCCCCGTGCGCTCGCGCAGGCGCGGGAACATCTCCATCGCCCTGTCGATGAGAGTCCGGATCTTGCCTTGATTGTTCCGGTATTTGAAACCACCCATCTCGAGGTTCTCGCGCACCGTGAGCGCGGGAAACACGCGCCGGCCCTCGGGCACCAACGCGACGCCGGCAAGCGCGCGTCGATGGGCCGGCATGCGCGTGACGTCCTCGCCGTTGAACAGGATCCTGCCCTTGCGGGGCAACATGGCGCCCGCCACGCCGCGCAGGGTGGTCGACTTGCCGGCGCCGTTGGAGCCGATGAGCGTGACGATCTCGCCCTCGCCCACGCCGAAGGAAATGTCGCGGCAGGCCGGCACCTCGCCATACGCCAGTTCCAGATTTTCCACCTCAAGCAGCAAATTCGCCCCCCAGGTAGGCCTCGATGACGCGCGGATTGTCCTGCACCTCGCGCGGCGTGCCCTCGAAGAGCGCCTCGCCGTGGTCCATCACGAAAACGCGATGCGCCACGTTCATGACCAGATCCATGTTGTGCTCGACCACCACCACGGTGATGCCGCGGCGTCCGATCTCGGTCAGCCGGTCGAGGAGAAAATCGACTTCCGAGGCGTTCAGGCCCGCCGCGGGCTCGTCGAGCATGAACAGCCGCGGCCGTGTTGCCAGCGCGCGCGCGATCTCGAGCAGGCGCTGCTTGCCGTAAGGCAGCGCGCCCGCCCGCTCATTCGCGCGGGAACCAAGGCCGACGAAATCGAGCAGTTCGCGGGCCTCGGCGTCGAAGCGCCCGACGCTGCCGAGGGCGAGGTGTTTCCAGAATGGCTCGCTCTGGTGAATGTGGAAGCCGGCGCGTACGTTCTCCAGCAGCGTGAGCTGCCTGAAGAGGCGGATTTTCTGGAAAGTGCGCGCGAGGCCGAGCCGCGCGCGGCGGTACGCCGGCAATCCGATCAGATTCTGCTCCTGAAAGACCAACTGCCCGGCATCGGGCTGATAGATGCCGGAGAGCAGGTTGAGCAGCGTCGACTTGCCGGCGCCGTTCGGCCCGATGAGCGCGAAGATCGAGTTCTCCGGCACTTCGATCGAAACGTTCTGTACGGCGTGCACGCCCCCGAAGCTCTTGCTGATGTTTGCCGCTTTCAGGTATGCCATTGACGTCCCGCCAGCGTGCGCCAGGCCTGCACGATGCCCCCCGGCATGAAGAGCACCACGAGCGTCAGCGCCAGGCCGTAGACCATCAGCCGGAATTCGCCGAAATCGCGCAGCAGTTCCGGAAGGAAGGTGAGCACGATCGCGCCGATCACCGGGCCGATCATGGTGCCCATGCCGCCGACGATCACCATCGCCATCATGGTGAACGACTCGATGATGTTGAAGGCATCGGGCACCAGCGTGCCGACGAAGCCCGGATAGAAGCAGCCCGCAAGGCCGGCGATCGCCGCGCCCAGGCCGAAGGCGAACGCCTTCCAGAGGGCGCCGTTGATCCCGAGCGAGGCCGCCGAGACTTCATCCTCGCGGATCGCACGCAAGGTGTCGCCGACCGGCGAGCGCACCAGGTTGTCGATCAGGACGTAGACCGCGAGCGCGATGCCGGCAACCAGATAGAACAATCCGACCATGCTGCCGACCGGCGGCAGGACGCCGTAGATGCCGCGTACGCCCTCGGTCACCTTTTCCCAGTTGACCAGCACCTGGTAGGTGATCACCGCGAACCCCAGCGAGGCGATGGCCAGGTAGTGCCCGCGCAGCCGTACCGCGAAGGCGGCGAGCGCCAGGCCGAGCAGGCCTGCGGCAGCGACCGCCGCCAGGGACGCGGCCCAGAAATTCCAGGCATAGGTCTTGACCAGGATGGTGGAGACGTAGGCGCCAATGGCGAAGAACGCCGACTGGCCGAGGTTGAGCTGTCCGGTGTAGCCGAGCACCAGGTTGAGCGATATCGCGAGCAGCACGTTCATGGCGCACAGCACGAGGATGCCGCGCCAGTACGGCGCCTGCAGCAGCCATGGCAGCGCGCCAACCACAAGGACCGCGATCACAAAACCCACGGTCCTGGCGCTCAAACGTTTTCCTCCTTGCGCTCGGCGATCAGGCCGGTGGGCCGCACCACCAGCATCACCAGCAGCAGCACGAACACCACCAGGTCGATCAATCCGGAGCCCAGGTACTGCACGGTGAACGCCTCGATGACGCCCACCAGCAGGCCGGCGATGATGGTGCCCTGCACATTGCCGAAGCCGCCGATGATGACGATGGCGAAGGACTTGACGATCACCGTGGCGCCGGCGAACGGCGTGAGCACGAGCACCGGCCCGAGCAGCGCGCCTCCCATCCCGGCTAGCGCCGAGGCGATGACGATGGTCAGCGCGATCAGCAGGTTCGGGTTGATGCCCATCAGCCCGGCGGTCTCGCGGTCCTGCGCGACCGCGCGCAGCGCCTTGCCGAGGAAGGTGAACTTCATGAAGGCGTACAGCGCGGCGATGGACACCGCCGACACCGCCACCACCAGCACGCTCTGGGCGGTGAAGAAGATGCGCCCGATGCGGATCGTCTCGCGGCTGAAGGGCGAGTCGAACTGGAAGGGAATTGGCCCGAACAGCCAGAGCTGGAAGTTCTCCAGCAGCACCGATACGCCGATGGTCGCGATCAGGGGCCGCAGTTCATCGCCGCGCTCGCGCAGCGGCGCGAACACCGCCGCATTGATCGCCAGGCCGAGCCCCGCGCCTACGCCCAGGGCCGTCACCATCGACAGCAGGTAGGCCGCGGTATCGGGCAGCCCCAGCAGCTTGGTGCCCAACCGCGTCACGGTGAAAAAGGCCGCGAAAGCGCCGACCGTGACAAAGTCGGCGTGGGCGAAGTTGATCTGGTTCAGCACCCCGTATATCAGGGTGAGTCCCAGGGCCACCATGACATACAGGCAGCCGAGGTAGATCCCGTTGATCGACTGCTGTACGACCAGCGCCAGGAGATCGGTCACACGGTCTCCCGGACGTTGGCTACCGCCAGTTCATCCCCTTCCAGGAGAGGTCCTTCTGCGTCTCGACGAAGTGCACCACCGACAGGTCGGAGTTCTGGCCCTTGGCATCGAAAGTGATCTTGCCGGTCGTCACCTCGACATCCTTCATCTTCGAGAAACGGTCGCGGATCGACTCCGAGTCGGTTGCCCCGCGGCGCACCGCTTCGGCCACCAGCAGGATGGCGTCGAAGGCGTGCGCGTTGATGTGCGTCGGCACCTTGTCGGCGCCGTACTTGGCGCGGAACGCGGCGATGAAGTCCTGCACGACCTTGCGCTTTTCGGTCGGATCGAACTGGACGATGCGCACGTAGCCTTCGGACGACTGGCCGGCCTTCTGGTCGTAGCCGTAAGGCAGCCAGATCGAGCCCATCTGCACCGCGCTGCCGCCGCCGCCCTTGACGATCCTTGCCTGCGCCAGCGCCTGCGACAGGCGTACCTGCTGGCCTTCCAGCCCGAAGGTCGGCAGCACGTCGATCTTGCCGAGCGAGGCAATGCGCGTCGCGATGGCGGTGAAGTCGTTGACGTCGCGCCCGAAATCGATTCTCGCGAGCACCTTGCCGCCCATCGCCACGAACGGCTTCTCGAAGCCGTCGGCATTGTCGTTTCCGGCGTTGGTCTTCTCGTACAGGATCACCGCGGTGCGCGCCTTCAGCGTGTTGTAGGCCACCGCGGCAAGCGGATTGCTCTGTTGCTCGGCGTTCGGGAAGATGCGGAACACGTACTTGTAGCCCGATTCGGTGAGCTTCATCGTCACCGAGCCGGCATTGAGCTGCACCACCTTGGCCTGTTCGAGGATCGGCGCAATCGCCAGTGTGGCGTCGGAGCATTCCTCGCCGATCACGATATGCGGCTTGAACTGATCCAGCAGCCGTTTGACCGTGTTGGTCGCCTGCAGCGGGCTGCAGGCGGAATCCTCGTACTGCACCTGCAGGCGGTAACCGTTGACGCCGGCCTTGAGCTGATCGAGGGCGAGATCGATACCCTCCTTGCCCATCACGCCGAAATACGACGCCGGACCCGAAATCGGCATCACCACGCCCACCCGGATCACCTTGTCCTGCGCTTGTACCGCAAGCGGCGCGGCCGCAAAGCCCGCAGCGATGGCGAACGACCAGAGTGCGCGTTTCATGCCTTTCCTCCCCCGTTAAGTGTGCCTACCGGCTCAATGTACAAAACCTGCGCCCAACCTACAAGGGCCGCGAGCGATATTAGCCGGGCAGTTTGCCAGGCAGGTCGAAGCGCTGGCGCGTGGTGCAGTAGCGGTTAGCGAACAGGCGCCCGATCGGGCGGTAGAGCTCCTCCGAGATCCGTTTCGAAACCGGGTCGATGATGCCGTCGCGCGCGTGGACCAGCAGGATCTCGCCGATCACCAGCTCGCGCTCCGGGCCGAAGGTGATGCTGCGCTCGATCCTGCATTCGAACGCGGCCGCCGCCTCGCCGATGCGCGGATGCTTGACGATTTTCGCCGGCACCGGCGTCAGGCCGGTTGCCGAGAACTCACTCTCGGTTTCCGCAACCTCGTAGCTGGAGACGTGCATCGCGTTCGCCGTCGACTCGTCGACCAGGTTGACCACGTACTCGCCGGTGCGGCGGATGTTCTTCAGTGTGTGCTTCAGCGCGCCGTCGGAGCGCAGGTTGAAGCTGAGGATGCACAGCGGCGGGTCCTCCGAGATGCAGTTGAAGAAGGAGAACGGCGCGCAGTTGGCGACGCCATTCTCGCTCCAGGTGGAGACCCAGCCGATCGGGCGGGGGATGACGAGGCCGATGAGGAGCTTGTAGCGCTCCTTGTGCGGCAGGCTGGCGAGCTCAAGTTCCATTTTTTGCCGGCGTGACTTCGGCGCCGGTGCGCTCGACGATCAGCTTGTAGTGCTCCGGGCGCCGGTGCGCGGCGAAGTTGAACATCGTCTTCTTCAGGTTGGCGGCGAGGTCGATGTCGCAGTCGTGGCAGATCACTTCGTCCTCCTCGGACAGGCTCTTGGCCGCGATCTCGCCGGTCGGTGCGACGATCACCGAGTGGCCGAACATGCGAAAGCCGTCCTCAGGCCCGGCCTTGGCGGTTTCGACCAGCCAGGTGGCGTTTTGAAACGCCATCGACTGCGCCATGATCAAGTGGTGATGCACGCGCAGCGCCGGCGGCTCGGGGTAATGCAGGTTCTCGCTCGGCGTGTTGAAGCCCAGCGCCACGATCTCGGCGCCCTGCAGCGCGAGCACGCGGAAGGCCTCCGGCCAGCGCCGGTCGTTGCAGATCAGCATCCCGGCGATGCTGTCCATGAAGCGCCAGACGCGGAAGCCCAGGTCGCCGACCTCGAAATACTTCTTCTCCAGGTGCTGGAATGCGGCTTGCGGCTTGTGCTCGGCGTGCCCGGGCAGGTGCACCTTGCGGTACTTGCCGACGATGGCGCCGTCGGGCCCGACCAGGATCGCGGTATTGAAGCGGCGCCCCTCCGGTGTGATTTCGGCATAGCCGATGTAGAAGCCGATGCCCAGCTTCTTCGCCTCGTCGAACAGCGGCTGGGTGGCCGGCGAGGGTATGGTTTTCTCGAAAAACGTCGCGTCGACGTTGTCCTGATCCTCCATCCACCAGCGCGGGAAGAAGGTCGTGAGCGCGAGCTCGGGGAAGACGACGAATTTCGCGCCCATGGCGTGCGCTTGCCGGAGCAGGTTCACCAATCGCTTCACTGCCACCGCGCGGGAATCTGCCTTGTGCAGCGGCCCGAGCTGGGCGGCGGCGATCTTGAGATGTCTGGCCATTATCTGATCAGGCTCCTGAGTTTGCGGGCGGGTCCGTCGATCTTCGCGGTCTGCGTCGCGGCCACCGGCCCGGGCTGGCCGCGCACGATGAATTGTCCGGAGCCGCGCTCCACCTTGAGAGCCCCGCCTTCGACGACGATCCGGCCGCGGCTGGTAACGATCTCCGGCCAGCCCTTGTAGACATGCCCCTCGTAGGGCGTGTAGCCAACCGCGTCGTGCATCATCGAATAGTCGATGCGCTGTTCGATGTCGGGATTCCAGATCGCGATGTCGGCGTCCGACCCGATCGCGATCGTGCCCTTGCGCGGATAGAGGCCGTACATGCGCGCATGGTTGGTCGCGCCGAGGGCGACGAACTGGTTGATGCTGAGGCGCCCTTTGAGCACGCCTTCGGAAAAGAGGATCGGCAGGCGCATCTCGATGCCGGGAACGCCGTTCGCCATTTCCTTGAAGGTGGTCTGGTCGCCGCGCGGGATCTTCGCCGTCGCATCGAACTTGTAGGGCGCGTGGTCGGAGGAAAAGACCTGGAAGGTGCCGTTGGCGAGGCCCGCCCAGATCGCCTCCTGCGCCGCCTTGTCGCGCAAGGGCGGCGAGCAGCACCATTTCGCGCCTTCCACCCCGGGCTTGTCCATGTCCTCCGCTGTGAGCACAAGGTACTGGGGGCAGGTCTCGGCGAAGATCTGTGCGCCGAAGGTCTGCGCCGCGCGGATGGTGTTGGTCGCCTCGGGGCTGGAGACATGGACGATCAGCACCGGCACGCTGAGCAGGCGTGAGAGGGCGATGATGCGGTGCGTCGCCTCTGCCTCGGCGAGCGCGTCGTGCGCGACGCCGTGGAACTTGGGCGCCCCGTGCCCGCGCTCGATGAGGTGCTTGGCGATCCAGCGGATCATGTCGTCGTTCTCGGCGTGCACCATCACCAGCGCGCCCTCGCGCTGCGCCACGTTGAGCACTTCGAGCAGCTGGTAGTCCTCGAGCTTCCATTTCGGATAGGTCATGTAGACCTTGAACGAGGTGATGCCGCCCTTGATCGCGGCCGGCAGCTCCTCGTTCAGGATCTTGTCAGTCGGCTCGCCGATAATCAGGTGGAAGCCGTAGTCGATGACCGCCTTGGTGCGCGCGCGCTCGTGGTAGTCGGCGACGGTTGTCGTGACGGACGTGCCACGGTGCTGCGCCGCGAACGGGATGATGGTGGTCGTGCCGCCGAACGCCGCGGAGACCGTACCGCTGTAGAAGTCGTCGGCCGACATGATGCCCATGCCGGAGAGCTGCTCGATATGGCAATGGCTGTCGATCCCGCCCGGCAGCACATAGCGGCCGCTGGCGTCGATGTCGCGGGCGCCCGCGGGAAGGTGTTCAGCGATCGCGACGACTTTTTCGCCGACGATGCCGATGTCGCAACGCGTCGTCTCCGCGGCGGTCGCCACGGTGCCATGGCGAATTGTCAGATCGAGTTTGTCCATCTCAGGCACGCGCGCTACCGTATTTCTGGACCGCGCGCGGCTGCAGCACCCTGCCGTGGCCCGGCCCGTCGGTCCAGTCCATGAGCTCGACGAGAAAACCGTTGGCGCTGCAGACGTCGGGCATCATATGGGTCGCGGCCTTTCTCTCGATCAACGGACAGGAAAGTCTATCCGTTTCCTGGCCGCACAGCGTGCTGCAAAGTGCCCACGCCCCCGCTCCCTGGCCCCGCTTTGACGGCGCGCAATGGCGCTTATGTCGCATCGCCAGCCGCCATTGGTAAAACCACCTAGGAGAATTGTCAGCAGAGGTTATTTCGCGCAGGCCGGATCAAGGCGCGTTGGCCAGATCCAGCGTGCGCTGGAAGCGTTCCGCGTTCTGGTAGCCGATGACGCGCAGGCCCTTGATCTCGCGGCCCTTGGAATCGAAGAAAATAATTCCGGGCGGCCCGAACAAGGCGAAGCGCTTGAGCAGCGCCTTGTGCCCGGCAGTGTTGGCGGTGACATCCGCCTGTAACAGCAGCATCTTCTCCAGTCTGGGCTTGACGCGCGCGTCGCTGAAGGTCAGCGCCTCCATCTCCTTGCAGGAAACGCACCAGTCGGCATAGAAATCGAGCAGCACCGGCTTGCCCGGGGATTTCAGCTTCTCCTCGAGCTCGGCGATCGACGCCACGCGCACGAAAGCGGTATTGCCGCCCTGCATGCCGAACACCGGCCAGACGATCCAGACGGCCACCGCGAGCAGCAGCACGCCGAATACCTGCTTCACCCGCACCATCCACGGCCCGGCCTTCGGCAGCAGGGCACCTTCGGAAACGCCGACCACCAGCAGCGGCACGCCCATGCCCAGTGCCATCGCGAACAATGCCGCGCCGCCGAGCGCGACATCCCGCGTCTGGCTGATGTAGAGCAGCGCGCCGGCAAGCGGCGCCGCGACGCAGGGACTCACGATAACCGCCGAAAGCACCCCCATGCCAGCGACCGACGCGAGCTTGCCGCCGGCCAGCCGGCCGCTCGCCGCCGAAAGAGGGTCGCGCAGGAAACCCGGCAACTGCAACTCATAGACACCGAACATCGACAGCGCGAGCGCGACGAAGATCAGCGCGAATGCGCCCAGCACCCAAGCGTTCTGCAGCGCCGCCGCGAGCATCGTGCCTGACCAGGCGGCGGCGACGCCCGCCGCGGCGTAAGCCACCGCCATGCCCAGCACGTAGGCCACCGACAGCAGCAGCGCGCGCAACTTGCCCAGATGCTTGCCCTCGCCGGCGATGATCCCGGAAAGGATCGGGACCATCGGCAACACGCAGGGCGTGAAGGCAAGCAGCAGGCCGAAGCCGAGGAAACTTGCAAGTACGGTCAGCGTGCCGCCTGACTCGAACAGGCGGACGACCTCGAAGTCGCTCACCTGCGTCGAAAATTCCGCTGCTCGCGGTGTGGAGAACGATGCGAGCTGGATGGTTGCCTTGCTGTCCATCGGGACATAGCAAACGCCAATGTCGGCGCAGCCCTGCGAGGTGACGGTAAGCCGCAGCGGTCCCGAGGCGTTTTCCACGGGCAGCCGGATCGCGACCTGCTTGCGGTAGGTCTCGACGTCGCCAAAAAACTCGTCCTTCTTGCGCGTGCCGGGCGGGAACTGCGGCACACCGAGCTTCGCGCCGGAGCCCGGATCGGCGGCGAACTTGAACCGCTCCCGGTACATGTAGTAGCCCTCGGCGATGGCAAAGCTCACTTCGACGGTCTGTGCATCCAGCACCCGCGTGGCAATGCGAAAGGCCTTCTCGGGTTCGAGCAGTTCCTCCGACGCGGCGGCAGACGCGCCGCCCGCGAAGCAGAACAGCAGGATGAGGATTCGGATCATTTTTCAACAGCCGTTTCCGCCGCGACCCAGTCCAGGTAGGCCGGCAGGCCGCGCTCGATTGGGACCGCGATGATCTCGGGAAGTTCATAGGGATGACCGGCGCGGATCGCAGTTTCGAGCGCTGCGTAGCGCTCGGTGGTGGTCTTGATGAGCAGCGGATGCTCTGCGTCGCGCTGCATGGCATCCTTCCACCGGTATACCGAAAGGCAGGGCGCGAAAATATTGACGCAAGCGGCGAGGCCCTTGTCGACCAGCGAGTCGGCGAGCCGCTCCGCGGCCGCGCGATCCGGCAGGTTAGTCAACACCAACAGCGTGCTCATGACTCAATCCTTCGCGAACCGTCGGGTATTGCAACCGCGCACCCAGGATGCCCTTCATGCGCCCATTGTCGAGCCGCCGCGATTCGTTCATGAAAGACAATAACTCGGGCGGCAAGCGTTTCGCCGCCACGCTCCTGGCGATTCGCGGCGCTCGCGGCAACCCCGCCCAATCGGCGACCAGATCGAACCAGGCGCCCATCTTGAGCTGCGTGTCGTCCGCCGCGTTGTAAATGCCGGCCGGTGCCTCATCCTGCAACGCGCGCGCGCATATCTGCGCCAGGTCCTCGGCGTGGATGTGATTGGTAAAGACGTCGTCTTCATCCCGCAATACCGGCGTGCCTGCGCGCAGGCGCTTCAGCGGCAGCCGGTCCGTGGCATAGATGCCCGGCACCCGAAGTACGACGAGCGTCACCCCATGCCCAGTGCACCATAGTGCAAGCTGTGCTTCGGCGTGAGCGCGGCGTCTCGCCCGCGGGCTCTGCGGATTCACCGCACGCGTTTCGTCCACCAGCGCTCCGCCGCAATCGCCGTACACGCCGCTCGTGCTGATGTAGACGATGCGGGTTGGTAGAATTCGGCTCCTCTCGAGGGCCGCAAGCAGGTTTGCGGTGCGGGAATCTTCGGTTCCGCTCTGCGGCGGCGGTGCGCAGTGCAGCACCGCATCCGCCGGCTCGAGCGGGGCCAGGCTTTCTGGCCGGTCCAGGTCCATGCCGTTCGAGCGCGAAACCAGGCGCAGTTCGAACCGGGATGCTAGTAGCGGCACGGCACGGCGCGCGATATCGCCGTAGCCGGCGATCCACAGGCGTTTCATAGGTGCAATTGTAGCGACATGCATACAGTCACTCTGCAGCCCAGCGGTCTCCAGTTCCAGGTCGAGGACGGCGAAGCCGTGCTCGCCGCAGCGCTGCGCCAAGGCTTCATCCTGCCTTATGGCTGCAAAAACGGCGCCTGCGGCAGCTGCAAAGGGAAGATCCTCTCCGGTTCGGTGGACTACGGCGTCTATCAGCAAAAGGTACTCACCGACGATGAGAAAGCGCAGGGCAAGGCGCTTTTCTGCCAGGCCAAGCCGCTCTCGGACCTGGTGCTCGAAGCACGCACCATCGGTGCGGCGAAGGATATCCAGATCAAGAAGCTCCCCTGCCGCGTGCAGAAAATGGAGCGCATGACGGATGACGTGATGGCGCTGCACCTCAAGCTGCCGGCGAACGAGAAGCTGGTTTTTCTCGCCGGGCAGTACATCGAGTTCCTGCTCAAGGACGGCGCGCGGCGCAGCTTCTCGATGGCCAATGCGCCGCACGACGCCGAACTGATCCAGCTGCACGTGCGACACGTCGCCGGCGGGCAGTTCACCGACCATGTCTTCAACAAGATGAAGGAACGCGACATTCTGCGCTGCGAAGGCCCGATGGGCACGTTCTTCCTGCGGGAGGAATCCGAAAAGCCGATCGTGTTCGTCGCCTCGGGCACCGGTTTCGCACCGATCAAGGCGGTGATCGAATACGCGCTCCACAAAGGAATAAAGCGACCCATGACTTTGTACTGGGGTGGACGGCGCCCGAAGGACCTGTACATGAACGATCTGGCCACATCCTGGCCCTTTCGGTATGTCCCCGTTATTTCCGAGGCGCTGCCCGAGGACTCCTGGACCGGGCGCACGGGATTCGTGCATCGCGCGGTAATGCAGGATTTTCCCGATCTTTCGGGCTGCCAGGTCTACGCCTGCGGCGTGCCCATCATGGTGGACTCGGCGAAGCGCGATTTCATCGCGCAGTGCGGGCTCCCGGAGGAGGAGTTCTACGCCGACATCTTCACCACGCAGGCCGACGCGGCGGCAACTCCCTAGGCCGCGATTTCGCCGAGATACGCCTCGCGCACCTTTGGATCGGCGAGAAGCTGCGCCGACGCGCCCGCAAGCGTGATGTTGCCCGACTCCATGACATAGCCGCGCGAAGCGACCTCGAGCGCGAGGCGCGCGTTCTGTTCCACGAGCAGGATCGTCATGCCCTCGGCCGAGATCTGGCGCACGATCTCGAAAATTTTCGCCACCAGCCGCGGCGCGAGGCCCATCGAAGGCTCGTCAAGTAACAGCAGTTTGGGACGCGCCATCAACGCGCGCCCGATTGCGAGCATCTGCTGCTCGCCGCCCGAAAGCGTCCCCGCTGTCTGCTTGCGCCGTTCCTTCAAGCGCGGAAACGCCTCGTATCTGCGCTCCAGGTCGCGCTCGATGTCGGCGTCGTTGCGCATGAACGCGCCCATGGCGAGGTTTTCTTCCACCGTGAGCTGCGGAAAGATCCCGCGCCCCTCGGGGACCATAACCAGCCCGCGGCGCGGCAACTCGTGCACCGGCGAGCCGGCAATGTCGGTACCGGCGTACCGTATGCTGCCGGCGCGCGCCGCCAACAGGCCGCAGACCGTGCGTAGCGTGGTGCTTTTGCCCGCGCCGTTGGCGCCGATCAGGCAGACCAGTTCGCCCTCGCCGACTTCGAGGTCGATGCCCTTTACCGCGCGGATGCCGCCGTAGCCGGCTTCCAGGCCTTTGACTTCAAGCAGCATTCGTCACGCCGCTGAGCGCAGGCTCGTCCGTAGCGACTCCCAGGTAAGCCTCGATGACTTTCGGATCGCGCTGCACCTCGGCAGGCGGCCCTTCGGCGATTTTCTCGCCGTAATCCAGCACCAGCACGCGGTCGCAGACGTTCATGACCAACCGCATGTCGTGTTCGATGAGCAGGATCGTGGTCCCGTCCTTGCGTATGTCCTGCAGCAGCTTGCGCAGCAACTGCGTTTCCGAGGCGTTCATCCCGGCCGCTGGCTCGTCCAGCGCCAGCAATTTCGGCTCGGCGGCGAGCGCGCGCGCGATTTCCAGGCGCCGCTGGTCGCCGTAGGGCAGGTTGCCGGCGGCATCGTTGGCGCGGCTGCGAATGCCGACGTAGTCGAGCAACTGCAGCGCGCGCCGCTCGGTGTCCTTTTCCTCCTGCAGGGTTCCCGGGTTGCGCAGGATCGCGCCGAGCACGCCGGCGCGCGTGCGCGTATGGCGGCCGATCATGACGTTCTCCAGTGCCGAGAGGCTGGCGAAGAGGCGGATGTTCTGAAACGTCCGG
>SBAS01000078.1 GCA_005240145.1 Nitrosomonadales bacterium | reverse complement strand
TCTCCTGTAGAGAGTTTTTTGGACGGCAAACCCGATTCTCTCGGATTCACCGGCGAAACCGCCACCTTCCAACCTTCAACTACGCTCGGGACACCGCCGACTTCATAGCGGAAATCGACGACCTGGTACACCGTGGAGCACTCCGACACCGATGATGCATTACCGATGCCGCACGTCGCGGCGCGCCATGTACAACGCGAACACCTCCCGGCTCAGTTCGCGCAGGCGGCTCCTGGCTGAAACAAGCGCGGCACTGTATCCATGTGTTTCGAGGCTGAGCAGGCGCCTTATCTCCACGAATGTCTGACCGGCCCGGGTGGCCGGCAACGTTGCCAGCTCGCCGATCTCTATTTCCATACCCGGATGTTCGACAAGTTGCCATGCCGGATACCAGGAACCCGCCGTGTCGTCTTCCGAATCGAGCCAGTGGCAGTCTGCCTGGAAGGCGCGCCAGTCCCGGTTCAGCAACGGCTCATCGATCTCGGCAAGCAACGCAGGCACGCGCTGCGGCGCCAGCAGGGCAAGCCGCATGAGCTGGGCCCGGCAGGCATTCAACCCTTCGGCCCGATAGCGGGCGACAGCAATCCAATGCAGCGCGTCGACATTGCCGTCGCAATTCGGAACGGCGTGCGCGGCCGTTGCTGCCGCCACGGCATCGCCACAGCGCAGATACAGAGATGCACTGTGCGATTCAGGATACGCCGAGTCGTAGGCATGCTGATCGGCCACGCACGCAAGTTCGCGCCAGAATGGCTGCATGAAATCGGCAGCCTTGTCGCCCAAGGCCGAAAGGGCCGCGGGATGCACTCTCCCATCGAGCCAACGGACTGCCTCGGCGACCTCGGCCGGATTTGCAGACCACCTCGGCCACTCGCCGAGGGCGCGGCACAGGGTTTGCAGCGCCTCGCAGGCCCTATGGCCGGGTTCCTCGATGCAGAGGCCGTTGACGCGCTCGGTTGAGAGAGCGGCATCGCGGGCGATGAGCGCGTCGATGACATCGTTGGCAAGAGCAACCGCGCGCGAATGCTCAAACAGATCGAGTTGGCTGGAATCCGGAAAATCGGTCATTACGTCAAACCCCGCGTCATAGACGCTCCTCGGTGCGCAGTCAGCCGAAGGTCAACGAAACGCTTGCCATATCGCACCATTGGATATACAATTTTCTATGTATATCTTTTATATGAAGGATGAACATGCAAGTCTCCAAATGGGGTAATAGCTTAGCCGTTCGTCTGCCCGCCTCGGTTACCGAGGCCCTGGGTCTCAAAGAAGGCGATGACATCGAAATCCATGTCGCCGGGCGTAACGCGTTCGAGATAGTCAGAAAACCTGGCGCACGTGAAGTTCTTGCCCGTCTGAGAAAGTACCGGGGGCGCCTGCCTGCGGACTTCCGCTTTGACCGGCTGGAAGCAAATCAGCGTGGCTGATCGGTTTTTCGATACCAACGTCCTGATTTATCTGCTTTCGGCCGATGCAGCCAAGGCCGACCTCATTGAAGAAAAGCTGGCTGAGGGCGCGACCGTGAGTGTCCAAGTGCTCAATGAATTCGCGTCAGTGGCTCTGCGCAAGCTTGGCATGAACGTGACCGAAATCCGGGAGGCGCTCGACCCCATCACCGCCATCTGCCATGTGGTCCCGCTGACCATTGAGATTCACCAGCGGGGATTGCAAGTAGCCGAGCGCTACCGGTTTTCGTTCTACGACGCGCTGATCGTGGCTGCGGCGCTCGAATCGAGCTGCACGATGCTTTACACCGAAGACCTGCAGGACGGCCAGCTGATCGACGACACGCTCGCCATCAAGAATCCGTTTCGCCCTTAGATAAGTGGCCCCACAAATCTGAATTGCGGGATGACTCCAGAAGTGGTGCCGGCGTATCGATGCGCATGGGTCCGCAGATGACCAACGACGATCGCATCACCGCTCTCGAGACCGAGTGCGCCAAGCTCAGCGCCGAGAACGAAACGCTCCGAGCCATCATTTATGGGAAGAGGTCCGGGCGCCCCCTCGCCCGTGCCGAACCGGCAGCGCTCAACGCTGCGCAGATCTCGGTTTGCCATGACTCTTCCACAACCGACAAGGTCTCGCTCTTCCGTTCGTTGTTTCGCGGGCGGGCGGACATCTATCCAGTTCGCTGGCAGTCGAAAACCGGGCGCTCCGGGTACAGCCCCGCCTGCGGAAACGAGTGGGTGCCCGGTGTCTGCGAGAAGCCCCGGATCAAGTGCGCCGAATGTCCCAACCGTGCGTTTCTCTCCTTTTCCGAGGATGCAATCTTCGGGCACCTCGCCGGCCGCCAGACTCTTGGCGTCTATCCCATCTTGCAGGACGACACGACCTGGTTCGTCGCGGCCGATTTCGACGGATCGAGCTGGCGGGACGACGCAATGGCGTATGCCATCAGTTGTCGGGAACTCCGAATCCCTGCCTGCGTCGAAATCTCGCGCTCAAGCGAAGGGGCTCACGTCTGGATCTTCTTCGATTCGCCGATTCCGGCCGCCCAGGCACGGCAACTCGCCAGCGCGGCGATTACTCGAGCATGCGCCCGACACCGCATCCTTTCGTTTGCCTCGTACGACCGTCTTTTTCCAAGCCAGGACAGGCTGCCAAAGGGCGGATTCGGCAACCTGATTTCGCTTCCCCTCCAACGCGAGTCCCGCGATCGCGGCGCTTGCGTCTTCGTCGACGACGCGTGGCAACCGCATCCAGACCAGTGGGCATTCCTCGCTGGCATCGAGCGCATGACGCCATTTGCCGTGGATACGGCCCTCGCCCGTGCGGAAAAGGAAGACGGTGTACTCGGCGTCCGGTCAGTCGGTGTCAACGAAGATGCTATCGACGATCCATGGACACTACCCCCTTCCAGGCGCAGATCTGAACCTCACCTTGCGGGCCCCTTCCCGGACACGGTGAAAATCGTATCCGCGAATATGCTGTTCATCCCCAAGGACAGCTTGCCGGAGCGGCTGATCAATCGCCTTTCCCGAATCGCCGCGTTCCAGAACCCCATGTTCTACCAGGCGCAATCGCTCCGTCTTTCGACATTCGGCAAACCGAGAATCATCGGATGCGCGGAGGACTTCCAGAATCACCTCGCGCTACCACGCGGGTGTGCCGACGACGTGCGGGCTTTGCTGCGCGATTGTGGTATCGCACTGCAGTTGGAAGACAAGCGGCATCCCGGAATTTCGATCGACGCCATCTTCCAGGGCGTGCTGCATCCCGACCAGACTCTGGCTGTTGATGCGGTGCTTGCTCACGAGATCGGGTTTCTATGCGCCCCCACGACGTTCGGCAAGACAGTCGTTGCAGCCGCAACGATTGCCGCGCGCAAGATCAATACGTTGATCATCGTTCACCGGACTCAACTGCTCGATCAGTGGCGCAGTCGCCTGTCCGCCTTTCTGGGCATCGATGACCGATCGATCGGAATAATCGGTGCGGGCAAGCGCTCGCCAACCAGCATCATCGACGTCGCCGTCATGCAGAGCCTCGTGCGCAAGGGCGTCGTACGCGACGTCGTGGCGAACTACGGCCAAGTAATCGTCGACGAGTGTCACCACGTATCCGCCTTCTCGTTCGAGCGGGTCATGAAGGAAGCAAAGGCGCGATTCGTCCTGGGACTGACAGCAACTCCGCTTCGGCGCGACGGTCACCACCCCATCATCTTCATGCAGTGCGGGCCGATTCGCTTCCGTGGCTCGAACGCGCGAGCAGCGGCCGGCGTGCGCCACATCGTCATTCCGCGTCGCACTGATCTCGCGGCGCCCATCGGCATCGATGGCATCCAATCGATTTTCGGCGTGCTCGGACGATCGGAAGCTCGAAATGCGCTGATTGTGCGGGACATCCTCGCGGCCTTAGGGGATGGACGTAATCCGCTCGTGCTGACCGAGCGGAGGGACCACCTGAATCGGCTCGCGGACATCCTGAGAAATGCGGCACCGGCGGAAATCATCGTGCTAGCAGGCGGCATGGCACGCCGCAAGCAGGCCGCGGCGATCGACCGCCTTGGCGCATCCTCCGGCGACCATCGCCGCGTCGTACTCGCGACCGGGCGCTTCATCGGAGAGGGTTTCGACGACCCGCGGCTCGACACGCTTTTCCTCGCGATGCCGATCTCCTGGCGCGGCACGCTCCAGCAATATGCTGGCAGGCTGCACCGTGTCCATTCCGGCAAACATGAGGTCCGGATCTACGACTACGTCGATGCCGACATCCCGGCGCTCGCGCGCATGTTCAACAAGCGGCTGCGCGGCTACCGAGCGATGGGCTACGCGGTATCCGAAGACACGGCAGACACGATCACTCCCGATCTGCCGCTGGACCACCCGTAAGTAGCGCTGCGTTGCGCAAGGTTGTCATCGATCATCGTCAGCAAGCCGTGCGCGCTATCTTGCGACTGGACCGACTGACATTCCGTTCCCAGAGTGGCGCTTCATTCAAAATCCGGTCGCATTGTGAAAGTGACTGGACCGACCGTTACTCCCTTGAACGGAAACTCGCTCACTGAAGGGGCCATCGATGCATAGATTCAAAGTCGGTGTACCTGGTGCACTTTTGGTACACCGAAGTGGTGAGAAACAGAGGAAAACCTAGGAAAATAGCGGGAAACGGACCAATCCTTGCTCAGGCTTAAGTGACTAAATTTTCGCAAAACTCCAGCAAAAATAACGCTCATCGTCTCTGCGTGGCGCCCATGATGGACTGGACCGACCGGCACTGCCGCTATTTCCTGCGCCAGGTTTCCTCCAGCGCCTTTCTCTACACCGAGATGATCACGACCGGCGCCCTGCTCCACGGCAACGTCGAGCGGCACCTCGCCTTCAACGCAGAGGAGCATCCCGTGGCGGCGCAACTCGGCGGCAGCGAACCCGATGAACTGGCGCGCTGCGCGCAACTGGTCGAGCAATACGGCTACGACGAGGTCAACCTCAACATCGGCTGCCCCAGCGAGCGCGTGCAGCGCGGCGCGTTCGGCGCCTGCCTCATGGCAGAGCCCGAGCTGGTGGCCGATTGCGTGCGCGCCATGCGTGCAGCCGTGAGGATTCCGATCACGGTGAAACACCGGATTGGGCTGAATGCCATGGAAGATTTTTCATTCATGGGGAAGTTCGTCGAGACCGTGTCCGCGGCAGGTTGCCGGACGTTCATCGTCCACGCCCGCAATGCCGTGCTGAAAGGCCTCTCGCCGAAAGAGAACCGCGAGATTCCGCCCTTGAAGTACGAATACGTCTATCGGTTAAAGCGGGATTTTCCGGCCTTGGAAATAATTCTGAACGGCGGGGTTACTAAAAAAGACCTGGTTCCAGGCGTTGATGGCGTAATGCTGGGCCGGACCGCATATCACGATCCATGGGTACTGGCGGATCCGGGTAAATCCCGGTCCGATGTCGTCAGGGCAATGGTGAAATACGCTTCAAGGCAGGCGTCGCTCCGCCACGTCGCCCGGCACATGCTGGGCCTGTACCACGGCCATCGCCGCGCCCGGCTGTGGCGGCGCATGCTGTCGGACGCGGCGCGCCTTTCGCAGAACGATCCTGCGCTGCTGCTCGAAGCCATGGAAGCAGTAGAATCAAACCAATATCCGGAGATTGCCAATGAGCGCCGTACTCAAGCCCCGCAAGTCACGATTGGGTAGCAACCCGTCGGTTAAAGACCGCGTCAGCAAAGAAGAGTGGCAGCTGCGCCTCGACCTCGCCGCGGCCTACCAGCTCGCCGCGGTCTTCAAGTGGACGGACCTCATCTACACCCATTTTTCGGCGCGCCTGCCCGGACACGAGGAATTCCTCATCAATCCCTACGGCCTCATGTTCGAGGAAGTCACTGCCTCGAACCTGATCAAGATCGACCATGACGGCAAGACGATCGACGATCCGCTGGGACTGGGCTACAACGAGGCCGGTTTCGTCATCCACGGCTGCATCCACGAGGCGCGCCCCGAGGCGCAGTGCGTGATCCACACCCACACGCGCGCCGGCGTCGCCGTGTCGGCGATGAAATGCGGCCTGCTGCCGATCAGCCAGCACGCGATGCGCGTGCAGCGCGAGGTGAGCTACCACGACTACGAGGGCATCGCCCTCGACATGAACGAGCGCGAGCGCATGGCGGCCGACATCGGCAAGACCTCGCGCGTCATGATTCTGCGCAACCACGGCCTGCTGACGTTGGGCGAATCGGTGCGCGAGGCCTTCGAACTGATGTACTACCTCGACTGCGCCTGCCAGATCCAGATCGACGCCTGTGCCGGCGGCATGGACAACGTGATCCAGATGAGCAAGTCGGCCGGCGACGCCGCCTCGAAGCAATTCAACCGCGCCAACCGGCCCTCGCAGCACAAGGACTGGCCTGCGCTGCTGCGCCTCCTCGAGCGCAAGGGCAGCAACTACGCGAGTTAAGCCCTGGCGGTAGTTTTGTTGCCCGGCAGGTTCAGCACCGTGGCGATGGTCAGCATTGCCGTGACCACGACCGTGTAGAACACCATCGACGGCCTTCCGCCGTCGAGCAACCAGCCGAAGTAGACCGGCGTCACCATCGAGCCGACGTCCAGCCCGGAGTAGACGAAGCCGTAAACCTTGCCGGTGGCGCCGGCGGGCGTGGTGGCGCGCACGATGAGGTCGCGCGAGGGGCCGGTCACGCCGGTGGCGAAGCCCGCCGCCGCGCACAACAGCGGCAGGAGCGCCGGCGCAAGCCAGGCCGAGGCGAGGACGAACATCAGGAACGCGCTGAAGGCCATGCCGGTAACGGCGACCATGTCGTGGCGCGAGGTGCGTACCGCGATGAAACCGCCGGCGAGGATCCCCGCCGCGCCGCCGACCAGATAAATAGTGAGTGCGGTCGAGGCCAGGACCGCGCTCACGTCATAGAGCGCCATGAAGGTGACGACGCCGAAATTCTGCGTGGCGATGAACTGCACCGAGACGAGGATGAAGTAGCCGAAGCACATCAGCACCGGCAGCGAAGTAAGGATCCTGAAATCCGCCTTCAATCCGGTACCGGCGGCCGCGGAGCCGCGCGCTACCGGCTCCGCATGGATCGCATCGCGGTAGACGGCCAGCACCGCGATCACCGCCACCCCCAGCAGCGCCGCGCCCAGCAGCGCGCCGCGCCAGCCGAACGCGCTTGCCATGACGACGGCATAGACCGGCGCCACCGCGTAGCCCAGGTACCCGGCCATGCCATGGCCGCTGAAGGCGTAGCCGAGGCGCTCCTTGGTCACGCGGAAATTGAGGATCGAGAAATCGCAAGGATGGAACACGCTGTTACCGATGCCGCCGATCAGCGCCGCCGCCACGAGCATCGCATAGCTGTGCGCGAGACCCGCCAGCGCCGCGCCCCCGACCGCGAGCGCCATGCCGAAGAACAGCACGCGGCGCGCGCCGAAGCGGTCCACCGCGAAACCGGCGGCGGTCTGGCAGATGCCGCTCACCACGTAGTAGAGCGCCACGGTGCCGCCCAACGCGACGTAGGAGACCTCGAGGTGGTCCTTGATCAACGGGAACAGCACCGCGGTGGCGATCTGGAAGAAATGCGACAGCCCGTGCGCAAGCGCGACCAGGCCGATGGTGCGCATGTCCGACCTAAGGGTCTGTTCCAATGATTTTCTTTATGAAAGCGACAACGGAATCCAATACCTTCTGCGGCTGATCCTTGTGCGGTGAATGGCCGCAGCCAGGCAGCTTCGAGAGCTCGCAGGACCCTTTCACCTGGTGCGCGATGGCATCGAGCTGCGCCATGGTGCCGTACTGGTCCTCTTCGCCCTGGATCGCGAGCACCGGGCAGTGGATCCTCGGCAGGTACTCCTCGATGTTCCATTGCCGGAACGCGGGATCCAGCCAGGCATCGGCCCAGAGGTGGAACGTCTTGCGCGCATGCCGATGGTACTTGCCCAGCCGCTCGGGCAGGCCTGATGTTTCGAAGGTTGCATTTATTTCCACAATGCTTTTCAAACCGTCATCTTCCACGAAAACATGCGGCGCCATCACCGCCACGCCGCGCACCTCGTACGTGCCGGCATAGATCAGCGCGATGGAGGCGCCATCCGAGTGGCCGATGAGGATCGGGTTCTCGATGTTCAGGTTCTCCAGCAGCTCCGGCAGCTCGTTGAGCGCGCCGTCATGCATGAATTCGATGCCGACCCTGGGCTCGCGCAGCACGTCCGAATTGCCGTAACCGTAGCGGTCGTAAACCAGCGCGCGGCAACCGGTGGCCGCGGCGACCCGCGCCGGGAAATCGCGCCACTGCCGGATCGAGCCAAGGCCTTCGTGCAGGAAGACGAGCGTCGGCCCGGTCTTGCCGACCCACTGGTATTCCAGCCTGTGCCCCGCGGCGGCGATTTGCGGCATGGATTCAGAACTTCATCGGCCGCCAGTAGCCCGTGAGTTCCAGGTAACCGCGCCCGATTGGCTTGCCGGCCCGCAGCGCGCGCACCGCGCCTTCCCAGTAGATGGTGCCGGTACTTGCGCGCGCATCGAGCTCCTGGTCGTCCATGAGCGGCTGAAGGTGCATTTCGGCTTCCTTGGTCTTTACCAGGACTTCAACCGGATACTCGGTGCCTGTACGAGGTGATTTCCATTTCCTGAGAACTTCAAACGAAACTCCGGGCGGTGCGAAGATCGCCTTGCCCTCCTTGTCCCGCATCCGAAACGCCATCAAGGAACTGCCGTCGTCCATATTGATGCCGCACCAGTCCCAGCCGCTCGCCTGCGCCGCCATGTACTGGCTCGACCACTCGTGGTCCAGCCAGGCGGTGCCTGTCACTTTCGAGCCGTTGGCGGTGCCGCTGACGCGTAACTGGGGGCGGCTGTAATAGTAACTGGCTTCCTCAGGGCCGTTGCCCTTCCGGCTGAAACCTTGCTCGCCTTGCAAGAGGATTTTGCTTTTCGCTTCAAACTGCAGTTCCAAAGAAAAATCCCGGGCTTGAATTTTCGTTTTGTAATGTTCGTTTGAAAGCTCGAGCGACCAATCATCCACCCATACTTTCGTCGTCCCCTCCGTGCTCCCCGCCATTGCGAGCGCCGTGCGTGCAGCGCGCTCGTCGTGGCGCAGGCGCCCATGGCGCGGATCGGAGAGCGCGGCGTGGGCGAGGATCAGCTGCCGCGGGGTGAAACTGCTGGGATTGGCGGTCTCGATATCCGGCCTGGCCCGAAAAAATGTGACTTGGAACCCCAGATCTTTGCCGCGCTCGGTCTTCAGCCAGCCCGTCACGTACCACCACTCCTGGCGGTAGTTCGCATGCGCACCGTGGTCGCGGGGGAATTCGAAGCGGTAGCCCGGCGCAACGACCGGATAGACCAGCCCGGCGGCGAGAAACTCCCTGCGGTTCACCAGTCCTCCTTCACCGCGCGCACCGGGCCGATTCCTGTCGCTTCTCTACCGGAAATCCACGCCGTAACGACTGCCAGACAAACCAGCAGAAGAGATAAGCCCGCCAACAATCCGAACGGCACGTGCAGGTCCATGCTCCAGTTGAACGACTGGCGGTTGACGACGTGGATGAGAACGAGGCTGATCGCGCCGCCTAGCGCAAGGCCCACCGCGACGCCGAGCACCGCGAGCAGACCACCCTCGGCGGCAAGCATGGAACCGATCTGCCTGCGTGACATGCCGAGGTGGCGCAGCATGCCGAATTCGCGCCGCCGCGCGAGCACGATGGCGCCCACGCTGGAAGACAGCCCGAAAAGCCCCACGATCACCGCCACCGCCTCGAGCGCGTAGGTGACCGCGAAACTGCGATCGAAAATGGCGAGCGAAGCCTTGCGGATCTCGCCCGGGCCGGAAACTTCGAACACGCTGCCCCCGGGAAGCGCCCTCAATGCCGCCGTGGTCTGGGCTTCGGTCACACCGGGCTTCAGCCACAGTGCGGCATCGTTGGCGCGCCGGTCGCCCGAGAGCGCAGCGTAGGTCTCGCGCTCGATGACGATGGCGCCGTGCTGCCTCGCGTAGTCGCGCCAGACTCCGGCAACGACGAATTTGGCGTTCTTTCCTCCGATTGGAATTTGAATTTCATTTCCTGGAGCAAAACCATGAATATCGGCAACCGCTTCCGAGATCCACGCAGGCGGAGGATCGCCCTGCCTGCGTTCGTAGGCCTTGCCGACCAGCGGAAAAAACAGCCTCCCGCCGTCCCGCGCGATCAAGGCGACCGCGGGCCGCGCGGGATCGAGCGTGATACGGCTGCTGCGCAGGAACACCACGCGCTCCACCTGCGGCAGGGCGCGCACGCGCGCTTCCAGCGCCGGATCGACCCACGCGGTCTCGCCAGCGTGCGTGGTGCGGAAGTACAGTTCCGCCGGCAGCACCGCGCCCAGCCAGTCGTCCACCGAGCTGCGGAAGGAGGCCACCATGATCGCCATCGCCGCCATGAGCGAGAAACTGGCGACGATCGCCGCCAGGCTCACCATCGCCTGCCCCGGCGCGCCGCGCAGCTGCGACAGCGCAAGCAGGCCAGGAATGTATTTTTTTACTCTTAGTCTGGAAAAGACGAAGCGGGAGAGAAAAGGCATTAAAAGAATTCCCCCCAGCAGCATGCAGGCAATCGACAGGTAGCCCGCCACGGGAATGCCGTTCAGGGGTTTGATGGGAAGTAGCAGCAGAGAAACGGCAAAAAGAGCAATCCCCGGCCACACGGTGACCGCCCGGGCGAACATGCCCTGCTCGTCGCCCGCCTTGAGCGCCTGCGCGGGCGCGGCGCGCGCTGCGTCGAGCGCGGGCAGGAGCGCGCCTGCGAGCGCCACCGCGATGCCGCCCAGAAAATAGCCGGCGCCGCTCAGGGGCGGAAACTCGATCTTCGGCGCCACGCCGCGGAAGTAACCCGCGCCCAGGTCCGCGCCGCCGGCGCCCGCGGCGGCCACGGCAAGTCCGTAGCCTATGGCGAGGCCGAGCGCCGCGCCGAGCGCGCCCAGCGCCGCGCCTTCGGTGAGCACCAGCCGCGCCACCCCGCC
>SBAS01000002.1 GCA_005240145.1 Nitrosomonadales bacterium | reverse complement strand
GTGGGCCTGCAGATGCGCCAGCCGGACCAGTTCCTGCGCTACGTGGACCTGATGTATCGCGCCATGTGGGTCGAGCCCTGCAACCTGGGCGATCCGGAGGTCGTCGGCGCGACGCTGCAGAAAGCGGGCTTCGATCCCGCGGCGTTCGTGGCCCTGGTGGGCGATCCGGCGGTGAAGGCGCGCCTGATCGAAGTCACCGACCAGGCGGTGAAGCGCGGTGTGTTCGGCGCGCCGACCCTGTTCGTCGGCAAGGACATGTTCTTCGGCCAGGACCGCATGGAGTTCGTACGCGAGGCACTTAGCTCCTAGTCCGAATCGTCCCGGGCTCCACCCGTCGAGGCGATGTCTTCCTGCTTGATTTTGTCGACGCTGAACTTCCCTGCCCGCTCGCGCATGGTCTTCAGAACCTCTTCCAGCGGCGGCGGTTCTCCCATGATCCAGCGCAGCGGGTTGATGCGCGCCACGACGAAGGCTTTCAAGTAGGGACTGACAAAGCCCTTGGCTTTGAGCTTGGCGACTGCCTCGGCGACGTTCGCATCGAGGTCGAGCAGCATTGCCGAATGTTTTTGATGGGTTTTGAAAGCAACGGAAAGGGAAGAAGAAGAGAATTCACTCAACCTTTTCACAATCGAGTTGTACGCGCCGCCGCTGAAGCGCGGCACTTTCTCGTAACACAAGCCCAGCGTGACGAACGATGCCTCTTCCAGATAGAAGGCAAAGCTTTTTTCCGTTTTCGCATCGTCCTCCTCGATCAGGCCGCGATAAATCCGGATCACTTCGAGTGACTTCTCCTTGAGGTTGTGCGCCTTCTCGGTGTTCAGCGCCAGGATCTGCCAGGCGAGCTCGCGCTTGGGGACAACCAGCGCCGTGAGCGAGCGCGCGCCGAGTCGCCGCATGGCGGCGAGCCGGTGGCCGCCGTTCGGCGTCCAGAAGCCCGCCTTCGGCGCGGTGATGGCGATGATCGGATCGAGGAAGAAGCCCGTCTTGTCGATGACATCGGCAAGGCGCTTGTGGTGCATGTCGGAGACGTCGCGCTGGAACGGCGTCGGCTCGACGCGGTCGAGCGGGAGGATCGCTAGCAGGAGCGAGTTCCGACCCAGAGGATCGCGGTAGGCCGCCAGCACCTGGCCGCCTTCGCTTTCTATTCTTGTTTTTACTTCCTGTGCGTCTTTATCCGGGGTTTCAAGAACACACTCGCCCGGTAGTAAACCCCGGGTCCCTGCCTTGGCCTTGCGGGCGCGCTTCTTCGGCGCCGCGCGCTTGAGGGTGCTAATGCGGGTGCTTTTGCCTTTCGCCATGGCCGGATCCTAGCTTGGCGTCTGCGCGCCCACGGTCAGGCGCCGCATGCGCCGGCGCTGGCCGTGGTAGTCGTTGATCGCGTTGTGCTGGGTGCAGCGGTTGTCCCAGACGGTGAGCGTGCCCGGCGCCCAGCGCATGCGGCAGGTAAATTCCGGTCTGGTCTGGTGCTGGGCGAGAAAATTGATCAGAGGGGCGCTCTCCTCCTCCGTCATGCCCTTGAAATGCGTGGTGTGGCCGCGGCTCGCGTAGAGCGCCTTGCGGCCGGTCTCCGGGTGGGTGCGCGCCACCGGGTGCTCGGACAGGTACTGGTCGGCCGCTTCGGTGTCCTGGATCTTCATGCCGGCGATCTTCTTGTGCATGGCGGTGCGCCCGCCGCCGTACTTGAGTTCTGCGCTGTTCACGCCGATCAGCGTGTCGACGGTCTTGCGCATGCCTTCCGACAACGCGTCGTAGGCGGCGCGCGTGTTCGCGAACAGCGTGTCGCCGCCGTGGCTCGGCGTTTCCACCGCGTAGAGCAGCGTCGCGAGCGGCGGTTGCCTGAGGTAGGTGGTGTCGGAATGCCAGGCACCGCCGAAGTTCCTCGTCTCCGCGGGCTCTTTCACGACTTCGAAGATGTACGGAAACCCCTCCATGCCGACGACGAACGGGTAGTGGCAGGGTTCGCCGAACTTCGCCCCGACGCGCATCAGGTCGGCGGGCGCGAGGTCCTGGTCGCGGAACACGATTACCGAGTACTCGACGAAGGCGCGATGGATTTCCTTCCACCCGGCCGTGTCTTCCAGCGTCTTCAGGTTCACGCCGAGCAATTCGGCGCCGAGCGCGCCCGCCAGGGGGAGAACCTGGATTGACTGGTACTTTGGTCTGTGTGCGTCCATAGGTAATTAAAGTCTATTATGGCGTAATGCAAAAACGCATAGCCATCGTAGGCGCAGGAGCGCTCGGCGGGTACGTCGGCGGCTCGCTTGCGCATCTGGGCCACGACGTCACGCTGATCGACGCCTGGCCCGAGCACGTCGAGACGATCCGCGCGCGCGGCCTGGAGCTAGACGGCATGACGCCGGAGGAAAGGTTCGTCGTCAAGAGCGCGAAGACGCTGCATCTCACTGAAGTCCAGTCGCTCGCCAGGCAGCCCGTGGACATCGCCATGGTCGCGGTCAAGTCGTACGACACCGCCTGGGCGACGGCGCTCATCAAGCCTTACCTCACGCCCGAAGGCTTCGTGCTTTCGCTGCAGAACTGCCTCAACGAGGAAACCGTCGCGAGCGTGGTCGGCTGGGGCCGCACCGTCGGCGCGGTGGCATCGCTGATTTCGGTGGACCTGTACGAACCGGCGCACATCCGCCGCACGATGGCCAAGGGCGGCGACAAGTACACGATCTTCCGCATCGGCGAACCGCACGGGCGCGTGACGCGGCGCGTCGAAGAACTGGCCGAATGGTTCCGCGGCATCGACAGCGCGAAAGTCACCACCAACCTGTGGGGCGAACGCTGGTCGAAGCTGGTGCAGAACGGCATGGGCAACGGCGTCACCGCCGCCACTGGCCTCACCTCGGGCGATTGCCTGCGCAACCCGGTGATCCGCAAGTTCCAGATCGCGCTCGCCGGCGAAGCCATCCGCGTCGGCCAGGCGCTGGGCTTTCCGCTGGAAAAAGTCCGCGGCCTGGAGCCCGAGCGCCTCGCGCGCGCGGCCGAGGGCGACGCCGCTGCCCTCGCCGAATGTGAAGCCGCGCTCGTGCCGAAGGCGGAGGCGAATCCGCGCGCCAATATCCAGCGGCCCTCGATGGCGCAGGACATCCTCAAAGGCCGGCGCACCGAGATCGACGCCATGAACGGTTTCATCGCGGCCAGGGGCGCCGCGGTGGGCGTGCCCGCGCCGAGCCACGTAAAGTTGACCGAGATCGTGACGCGCGTCGAGCGCGGCGAGCTGAAACCCTCCCCCGCGCTGCTGGGAGCGTAGCGGGAGCAAAACAGGGACAGTCCACGTTTTCTGCTGGAAAACGTGGACTGTCCCTGTTTTGCTACTCGATGCGGGCGCCTGAAGCCTTGATCGCCTGCGCCCAGCGCTCGGTTTCCTCCTTGATGAAGGCGGCGAACTGTTGCGGCGTCATGGCAGTGGCTTTCGAGCCGCCGGCGGCATACTTTTCCTGCATCTCGGTGCTGGCCATGGCGCGCTGGATCGCGGCGGAGAGTTTCTCCACAATCGACGGCGGCGTGGCGGCCGGGAACGCGACGCCGTGCCAGGACATGGCCTGGAAACCGGGCAGGGTCTCGGCGACGGCGGGAATGTCCGGCGCGCTGAACCAGCGCTCGAGCGAAGTGACGGCGATCGCGCGCACCTTGCCGCTGCGCGCCTGACCGATCACCGTGGGCATGTTGCCGAAGGTCATGTGCACCTGGCCGCCGATCACGTCCGCAAGCGCCGGGCCGCCGCCCTTGTAGGGCACATGCAACATGTCGGTACCGCTCATCACCTTGAACAATTCGCCCGAGAGGTGCAGCGAGGTGCCCTGCCCCGAGGATGCGAATGCGTATTTGCCCGGGTCTTTCTTCAACAATGCGATCAATTCCGGGACGGTGCGCACCGGCAGATGGGGGTTCACCACCAGCAGGTTCGGAAACGTGCCGGTCATGGACACCGGAGCGAAGTCCTTGATGTGGTCGAAAGGCAGCTTCGCGTACAGCGTCGGATTGATGGCGTGCGAGGCAACGGTGATCCAGCCCATGGTGTAGCCGTCGGGCGCGCTACGCGCGGTCTCGGCGACGCCGATGTTGCTGCCGGCGCCGGGCTTGTGATCGATGATGAATTGCTGGCCAAAATGGCGCGCGAGCCAGTCGCACAGCAGGCGGCCCTGGAAATCGGTGCTGCCGCCGGGCGTGAACGGAATGATCAGGCGCACCGTCTTCGCCGGCCAGTTCGCTGCCGGATCCTGCGCGTGCGCGAAGCGGGTGAAACCGGGCGAGAGCGCGAGCCCGGCAAGGCCGGCCCCGAACGTCAATACTGTTCTGCGTTTCATGCCTTTTCCGAACGCCTTGCTTACTTGGGGTCAGGAACGGGATCGAGCACGTCGTTGCAGCGGGTTGCCGTGCCTTTGGCGGTTTTCACGGTGAAGCACTTTTTTTCCGGCTCGGCCTGCGCCTGCGTCTGCTTTTTCGGCGCGCCCTGGCTGGCGACGGAACGAACTGCCGGCGCGGTTGGCGCCGTGCTGGTCTTCGGCGGCACGTAGGCCGGCGCCACGCTGGCCCTGCCCGTCACCTCGCCGGCGGAAATCAGCCCGATCAGCTGGCACTCCTTGCCCGAATAGGTGATCTTGCCGGCCGCGTCCTTGCACTTGTACATCTCCTGCGCCCCGAGCGCAGTCCACAGCGGCAGGAGGACGAGCGCCACGCATAACCTGAGAGTCCGATCCATGGGCGTCAGACTACCGCAACGCCGCGCGAGTTCCCTCCCCGCCCCGGCGGGAAAACGCCAAGCTTTTGATTTGATTGACCGAACCCGCGGAACCCTGTATAAAGGCAGGGCAGGATTCTCAAGCAGTGAAAAGGCTGGTCAGGTCGCAAGCGATGTTCGTATGAATGCGCTGGTGCTCATCAGGTCCATCTCTTCCTTGATTTTCCGCAGGGCCAACATAAAATCGCCCTTATTACGTAGTCCAATAATTTCAAGGAAATAGACCAATGAGTACAGGTACCGTCAAATGGTTCAACGACGCCAAGGGTTTCGGCTTTATTACGCCGGACGATGGCGGCAAGGACCTTTTCGTGCATTTCTCGGCCATCCAGGGCGGCGGCTTCAAGTCGCTCAAAGAGAACGACAAGGTGCAATTCGACATCGGCCAGGGCGAAAAAGGCCCGAACGCCACCAACGTCAAGCCGGTCTGAACGCCTGATCCGCTGATAAAGAGCCCGGGCAACCGGGCTTTTTCAATTTGGAACCTATGAGCATCCCCATCCTAGAACGCAAGCGTTACATGGTAGGCAAGTACGAGATCATCGCCAAGCCGTTTCCCTACTCGGCGCATATGTTCCGCTACACCGTTTTCGTCGACGGGCGGCGCATCGGCGCGATGGCCAGCGTGCCCTCGGAATCCGATTGCCTGTTCATGGAAAAACCCCCGATCGTGCCGCCGCTGGTGCCCTACCAGGCGGTCTACCGTCCGGGCCGTCCGAAGAAGGGCGCGCCGCCGCGCGCCGCGGTCGATGCGCCCACGCCGCCGCGCGAAGAACTGCCGCATGGCATGGCGTTTCCGCAGGCCTCCGACGAGGGCTGACAGACAAGCAATGAGAATCGGGCGCCTCGGCGTAGCGATTTTCCTTCTCAGCGCGCTCACCGGTTGCGGTGGCTTCAACGTCTGGCCCTTCGCCGAGCGTGGCGCCACCGAACAGAGCCGCAAGCCCTCCAACTCGACGGAGTACCGCTGCGAGGGCGGCAGGGTGTTCTACGTGCGCAACCTCGATGCCGGTGCGGTCTGGCTCATCGCACCCGACCGCGAGATCCGGCTCGAAAAGTTGGCCGGCGCGCCCGGCGCCGTCTACGGCGTGGGCAAGGTGCGCCTGGAGATCACGGCGCAAAGCGTCACCCTGCTCGACCCGCCGGCACAGTTCCTCGGCTGCAAGCAGTTCGAGGGAAAAGGCTGAATCAAGGCCCTTTTCCATTACGCTCGCAATTCCCCTTCAAGGAGCACTCCGATGATCGACCTCTACGCCGCCGGCACTTCCAACGGCATGCGCGCCCGCATCGCGCTGGAAGAGACCGGCCTGCCCTACAAGCTGAACTTCGTCGACCTCGCCAAGGGCGAGAACAAAACGCCAAAGTTCCTCGCCATGAACCCGAACGGCCAGATCCCGGTGATCGTGGACCACGACGGCCCGGGCGGAAAGCCGCTGACGCTGTCGCAATCGACCGCGATCCTGCTTTACTGCGCGGAGAAATCCGGCAGGTTCCTGCCCAAGGACCCCGCCGTGCGCGCGGCGATGCTGCAGGCGCTGATGAGCGCCTCGACCGACGTGACGCCGGTCTTGGGCGCCTTTTTCGGCGCCAAGAACAAGGATGCGAACTCGCCCGTCACGCAGATGTTCAAGGACCGCGTGCGCAGCCTGATGCAGGTCTGGGACGGCGCGCTGGGGAAAAACAGGTACTGCGCCGGCGGCGAGCTGACGGTGGCCGACCTTTCGCTCTACGCCGGCTATGCGCGCATCAAGGGCATGGCGCCCGACGCGGTCGAAGGCATGCCGAACCTGACGCGCTGGGCCGATGAAATGGCCGCGCGCCCGGCGATCCAGCGCGCGCTCAAGTTCTAACTTTCTTCAGGCTGCGCTTTATTTCCTCGATGTCGAAAATCGCGGGCTGCAGCGCGTTGAGGTAGGCGAAGCCCAGGCGCTCGGCGCGCTCGGCCGAAAGGCGCTCACCGGTGTAGTCGAGTTCGCGCACCACCGCCTCCGGCAACTGCTTCGGCATGCGGTTGAAGGTGCCGACGTCGGCCATCATGCCGAGGTTGATTTCCTGGATGACGAAGAAAGCGTCGCGCGTGGCGTAGCGCAGGCAGCAGGCGGTCGCCATGTCCACGCCGCCGCCGATGCAGCCGCCCTGCACCGCCGCGATCACCGGGAAGCGCGCTGCCGCGAGCGTACTCAGGCTCGCCTGCAGTTCTTCAAGTTTTTGGCGGAATTTCTGCCGCCCTTCCAGGGAATTCGTATCGAAAGACTGATTTCCCTGAAAAAGCGAAATATCCAAACCCCCGCAAAAGTGCGGTCCGATCGACGAGAGCACCAGCACCCTCGCGTCCAGTCCCTGAACGATTTCGGGCAATTCCTTCCAGAACGCGGCCGTCATGGCGTTGCGCCGTTCAGGGCGCGCCATTTTCAGGTGCGCGATGCCGCCGTCCACATTCAGCTCGAAGCATTCGTAGGCCATGCGGTTACCTTAGCGGGGCGAAGAATTCGCGCACGTCCCGCGCCAAGGCTTCGGGCTGCTCGAGCGCCGCGAAGTGTCCGCCCTTCGGCATGACGCTCCAGCGGCGGATATCGGTATAGGTTTTCTCGGCGAGCGAGCGCGGCGGGATGAGGATTTCCTTCGGAAACTCGGCGTAGCCCGTCGGCACGCCGATCGTCCCGCCCTCCGGGATCGGCCAGCCCGAGTGCAACCGCGCGTAGTACGGCCAGAACGAGGAACCGATTGCGCCGGTGAACCAGTAGAGCGAAATATCGGCGAGCATCTCGTCGCGCGAAATGGCGTTCTCCGGATTGCCGCCGCAGTCGCTCCAGGTGCGGAATTTTTCCACGATCCACGCGGCCAGTCCCACGGGCGAATCGGTCAACCCATAGGCAAGCGTCTGCGGCTTGGTGCCCTGGATGGCCTGGTAGCCGGTTTCTTCCTTGAGGAAATGATTGAGTTGTTTGAGATAGGTTTTATCTTCCGTAAGTTTCGGGTCACGCCGAAGCATTAATAAATTCAAGTGAATCCCAATCATCCGCTCCGGGTAGCGGTAGCCGAGAAAGGTACTGATGCCGGCGCCCCAGTCGCCGCCCTGGCAGCCATAGCGCCGGTAGCCAAGCACGCCGGTCATGAGTTCGGCGAACGCCTCGGCAATTTCCTCCGTGCCGAAACGCTTCTGTCCCGGCTTGAAGGACAGGCCGTAGCCCGGCAGCGACGGCGCGACTACGGTGAATTCTTCCTGCAGCAGCGGAATGATCTTTAGGAACTCGAACACCGAGCCCGGCCAGCCGTGCGACAGGAGCAAGGGCATCGCGCCGGGCCGCTTGCCCGGTGCATGGATGAAATGCAGGTCGATGCCGTGCAGCGGAACCGTGAACTGCGCAAAAGCGTTGAGGCGCGCTTCCGCCGCGCGCCAGTCGAAGCTCTCGAGCCAGTAAGCGGTCAGGGTTTTCAAATACGCAAGGCTGCTGCCTGTCGACCACTCATCGAGCGGCGGCTCATCCGGCCAGCGCGTGCGGCCGAGGCGATCCTTCAGGTCGGCGATGGCGGAATCCGCAACGTTCAGGCGATAGGCCTGTGGTACTTTTGTCACGCTCTTTCTCCCCCCGGAAGGCGCACAATCCTGCTCATGAAACGACGCGACCTGCTTGCCATGGGAATCATAGCGGCATTCCCGTCCGCCATCCTCGCCGCCGACGAGAAGAAGAAAAAGCCGTCTGCGCAATCTGAATCTACGGCGACGGCACGCTGGCGCTGAAGAACGCCAAGCCGCGCCAGGTGTTCTGGGCGGGCCCCTCGATCGGCTTTGGCCTCGGCGTCGGCCTGCGCGCCGGCGCGAGCATCGGCTACGTGCACTACACGCCAAAGAAAACCTACAACCCATTCTGACGAAAACAGGGACAGACCCCGATTTTCATTGCTAAATCGGGGTCTGTCTCTGTTTTTCTTCGAAGAAATCTATAATCCTCTTTGATGCAAGTCCTTCGTAGTTTCGTTTCGGGCCGCTGGGTCGAGGGCAGCGGCGCGCTCGAAGGCTCGCGCCCGGCGATCGACGCTCTCACCACGGGTTCGAGCCCCGCGTGAAGTACAAGCTTTACTACTGGGCGGAAATCCAGGGCCGTGGCGAGTTCATCCGGCTTGCGCTGGAAGACGCAGGCGCGAAATACGTCGATGTATTGCGCACATCCGCCAGGTACTCGATGCCCAAGGGCGTCTTTGCCCTTCCCTATCTCGTCGCCGGCAAACGCGTGATCTCCCAAACGACCAACATTCTGCTGTACCGCGGCACGCGCCTCGGCCTGGCGCCGAAGGACGAGCCCGGCAGTCTGTGGGTGCACCAGCTCCAGCTCACCATCGCGGACTGGCTGGTCGAGGCCCACGACGTGCACCACCCCATCGGCTCGGGCCTGTACTACGAGGAGCAGGTACCGGAATCCAGGCGCCGCGCAGCCGATTTCCTCGCTGTGCGCCTGCCCAGGTACCTGGACTATTTTGAAGGGGTATTGAAGGGCCAGTCCGGGGGCTACCTGCTTGGCAGGACCGCCACCTACGCGGACCTGTCGCTGTTCCAGATGGTGGCGGGGCTGCGCTATGCGTTTCCGGTCGCTTTTGGCCGGCTGGAGGGCCGTTTCCCCCTGATTTCGCGGCTCTATGACCGGGTTATCGCGCGTCCGCGGGTGGCCGCCTACCTCACTTCTTCAAGGCGCATTCCGTTCAACCGGCAGGACGTCTTCCGCCACTATCCGGAGCTTGACTCAGCGGCAAAAAAATCAAAAAAAACATAGGCCTGTGCAGCGATCGGGTGGTACAATAGCGGGTGCGGGAAGAAGCCATGGACTGGACCAAGGACCGAATCCAAACGTTGACCAAACCGGAGGTGAAGCAGCTGCGCGCCAACGCGGAGCGGCTTCAGGAACCCGAGGTGGTCGCGTTGTGTGACGAAGTTCTCAGTGGCAAGGCGAAGGCCGCCAAAGCCGCCATCGTCCGAACCGCCAAGCCGAAGGTTGCCGCAAAGGTAGCCAAAGGTGTCTGAGACGGTGCACGAGGCAGTGCGCGAGCTCCCCGGCCGGCAGGAGCGCAAGCGGTTCATGATCGGCAAATACGAAATCCTCGCCCAGCCGATCCCCGGATCGGCGCACATGCTGCGCTACACCGTGTTCGTCGCCGGCCGGCGCATCGGCGCCACCGCCAGCATGCCGACCGAATCCGATTGCAGGTACCTCGAGCGCCCGCCGGTCGTGCCGCCGCTCAAGCCCTTCCAGGTGTTCTACCGTCCCGGCCGTCCGAAAAAAGGCGCCGCGCCGCGGCAGCCCGCCGTGGATGTGCACCAAAGCACGCCGCGGGATGACATCCCCGCCGGTATTTCGATTCCCATCCCCAACCGTTCCGAAGACGGCTGACAACGAAAAGCCCGGGCAACCGGGCTTTTTTTAAGACATGGACCAGAAACAGAAATGGCGCGATCAGGAGCAGCAGCTGATGGAGCGCTGGACCGCGGCTAACGAGCGCTTCCGCCTCGCCCACGCCAACAAGGTCGCCGCCGACGTGCAGGCCGCGCAGGCGGAACTGGAACTCCTCCGGCGCCAGGTGGCGCGCCTGAAGAGCGAATTCAGTACCGGTAAGCGCTACTAGCTCTCCGGGTTTACCTTCCCGCGCAGTTGCTTGATCCGGCTGCGCCGGATCTTGCCTTCCAGTCTTTTCCTTTTCGACGATCGCGTCGGCTTCGTCGCCCGCCGTTGCTTCGGCACATGCGCCGCACTCGCCACCATGGCATGCAGGCGGCTCCAGGCTTCGTCGCGGTTCATGTCCTGGCTGCGGTGTTGCTGCGCCTTGATCACCACCATCCCGTCGCGCGTAATGCGGTTGTCCTTCAGCGACAGCAGGCGCGACTTCACGCCCGCCGGCAGCGAAGAGGCGGCGACGTCGAAGCGCAGGTGCACCGCGCTGGAAACCTTGTTGACGTTCTGCCCGCCCGCCCCGGCCGAGCGCACCGCCGTCAGCTCGACTTCGGACTCCGGAATGGTCAAGCGCATCGAGTCTAGCCGGAGACGATCACGCCAGGCGCCGCAGCAGGGCGACCACGCGTTCGAAAGCGCGTCCGTAAGGCGGGCGCATCAGGGACATGCCGTTGTGGCGCGCCTGGAAGAACACGGGCTTGTCCCTGCTGAAGGTGCGAAAGCCCGCTTCGCCGTGGTAGGCGCGGATGCCGCTCGCGCCGCGCCACATAGTCGATCGCCTCCTCCAGCCCCCGGTAGGCGACCACCGGCAGCAGCGGCCCGAAGATCTCCTCCTGCATGATCTGCATGTCGTCGGTGGCCCCGAGCACCAGCACCGGCGGCAGGCGGCGGCGCGCCGCATCCGCTTTCTCTCCCAGCTCGACGATGCGCGCCCCTTTCGCCTGTGCATCGGCGAGCAGGCGAGCGAGGCGCGCGTAATGGCCGTCGTTGACGATGCTGGTGTAGTCGTCGTTGTCGACGAAGCGCGGGTACATCGCCGTCATCGCGGCGCGCATTGCCGTGGCGAACGCCGCCACGTCGTCACCGGGCACCAGCGCGTAATCGGGCGCAATGCAGGTCTGGCCGGCGTTGAGCAGCTTGCCGAGCGCGATGCGCGGCGCCGCGCACGCGAGATCGCAGGACGGATCGATGATCGCGGGGGACTTGCCGCCAAGTTCCAGCGTCACGGGGGTGAGGTTCTTCGCCGCGGCCTGCGCCACCATCCGCCCGACCTGCCGCATGGCGTGCTTTGCCGCCGCGACGACGACGAAGACTTCGGCCACCAGCGTCTCGTGTCGCGAACGGCCGCCAAAATCCTCTGCAATGGCTGAAGCAAAAGCGCCCTCGTGCTTCTCCACCATGGCGCGAAGCCGCTGCAGCCGGTCGATGCGCGCCTCGCGCCCGGGAAGCGCACCTTGCTGGCACTTTGATCCCATTGATTGCCCTCAGAGACCACCTTCAGCCACCATCCAAGGATCAACATCAGAATGGCGCTGGAGTGGGTAGCACCAGTCTCTACCAGTGTTGGATGGCCGCACCGAAGAGACTGCACAACACGTGGCGCATCCATTCGAAACACCACAATGTAATCTCGTACCCAGGTGTGTTTTTTTTAAACCCCCGACACAGAGATGGAATGTCCATTTGCGGCTTACTCAACACGTGCATATAAGCAATGCGCCCCAAGGCCACCCTGACAAATCACTTCTCTTTGAATCTTCCTAGTAAATCAGCAGGCAGTCGCGTTAGGGCTTGAGGGCCTTGAGCCATTGCACTACCTCATTCACAGCTTTATCCGGGGTGTCCAGATGTCCTGCATCTACTTCAATGTACCGATGCATAGGATGGGGTAGCAGTCTGTCGATGACATAGCCACGCCCCACCCGGTAGAGGTGACCTGGGCCAGGGCGTTGCCCGTGCCAAGTACTAGACTGAAAGCTATCCATAACCACAATGCTTTACCAGTTCGCATGGGCCCATCCACAGTTCAGT
>SBAS01000040.1 GCA_005240145.1 Nitrosomonadales bacterium | reverse complement strand
GTCCTGGCCGCCGGTGACGAAGTCGCCGGCCTTCGGCGAGCGCTTCAGGATCATCGACAGCGGGCCCGGCCAGAATTTGCCGGCCAGCGCGCGCGCTGCATCGGGCACCTCCCTCGCCCATTCGAATGCGCCTGCCGCATCCGCGAAATGCACGATCACGGGATGGTTTGCGGGGCGTCCCTTGGCCTGATAGAGCCGCGCCACCGCATCTGCGCTCGAAGCATCCGCGCCCAGGCCGTAGACCGTTTCGGTGGGAAAAGCGACCAGCCCGCCGGCGCGCAGGATTTCCGCCGCGCGGCGGACTTCTGAATTCACAGCTTGAGCGGCGGTGCTTTCAGTACCGCATCGGTTTGCTTTGCTCTGAATTCAGATAGTTTTCTATCAAGAGCAGAATCTGAAAGAGCGAGAATCGCCACTGCAAACAGCGCCGCGTTTGCCGCGCCCGCTTCGCCGATGGCGAAGGTGGCGACCGGGATTCCCTTCGGCATCTGCACCGTGGAGAGCAGCGAATCGAGGCCCTGCAGGTGCTTGGAGGCCATCGGCACGCCGAGCACCGGCAACGCGGTGTGCGCCGCCACCACCCCCGCAAGATGCGCAGCGCCGCCCGCTGCAGCGATGATCGCCTGCATGCCGCGCGCCGCCGCGCCTTCGGTCCACGCCGCAACGGCCTTGGGCGTGCGATGCGCGGACATCGCCTTCGCTTCGAAGGGCACGCCGAACTCTTCCAGCATCAGGGCCGCGGCCTTCATGGTCTCCCAGTCGGAGGTGGAACCCATCACGATTCCGATGCGTGGCTTCATGAGAGTTTCTTTCCGGTGAGTTTCTCCAGGGCTTCGCGGTACTTCGCCGAAGTGCGCGCGATGACCTCGGCGGGCAGCTTCGGTGCGGGCGCCGTCTTGTTCCAGTCGAGCGTCTCGAGGTAGTCGCGCACGAACTGCTTGTCATAGGAAGGCGGCGAGATGCCGACCTCGTACTCGTCCGCCGGCCAGAAGCGCGAGGAATCCGCCGTGAGGATCTCGTCGATCAGCACCAGTTCGTTCTTTTCGTTCAGGCCGAACTCGAACTTGGTGTCGGCGATGATGATGCCCTTGGTGGCGGCGAATTCCGAAGCTTCCTTGTAGAGCCGGATGCTGATGTCCTTCACCTTCGCGGCGACGTCCTTGCCGACGATTTCGCCCATGCGCTCGAAGGAAATGTTCTCGTCGTGGCCGCTGACGGCCTTGGTGGCGGGCGTGAAAATCGGCTCGGGCAGCTTCTGCGCCTGCTGCAGGCCCTTGGGCAGCTGGATGCCGCACACCGCGCCGCTCGCCTGGTAGTCCTTCCAGCCCGAACCGATGATGTAGCCCCGTACCACCGCTTCGACCGGCAGCGGCTTCATTTTCTTCACCACCACGGCACGGCCGCGCACCTCGGCTTTTTCCCCGGGTCCCTGGACCACGCTCTCCGGGTCGATACCCGTGAGGTGGTTCGGCACCACGTGGCCAAGCCGGTCGAACCAGAAGTTCGCCATTTCAGTCAGCACGCGCCCCTTGTCCGGGATCGGATCGGACAGCACCACGTCGAACGCCGAGAGCCGGTCGGTGACGACGATCATCATCTTGTCGCCGTCCACGGCGTAAATGTCGCGCACCTTGCCGCGCCCGATGCGCGACAGGCTGCCGATATTGGATTCGAACAGCGCCATCAGGCGGCTTGCTTTTCCAGTTCCACCTTCCATTTGCCCTGCGCGGCAAGGCCGTTCATGCGCGCGCGATGGTGGAAGGCGCGCTGCGCCGCGCCGGCGTTCGCGCTTTGTCCCTTCCAGGCGTTGAGCGCGGGGTTCTGCAGCGCGCGCGAGTAGGAAAAGGTCAACGGCCAGGGCAGGCCCCTCGTCGATGCCATGGCGTTCAGGTGCGCGGTCGCCGCGACATCGGACTGGCCACCGGAAAGGAACACCACGCCCGGCTGCGACGCCGGCACGGTGCGCTTCAACACCCGCAGCGTGCGCTCGGCGACTTCGTCCACGCCGGCCTGGCGCGCATTGCCCTTGCCCGACACCACCATGCTCGCCTTGAGGATAGTGTGCTCGAAGGAAACGCCGTGCGCGGCAAGCGCGGCGTAGGTCGCGCGCAGCGTCGCCTCGCTCACTTCCTCGCAGCGTTCGATCGAATGAGGGCCATCGAGCAGCACCTCCGGCTCGATCATCGGCACGATGGACGCTTCCTGGCACAGCGCCGCGTAGCGCGCGAGCGCATGCGCGTTCGCGTAGAGGCAGGCATGCGAGGGCAACGTTGGATTGCCATCGCCGATGGTGATCACGGCGCGCCACTTGGCGAAGCGCGCGCCGAGCTTGAAGTAGGCCGCGAGCCGTTCGCGCAGCCCGTCCAGGCCTTCGGTCACTTTCTCACCGGGACATAAAGCGAGATTCTTCGCCCCGGCGTCCACCTTGATGCCCGGCAGGATGCCCTTGCGCGCCATGTAATCGGGAAACAGCACGCCCTCGTCGGTCTGCTGGCGGATCGTCTCGTCGTAGAGGATCACGCCGGAGATGAACTGCTCGGCGCCCGGCGTGGTGAAGAGGAGGCCGCGATAGGCGCGGCGGCTCTCCTCGGTGCAGGCGGTATTGATGCTCTTGAAGCGCGTTTCGCAGGTTCCGCTCGACTCATCGGCCGCGAGAACTCCCTTGCCCTTGGCGACCATCGCGGCCGCCGTTCTTGCCAGGAGTGATTTATCCATAGGAGGGAAAATTTTACACCGAGACTGCGCGCTTTTTTTCTTCCCGCGCCCCTATCGCCGCAAGCCGCGCCAGCAGACGCCGCGCGCGCTCGACCACCGGCACGTCGATCATTTTCCCGTCGATGGCGAACGAGGCGCGGCCGGCGGCTTCGGCCCTGGCGTTCTCCTCTATCACCCGTCGCGCGTAGGCCGCCTCCTCCGCCGAGGGCGAATACTCCCGGTTGACCACCGGCACCTGGTCCGGATGGATGCAGCCTGCGCCCATGAAGCCGAACTGGCGCGAGCGGCGCACCATGCGCGCGAATGCCTCCCGATCGCCGAAGGCCGCCACGCTGGCGATGAAACCGAGCGGCATGAGTCCCGCCGCACGCGCCGCGAAAATCATCTGCTGCTTGGGCATGAGCAGCGTTTCCTCAGTCGGCTCCATGCCGTTCTCCAGTGCGAAGTCCTCGCCGCCGATGTTCATCGCCGCCAGGCGCGCGCTCGCAAGCGCGATCGCCGGCATCTGGAAAAAGGCCGCTGGGGTCTCGATCATGGCAATCAGCCTGGTACGTCCGGGCCGCAGGCCGCGCCTGGCCTCGAGCTCACCCACCATCTTGTCTATCTTTTGTATGTAAGAAGGGTCCTGGGTTTTCGTCACCGCGACGCCTTCGACATTTTCATCGACACAGAATTCCAGATCCTTGCAAGCCATCTCCAGAGGGCTGTTGATCCGTACCACCACGTCCGCGCCGCCGCGGCGCACGCGGGCTGCCGCCGCGGGCACCAGCCGGCGCGCCTCGTCCTTCTGCGCAGCCGGCACGCTGTCTTCCAGGTCGAGCTGGATGCAGTCGGCGCCGCGCAGGTGCGCCTTGCCGACATACTTTTCGACATTCACGGGCACGTACAGCAGCGAGCGCCAGACGGGGAGATCAGGCTTCACCGGCGACAATGCCTTTTTCTTTCAGGTTTTTAATTTCTGCAGAGTTCAAACCAAGAGATTTCAAAATTTCCTCATTGTGCTGGCCCAGTTTCGGCGCGGGCGTGCGGATCGACCCCGGCGTGCCCATGAGCCGCGGCACCACGTTATGCATGGGGAACCGGCCCATGTCGGCATCCGGGTAGTCGGCGAGCAACTCGCGCTCGAGGATGTGCGGATCCTCGACGATCTGCGCCACGTCGTAGATCGGGCCGATGGTGACCTCCGCCGCATCGAAGTAGGCGACATTTTCGCTTTGCGTACGTCGCGCGATGAACGCGCCGATGATCGCGTCCAGCTCTGCGGCGCGTTTCACCCGCTCGCCATTGGTCCGGTAGCGCGGGTCGCTCACCAGGTCGGCGCGGCCGATGGCGCGAAACGTGCGCTCGGCCATTTTCTGCGTCGAGGCGGACAGGCCGACATACCTGCCATCCTTGCAGCGATAGACATTGCGCGGCGCGGTGTTGGTCGAGCGGCTGCCGGTGCGCGGTTTGATTTCGCCGGTGAGACGGTAAATCGCCGCCTGCGGTCCGACGACGGAAAAGAGCGGATCGAGCAGCGGCAGGTCGATCACCTGTCCGCGCCCGCCCTTCTTCGCGGCCGCGCGCAGCGCGATCATGACGGCGGCAGCGCCGTAGAGCCCGGCGATGGCGTCGGCGAGGTACATCGGCGGCAACACCGGCTCCCGGTCGGCGAAACCATTGATGGCGGCAAAGCCCGACATGCCTTCGATCAGCGTGCCGAATCCCGGCCGGCGGCGGTAGGGTCCGCCCTGGCCCCAGCCGGAGACGCGCACGATGACGAGTTTGGGGTTTTTGCGCAGCAGCTTTTGCGGCCCGAGCCCCATCGCTTCCAGCGTGCCGGGACGGAAACTCTCGACGAAGATCGCCGCGCCTGGCACCAATTTCAGCAGCAGCTCGCGCGCCTTGCGCTCGCGCAGCTCGAGGCACAGGCTTTTCTTGTTGCGCGCGAAGATCTTCCAGTGCGTGGAGACGCCGGCGGTCTGCCAGGCGCGCAGCGTGTCCCCCGCCGGCGGCTCGATCTTGATCACTTCGGCGCCGAAATCGCCCAGCACCTGCGTCAGCAGATTGCCGGCGAAGAGACGCGACAGGTCCAGCACGCGAATGCCCTCGAGCGTGCCCTTCGCCTGAGGTGTGTAGTTCCGCTTCTTCAAAGTCGCGACCATCCGGTGGATAAAATAACCTATGCAGATCAATTCGTTGCGGTATTTTCCTGGGGTCTCTAAAAAATGCCCGGGAAATCTATAAAACGACCGCAAATCTCAACTTTGTCTATAAATTGGCCGCGGGCAAGGAGCGTCTGAAGAATTTGCGCTTCGTCTTTCCCGCGAAGGCGGGAATCCATTCCTTTCATAGCGTTGACAAATCTCCGCTTTCGCGAGGACGACATCCTTCAGTGTTTCCCTAAGCGAGAAGCTAGACTGAACTGTCGCGCGAACGCCACTTGCGCACCACCCAGGGCACCACCACCAGCGCCGCGGTGATCGCGAGGAACGTCGCCGAGATCGGCTGCGTGAAGAACACCGTCGGGTCGCCCTGGCTGATGGCAAGCGCGCGGCGGAACTGCGTTTCCGCGAGCGGCCCGAGGATCAGGCCGATCACCGCCGGGCCGACCGGGATGTCCCAGCGCCGCATGGCGAAGCCGAGGAGGCCAAACACGTAAAGGGTGAGCAGGTCCACCCAGGACTGGTGCAGGCTGTAGGCGCCGAGCGTGGCGAAGACGAGGATGCCGGCGTAGAGAATGTCCTTCGGGATCGACAGCACCTTTACCCAGATGCCGATCAGGGGCAGGTTGAGGATCAGCAGGATCACGTTGCCGACGTAGAGGCTCGCGATCAGGCCCCAGACGAGTTCGGACTGGGCCTGGAACAACTGCGGTCCGGGCTGCAGCCCGTAATTCTGGAACGCACCGAGCAGGATCGCGGCAGTCGCCGAGGTCGGAATCCCCAGGGTCAACAGCGGCACCAGCACGCCGGTGGCGGAGGCGTTATTGGCCGCTTCCGGCCCGGCGACGCCTTCGATCGCGCCATGGCCGAATTCCTCCGGGTGCCGGGAGAGCTTCTTTTCCGCGGCGTAGGAGAGGAAAGTGGGGATCTCCGCGCCGCCGGCGGGAATGGTGCCGAACGGAAAACCGATCGCCGTGGCCCGCAGCCACGCCGGCCAGGAGCGCTTCCAGTCCTCGAGCGACATCATGACCGATCCCTTCACGGTTTCGATCGTCTCCGTGAGCCGGCTCTGATAGGCAGCGACATAGAGCGCCTCGCCGACTGCAAACAAGCCCACCGCGAGCACCACCACGTCGACGCCGTCGAGGAGTTCGGCTACCCCGAACGCAAAGCGCGGCTGGCCGGTCTGGCTGTCGATGCCGATCAGGCCGAAAAAGAGGCCAAGGAACAGGCTCGTCAGTCCGCGCACGGTGGAGGCGCCAAGCACGGCGGACACCGTGATGAAGGCGAACACCATGAGCGAGAAATACTCCGCGGGGCCGAATTTCAGCGCCAGGTCCACCACCACCGGCGCGAGCAGCGTGAGCAGCGCCGTGGCAATGGATCCGGCGACGAACGAGCCGATCGCCGCTGTCGCCAGCGCGGGCCCGGCGCGGCCGTTCTTCGCCATCCGGTTGCCCTCGAGCGCCGTGGCGATCGAAGCCGATTCGCCGGGCGTATTGAGCAGGATGGTGGTGGTCGAGCCGCCGAACATGGCGCCGTAGTAGATGCCGGCAAACATGATCAGCGCCCCGGTCGGATCGAGCTTCGCCGTCAGCGGCAACAGCATCGCCACCGTGAGCGCGGGACCTACGCCCGGCAACACGCCGATGAAGGTCCCCAGCGTCACGCCGATGAATCCCCAAAGCAGGTTTATCGGCTTCAATGCCACGCCGAAACCCGCCATCAGCGCGTCGAACGCCTCCACCCTAGATTCCCGCCGTACCGAGGATCGGAGCGAGCCAGCCCGCGGGCAGGTTGACGTTCAGCAGCTTGACGAAAAATACGAACACACCGAGCGAGAGGACGAGGCCGAAGCCCAGGTCGCGCGCGACGCGCAGGCTGCCGAAGGCGCGCGCGATGCAGGCGAAAAGGGCGATCCCGGCGATGACGAAGCCGGCCCAGCCGATCAGGGCCATGTGCGCGAAGAGGCCCGCCGTGATCCAGCCGAAGGCGGCGGCGTTGAATTCGTGCTCGCCGCGCGCGCGCGCATCGTCGGGCGGAGCATTGCGCCAGCCGCCCGCGAACGCCTCGTAAGACAGCCACAGCCCGAGCACCACGATGCCCGCGCCGACCACGCCAGGAATGAAATTCGGCCCGATGCCGGAGTAACCGCCTTCGGAAGGCAGGGTTGCGGTGACGCCCGCCACGCCGAGCCCCAGCGCGAGGACGCCGAGGGAAAGCGCTGCCTCGGCCGGCTTGAAGCGGCGCATTCTGCCGCTACTTCACCCAACGGCGCACGCGCGCTCTACTTCTTCAGGCCGAGCGACTCGATAATGGCGCCGACGCGCTTGATGTCTTCTTCGATGAACCTGCCGTAGTCGTCGCCGCCCAGGAATACCGGCGTCCAGCCGAGCTTTTCCAGCGTCGCCTTCCAGGCCGGGGTCTCGGTGGCATCCTTCACCAGCTTCACCAGAGCGTCGCGCTGCTGCGGCGTGATGCCCGGCGCGCCGAAAATGCCGCGCCAGTTGCCCAGTTCCACGTCGATGCCCTGCTCCTTGAGCGACGGGATGCCATCCAGCTTGCTCGGCGAGGACTGCGCGAGCGCCCGCATCTTGCCCGCCTTCACCTGCTCGGCGAATTCGCCGACCCCCGAAATCCCGACCGTGACATGGCCGCCGAGAATCGCCGCGATCGCTTCGCCGCCGCCCTTGTAGGGGACGTAGTTGACCTTCGCTGCATCGACGCCCACCGCCCTGGCGATGAGGCCGGCGAGGATGTGGTCGGTGCCGCCCGCTGAGCCGCCGCCCCAGGACACCTTGCCGGGATTTTCCTTGAGCAATTTCACCAGTTCGGCCATGGTTTTGATCGGCGAGGCCGCCGGCACCACGACCACCTCCCATTCGCTGGTGAGGCGCGCGATCGGCGTCACCTGCGACAGGTTGACGGCGGATTTGCCGAGGATGATGCCGCCCACCATCACCATCCCGCCCACCATCACCGCGTTTGGATCGCCCTTGGAAGAGTTGACGAACTGCGCCAGGCCGATAATGCCGGCCGCGCCGCCCTTGTTCTCGAACTGGACCGAGGAGGCGAGCTTGCCGCTCTGCATCGCCGCGGCGAGGCCGCGCCCGGTCTGGTCCCAGCCGCCGCCGGGGTTGGCCGGAATCATCATTTTCAGGCTCGGCTGCGCAAGGGCAGGCAGGGCAAACAGGGACAGCAGCAACAACGCGAACTTCTTCATGGAACCTCCTCAGGATCACGCATTCTAAACCGAGGCCGGTTTTGGGTGATAATGCGCCCCCGCAGGGCTATCCAACTCATGATCAAGATCGAAAACCTGGTAAAGGCGTTCGGCGCGAAACGCGCGGTGGACGGCATATCGTTCAGCGTCGAGCGCGGCGAAGTGGTGGGCTTCCTCGGGCCCAACGGCTCGGGCAAATCCACCACCATGCGCATGATCACCGGCTACTACGCGCCCGACAGCGGCCGGGTGAGCGTGGGCGGGCACGATGTGGTCGATTCGCCGCTGGAGGCCAAGCGCCTGATCGGCTACCTGCCCGAGAACGCCGCGGCTTACAGCGACATGACGGTGCGCGGCTTCCTCGAATTCGCCGCCGAGCTGCGCGGCCTCTCGGGCGGCGCGAAGCGCACAGCCGTGGGGCGCGCGGTCGAACGCTGCTTCCTCGCCTCCGTGCTGCACCAGTCGATCGACACGCTGTCGAAGGGCTACCGGCACCGCACCTGCCTCGCGCAGGCGCTGATCCACGAGCCCGAGGTGCTGGTCCTGGACGAGCCGACCGACGGCCTCGACCCGAACCAGAAGCACGAGGTGCGCAACCTCATCAAGGAGCTCGGCAAGAGCAAAGCAGTGGTGTTCTCGACCCACATCCTCGAGGAGGTCGATGCCTCCTGCACGCGCGCGATCATCATCGACCGCGGCAGGATCGTCGCGCAAGGCACGCCCGACGAACTGGGCCGGCCGCTGGATGAAGTGTTCCGCCGCCTTACGATCCCGGACACCGCAACGAAATGAGAAACATCCTCACCATCGCCAAGCGCGAACTGGGCAGCTACTTCACCTCCCCGGTGGCGTACGTGTTCCTCGTCATCTTCCTGCTGCTCACGGGCTTTTTCACCTTCACCGCGGGCCAGTTCTTCGAGCGCGGCGAGGCGAGCCTCGCGGCCTTCTTCGGCTGGCATCCCTGGCTCTACCTGGTGCTCGTGCCCGCCGTCGGCATGCGGCTGTGGGCCGAGGAACGCCGCGCCGGCACCATCGAACTGCTGCTCACCATGCCGATCACGCCCTGGCAGGCGATCGCGGGCAAGTTCCTCGCCTCCTGGATCTTCCTTGGCATCGCCCTCGCGCTCACCTTTCCGGTGGTCATCACGGCCAACGTGCTCGGCAGCCCGGATAACGGCATGGTGTTCACGGGCTACGTCGGCAGCCTCTTCCTCGCCGGCGCCTATCTCGCCGTGACCTGCCTCACCTCGGCGATGACGCGCAACCAGGTGGTCGCGTTCATCCTCTCGGTGGTGGCCTGCCTGTTCCTGATCCTCGCCGGCTTCAACCCGGTCACCGACCTGATGGTGCGCTGGGCGAGCCCGGCCTTCATCGACACGGTGGCCGCCTTTTCCGTCGTCACCCACTTCGACGGCTTCCAGAAGGGCGTGATCGACGGCCGCGACCTCGCCTACTTCCTGTCGGTGATCGGGTTCGCCCTCTTCGCCACCAGCATCGTGCTGCGCAACCGATGAAAAAATTCCTGCGCAAGAACGAGTCGCTGCTCTACTCGGGCGTGGGCCTCGCCGCGCTCTTCCTGATCCTGGTGGCGGTCAACTACCTGGTTTCGTTCCAGCCGGTGAAACTCGACCTGACCGAAGGCAAGGTGCAGACGCTCTCCGAGGGCACCCGGAAGCTGCTGCGCGGGCTGCAGGCGCCGGTGAAGGTGAAGCTCTACATCTCGCGCGGCGAGCAGGCGATGCCGGTGCCGCTGCGCAGCTTCGCGCAACGCGTCGAGGACCTGACGCGCGAGTTCAAGTCGGTGGCGGGCAGCAATCTGGCCATCGAAATCTACAACCCGAAGCCCGACAGCGAGGACGAAGACGCCGCGCAACTCGACGGCGTCGAACCGCAGCAGCTCGCCAGCGGCGAACAGTTCTACCTCGGCCTCACCGTCAGCCAGCTCGAGCGCAAGCAGGCGATCCCGGCGGTGTCGGCGCAGCGCGAGCGCCTGCTCGAGTACGACCTCGCGCGCGCCATCGCGCGCGTCGCCACCGCGGAGCGGCCGGTGCTCGGCTTGATGAGCGGACTGCCGGTCATGGGCGAGCGCTTCAACCCGATGACGCGACAGGGTTCCGAGCCCTGGGTTCTCGCCAACGAACTCAAGCGCGACTTCACCCTCAAGCAGGTGCCGGTCTATACCGACCGCATCGACCCGGAGATCAAGGTCCTGCTGCTGGTCCATCCGCGCGACGTTCCCGAGGCCACCGAATACGCGCTCGACCAGTTCGTCCTGCGCGGCGGCAAGCTGATCGCCTTCGTCGACCCCTACGCCTACTTCGACCAGCAGCCCAGTCCGATGCCCGGCATCGGCGGCGGCGGCACCAGCTCGAGCCTGCCGAAGCTCTTCAAGGCCTGGGGCATCGAAATGAATCCGGGCAAGGTGCTCGCCGACGTGGTGTACGCCTCGGGCGCCGGAGCGCGCCATACGCCCACCGTGCTGACGCTAAACCGCACCGCGCTCAATCGGGACGACGTCGTCACGAGCCAGCTCGAGACCCTGCTCTACGCCTTCGGCGGCGCCTTCGACGTCAAGCCCGTCGATGGATTGAAAGTCACGGAGCTCGTCAAGAGCTCGCCCAACTCGATGCTGGTGGACAACGTGGTCTCGACGCTGTCGGGCGAGGCGGCGATGAAGGGTTTCCAGCCCGAGAACAAGGCGCGGCCGCTCGCGCTGCGGCTGACCGGCAAATTCAAGAGCGCCTTTGCCGAGGGCAGGCCGGCGTCCCAGGACAAGAAAGGCGCGCCGAGGAAGGAAGAGCCGTCGCTGAAAGAGTCCGCCGCCGAGAACTCGGTCATTCTCGTCGCCGATGTCGACATGCTGAACGACGGCGCCGCGGTGGACGTGCAGGAAGTGTTCGGCCGGCGCATCGTGGTGCCTTCCAACGGCAACCTCGCCTTCGCCCAGGGCATGGTCGAGCAGCTCGCTTCGGGCGACGCGCTGACCTCGCTGCGCAGCCGCGCCACGACCTTCCGCCCGCTCTCGGTGGTGCGTCAGATGGAGGCCGAAGCGCAGATGCAGTACTTCGGCCGCCTCAAGTCCCTCGAAGACGAAGTGCAGAAGACCACCGAGAAACTGCAGGAACTGCAGAAGGCACGCGGCGCGGGGGCGGCGAAATCGGCGCAACTCATGTCCCCGGAGCAGCAGGTCGAGATCGAGAATTTCCGCAAACGCGTGACGGAGACGCGCAAGGAGCTGAAGGAACTGCGCAAGAACCTGCGCCAAGACGCCGAGGCGCTCGTCTTCTGGACCAAGGTGGTGAACATCGCGCTCATGCCGCTCCTGGTGGTGCTGCTCGGACTGGGGGTGTTCTTTCTCAAGCGCCGCAGGCAGCAGGTTCCGGCATGAATGCCCGCGTTGCGGGCGTTCTTCTGATACTGCTCCTCGCACTCGGCGGCGGCGCGCTGCTGGTACGCGAGCAGCAGGCTTCGCGCCAGCCGGCCGGCTCGGGCACGCTCGGCCAACCGCTGCTGAAAGGCCTGCAGGCCTCGCAGGTCGCCGCCATCGTGATCCGCGAGCCCAAGGCCGCGCTCACCATCGCGAGGAAGGACGAACGCTGGACGCTCGCCGAGCGCGCCGGTTTTCCCGCCGACCTCGACAAGGTGCGCGACTTCGTCGTCAAGGCGATGGCCCTCAAGATTGGACAGAGCGAGCCGATCGGCGAGAAGGACCGCGCCCGGCTGCTGCTCGATGCGGGCGGCGCCGTGATCGAGTTCCAGGGCGCCGACGGCAAGCCGCTCGCGACGCTGACGGCGGGCAAGAAGTACTTCAAGAACGAACCCGAGAATGCGGAAAAAGCCATCGGCGACGGCCGCTACGTGATGCTGCCGGGGGACGACAAGCGCGTGCTCGTCGTCTCGGATCCGCTCGCGCAAGCCTCCACGCGCAGCGCCGACTGGATCAGCAAGGCGGGCTTCGCCGCCGAGAAAGTCAAAGTCATGGAAGTGCGCTTTGCCGACGGCAGCGGATGGAAGATTGAACGCACAGGTGACAACGCCGACTGGAAGCTCGCCGGCGCAAGCGGCGGCGAAAAGCTCGAAATCACCAGCGCGAATTCCGCCTCCTACTCGCTCTCGCTGATCGAACTCGCCGACGTGGCGCCCGCGGACCTCAAGCCCGAGGCCACCGGCCTGGACAAGCCGACGCTGGTCAGCGCGACCACCCTGGACGGCCTCAGTTACACCCTGAAAGTGGGCAAGCTCTCCGGCGACAACCACTACGCGAGCGTGGCGGTGGCGGGCACGCCCAAGCCCGAAGGCAAGGACGCCGAGGAGCGCCTGAAGAAAATCAACGAGCGGCTGCCGCGCGAAAAAGCGCTTGCCGCCTACACACTGCTGATTCCCAAGTCCAAGCTCGACGACATCCTGAAAAAGCGCGCCGATCTGCTCGTGAAAAAGGAAGAAAAGAAGAAGTAGGGGTCGGGGCGCTATGCGCCCCTGGCAAAGTCCCGCGAAAACTTTCGCCATGTTCGCAAGCGGTTCGACAGAACCACCTCGCTTAAATGACGCCTTTCGGCGGCAGTCGACATCAGGCCAGTCTTTGATGCGGCGCGAGTGGGCGCACCGACGTGCCGAAGATCGTCGACTGGTACATGGAGAAGAAGATCAACATTGACGGCCTGATCACCCACGTGCTGCCGCTTGAGCGCATCAACGAAGCCTTCGACCTGATGCACGAGGGCAAGTCGATCCGCTCGGTGGTGAGTTTCTATACCAGCAGGGCGGGTGCAGTAATCTTGCGGATATGAACACAGCCGCCGTGCGGGAGGCGTGGCATCCCGTCTCCTACAGCGCCGACCTGGGCGAAATGCCACGGGCGGCAACCCTGCTCGACGAGCGGCTCGTGCTGTGGCGCGACGCGAAGGGGGTGGCGCGCGCGATGCGCGATCAATGCGTGCATCGCGGTACCGCCCTGTCGCTGGGCAGGGTCGAGGGAGGCGAAATCGTCTGTCCGTACCATGGCTGGCGCTTCGCTACGGACGGGCGCTGCGTGCACATCCCTCAGCTCGAAGACCCGAAACGCGTGCCATCGAAGGCCTGCGTGCCGGCCTACCGTTGTGAGGAGCGTCTCGGCCTCGTCTGGGTGGCGCTGGAGGCGCCGCGCTGGCCGCTGCCGGAGGTTGGCGAGTTCGGCGACCCGAGCTGGCGCGTGGTGCGCACCGGTCCGTTCGAGTGGAACGCGCACGCTTCGCGACAGTTGGAGAACTTCACCGATTTCGGCCACTTTGCTTTCGTCCACGAGGGGCTGCTCGGCGACCCGGCCAAGCCGGTGGTCGCGGCTCACGAGGTGGCCATCGACGGGCCGGTCGTCAGCTACGCGTATGGGCGGCCCGACCAGCCGAACACCGAAAAGTTGGCCGTGTTCGCCGCCGCAGAGCGCAAGGCTGAAATGCGGCGCACGCGCTACCGCATCCAGGTTCCGTTCACGCTGGTCGAGCATATCGACTGGGGCGGCGCCGATGGCATGGTCTACGTCTTTGTCTCGCAACCGGTGAGTGCCTCGCGCTGCATCGGCTACTGCATGGTGGCGCGCAACTACAACCTCGAGCAGGACGAGGGCGTGATGCAGGAGTTCGAGCGCACGATTTTCGGACAGGACCAACGCATCATCGAGTCGCAGCCGGGCGGGCCAGTGCCCTTGGATGGGGATGCCGAACTCCACATGGCCTTCGACAAAGTCGCGCTCGCCTACCGGCGGACGCTGCGCGAGAACGGATTCTAGGGGTCCTGGCGAGCGCCGCACGCGCTCAGGCGCTCAAGAGCTCTGGCAATGTCGGCAACGCATTAACCGGCTCTCCAGCGCTCCCACACCCCGGCCTTCTGCTTTGGCGTGAACCAGATCCGTGCAACTTCCGCCATACACACCCCCTATCCGGCAAGATTAGAAGGTGTTGCGTCGATTGGTTGAGCCCGCCGTCGAAAGCGCTCATTGGGCCGTACACGAATTCAAGGATGCTGCCCCCGCCCTACGGCGGTACCGCGATACGCGAAAGTCGTTGCCAGGGCGAGACTTAACGCCGGGCTTCCCCGGCAGCGCCGCTTGCTGTTATAAAAGCTGCGAGGAGTCCATTCAGGGGGAGGCCGACGTGTCCAAGTTTCCTATCAAGCGTATCCGCACCCTGGCGCTGGTCGGCCAGGCGGGGTCTGGGAAGACCTCCCTCGCTGAAGCCCTGCTCGCGCGCGCGGGCGCGATCGCCGCGGCGGGCAGCATCGAGCGCGGCAGCACCGTCTGCGACTACACGCCGCTGGAGAAATCCTTCCGCCACTCGCTCAAGCTCGCGGTCGCGAGCTTCGAAGCGCCGCATTCGGACGGCCCGCACAGGATCCACCTGCTCGACACGCCCGGCTATCCGGATTTCCTCGGCCACGCGCTGCCGGCGCTGGCCGCAGTGGAAACCGCGGCAATCGTGATCAACGCGCAGAACGGCATCGAGATGATGACCGGCCGCTTCATGCAGTGGGCGGCGAAACGGGGCCTCGACCGGCTGGTGATCGTGAACCGCATCGACGCCGAGAACGTGAACCTGGCCGGCCTGCTGGAGAAGATCCAGCAGGCCTTCGGCAAGGAATGCCTGCCGCTCAATCTCCCTGCGGCGAAGGCGAGCAGGGTCTCGGACTGCTTCTTCGCGCCTTCGGGCGAGGCCGATTTCTCCTCGGTCGAAGCAGCGCACAAGAATCTGGTCGAGCAGGTGGTCGAGGTGGACGAGAAGCTGATGGAGGCCTACCTCGAAAAGGGCGAAGTGGCGCCCGACGACCTGCACGAGCCGCTCGAGCGCGCGATGCGCGAGGGCCATCTGATTCCCGTGGTCTTCACTTCGGCGAAGACCGGCGCCGGCATCGCCGAACTGCTGGATGTGATCGTGAAACTGCTGCCCAACCCGGCCGAAGGCAATCCGCCGGTGTACGTGAACATTCCCGCCGCCGGCGGCGGCGAGCCGAGCGAGATCACGGCCCTGCCCGATCCGGGGCGGCATGTGCTCGCCCATGTGTTCAAGATCGAGATCGATCCGTACATCGGCCGGCTCGCGGTGTTCCGCGTGCACCAGGGACGCATCACGCCGGGCACGCAACTCTACATCGGCGAGGGCAGGAAGCCGGTGCGGGCCGGGCACCTCTACGTGCTCAAGGGCAAGACGCAGACCGAGGTCGACGAGGCTGTGCCCGGCGACATCTGCGCCATCGCCAAGATCGACGAGATCCAGTTCGACCACATCCTGCACGACGCGGCGAGCGACGCGCGCATCCACGCCAGGCCGCTGGAGCTGCCGGTCGCGGTCTTCGGGCTCGCGCTGCAGCCGAAGAAACGCGGCGACGAGCAGAAGGTTTCCGATGTGCTGCACAAGCTGATGGCCGAGGACCCCTGCTTTCGCCTCGAGCACAACGCGCAGGCGAATGAAACCGTGATGCGCGGTATCGGCGAGATGCACCTGAAGGTGATGCTGGAGAAGATGGCGCAGCAGTACAAGGTGGAGTTGGACACGCGCCCGCCCTCGATCCCCTACCGCGAGACCATCGCGGCGCGCGCCGAAGGGCACAGCCGGCACAAGAAGCAGACCGGCGGCGCCGGCCAGTTCGGCGAGGTGTTCCTCACGGTCGAGCCGCTGCCGCGCGGCAAGGGCTTCGAGTTCGTCGACAAGGTGAAGGGCGGCGCCATTCCCAACCAGTTCATTCCCGCTATCGAGAAAGGCGTGCGCGGCGTGCTGCAGAGCGGCTTCGTCGCCGGCTACCCGATGCAGGACCTGCGCGTCATCGTCTACGACGGCAAGCACCACCCGGTGGACTCGAAGGAAGTGGCATTCGTCTCGGCCGGCCGCAAGGCCTTCATGGATGCCCTGGGCAAGGCGCGGCCGATCGTGCTCGAGCCGATCGTCAACGTCGACGTCGTAGCCCCGGAACAGAAGATGGGCGACATCACCGGCGAGCTTTCCGGCCATCGCGGCCACATCACGGGTTCGGACGCGCCGCGGCCCGGTACGGTGCAGATCCTCGCCCAGGCGCCGCTCTCGGAGCTGGAACAGTTCCCGGCGCGCTTGAAGTCGCTCACCGCGGGCCACGGCTCCTACACGCTGGAGTTCAGCCACTACGATCCGGCGCCCCCGCTGCTGCAGCAGAAACTCGTCGCCGCGCACCGCCCTTCAGCGCATGCGGACGACTGAGGCCGCGATACCGGCGGCCGTTCCTCCGGCGGCGCAGACCGCCGTGTTTCCCATTCTTGTCTCGCTCGGATTCTGCCATCTGCTGAACGACCTGATGCAGTCGCTGATCCCGGCGCTGTATCCGATGCTGAAGGCCGACCTGCATCTCGACTTCGCGCAGATCGGCATGATCACGCTCGCGTTCCAGCTCACCGCCTCGCTGCTGCAGCCGACGGTCGGCGTCTACACGGACCGAAAGCCGCAGCCGTATTCGCTTGCGATCGGCATGTGCTCGACGCTGATCGGGCTGGTGCTGCTGTCGATGTCGCACAGCTACGCGATGGTGCTCCTCGCCGCGGCGCTGGTCGGCACCGGCTCGGCGGTGTTCCATCCGGAAGCTTCGCGCGTCGCGCGGCTCGCCTCGGGGGGCCGCTACGGTGTCGCGCAGTCAATCTTCCAGGTCGGCGGCAACCTGGGCAGCGCGACCGGACCGCTGCTTGCCGCCTTCATCGTCCTGCCGCGCGGCCAGGGCGCGATCGCGTGGGTCTCGCTCGTGGCGTTGCTGGCGATAGCCGTGCTGACGCGCGTGGGCATGTGGTACGCGGCGCGGCTGCGGCCATCGCCGGCTTCACCAACTGCGCCACGCGCAACTCAAGTGGCTCATATGCCCCGTGTGCGCACCATCTTCTTCGTCTTCGTCCTCATGCTGCTGGTGTTCTCGAAGAACGTCTACAGCGCGAGCTTTACCTCTTTCTTTGCCTTCTATCTGATCGAGCGATTCCAGCTCCCGATACAGGCTGCCCAGGTGCAGCTGTTCATCTTCATGGCGGCGGTAGCCGTCGGCACCCTGGCGGGCGGCGCGCTCACGGACCGCATCGGCCGGCGGCCGATGATCTGGATTTCGATCCTGGGCGCGCTGCCTTTCACGCTCGCGCTGCCCTACGCGAACCTGTTCTGGACCGCCGTGCTGACGATCATCATCGGCCTGCTGATGGCTGCCGCGTTCCCGGCGATCCTCGTCTACGCGCACGAACTGGTGCCAGGCCGCGTGGGATTGATTTCCGGCATGTTCTTCGGCTTCGCCTTCGGCCTCGGCGGCCTTGGCGCGGCGGCGATGGGCTACATCGCCGATGCGCACGGCATCGCCTTCGTCTACCAGCTGTGTTCCTACCTGCCGGCGATCGGCCTCGTGGCCTGGTTCCTGCCGAAGCTGGAAGCGCGCTAGAAGCCGGGGCGCTGCGCAGGATTGCGGGCGCTCATTTGCGCTTTTTCACTCGCGCTTTTCTCGGCAGCGGCGCCGGATTCGGAATCTCTTCGGCGACGGTGAACATGCCGCCCTGGTAGAGCTCCGCGGTCGCATCGCCCGGCGGCTCGCGGCGCAGGATGTCGGCGGCGAAGACTTCCGAGTCGTCCAGCGGCTTGTAGCCCAGGCGGTAGGCGTTCGAATTGTCGTACCAGCTGCGCTTGTTCTTCGACACGCCATAAACGATCTCGAAACGGATCGCCGGGTGCTCGATGCCGATGCTCACCAGCTGCGCGAGGTCCCGCGGCGTGAACAGGAGCGACAGGCGCCGCTTGTCGATCGGCACCGGATTGACGTTGCCGATGCGCATGCAGAACATCTCCATGCCGTACTTGTCGGCGTAGAGACTGGCAAGCGCTTCGCCGAATACCTTGGACACGCCGTAGCGGCTGTCGGGCCTGGGGTAGACGCGATGGTCGATGGTCTGGTCGCGCCGGTAGAAGCCGGTGGCGTGGTTGGAAGTCGGGAACAGGATCCGCTTGACGCCGTTGCGGCGTGCCGCCTCGAACACGTTGTAGCAGCCGATGATGTTGGCGCTGAGGATGCCCTCCCAGGGCCCCTCCACCGAATAGCCGCCCAGGTGCACGATCGCATCCACCCCCTTCGTAATGCGCAGGGCGTCAGCGAACCTGGAGATATCGGCACGAACGAATTTCTCCTCCCTGTTTATCTTTTTCAACGAACGCAGATCGGAAACCCTCAGGACATACTGCCCGGCCAGCTCTCGCCGCAGGTGGGTGCCGACATCGCCCGCGGCGCCCGTGATCAGGATGGTCTTCATGCTTCCCCTTTCAGCTTGCCAAATGAAATTCGTCGACGATGCGGTTGAACTCGGCCGGGCGCTCGAAATAGACCGAGTGGCCTGCTTTCGGCACGCGCACGGCGCGGCCATTGGGTGCGAGCGCCGCGAGCGCCGGACCGGCGGCCGCTGGAAAGATGCAGTCCTCGTCGCCGGTCAGGAATAAGACCGGCAGCGCGAGCGTCGCCAGCAGCGCCGGCGCGCGATCGCGCATGCGGAAGATCTTCTCGCGTACGCCCGCCTTGAAATCCGCCTGCGTGAGTTGCGAAATCTGGCGATAGAGCAACGCCGCCGCCGGCTGTTCGCGGGCCATGCGCTCGCCGTGCGCAGCCATGATGTCGCGCGCGTCCAGATCGGCCAGCGTCTTTGGCGCCTGCGCCCGCCATGCGTCGATCTCCGCCTTCGCCGGGTCCCGCAGCTGGCGAAAGTCGAGCGCACCCGAAGTCGATGCCATGACCAGGGAACGCAGCGTCCCGGGATTGCGCAACGCGTATTGCATGCAGGTCCAGCCGCCCATCGATTGCGCCACCAGCCGCACGTCGCGCAGTCTGAGTTCGTCGATCAGGGCCGCAAGATCGTCGGCATATGCGTCCGGCGCCGTGGCGCCCGGCACCGCGCTCGAGGGCGTGAAGCCGCGGTGCGCGAAGGAGACGCAGGCATGGCGCGCGGAAAAATGCGCCATTTGCTGCCACCACGACATCTGGTTGCCGCCCAGGCCGTGCGCGAAGACGATCGGCGGCCCCTCGCCCACGACCTCGTAGTAGATGCGGCAATCCGGCCGCTGGAGAAATCCGGAGCGATTCATATCTTCAGCTTTGCCACGCGCGTCCAGCTTTCCGCGTTCACAGCGCCCCTGGGCGCGCGGCCCTTGAGCACCTCGGCCGCCTGCGCCACCGTCTCCATCGACTGATGCTCGATCGCCGGCAACGTGAGGCCCGCCGTGTGCGGCGTGGCGATGACGTCGGGACGCGCGGCCAGCGACGGCGTCGGCATCTGGTCGGGAGCGCGGCCGACGTCGAGGGCGCAGCCGGCGATGCGGCCGGAATCGAGTGCGCGAGCGAGCGCAGCTTCATCCACGAGGTTGCCGCGCGAGACGTTGATGAAGAAAGCGCCGCGTTTCATCTGCCCGAACTCCTTCTCGCCCATGAGATTTTCCGTCTCTGCAGTAGCCACGGCAAGTGGCACGACGAAATCGGCTTGCGCCAGCAATTCATCGACCGGCGTCTGCTCGATGTCCTTCACATAGGGGTCGTTGACCAGCACCTTCATGCCGAGGGCGCGCGCCACCCGGACGAGTTTCCGGCCGATCGCGCCATAGCCGATCACGCCCAGCGTGCTGCCGCGCAATTCCCGGCCCATCGTCGCCAAAGGTACGGTCCCCGCATGATAGGCGGCGGCGTGCGCGCTGACGCGGCGCGAAAGATCGATCATGAAGCCGACCACGATCTCGCTCACCGAGGCGACGAATCCTGCGCTCGCCTGCGTCACCAGCACGCCGGCCTTGCTCGCCGCCGCCACGTCCACGTTGCGGATGTCGATCGCGCAGCGCAGGAACGCCACCAGCTTGGGCAGCTGCTCGAACAGCGCCGCGGGAGCGGGCGACTGGCGGTAGGAAACGATGAGCTGGCAGTCGGCAGCGGCCGCGACGAGCGCCGCCCCTTCCAGTGGTGCTTCCGCTTCGTTCAGTTTCACCTCGCCGAGTGCACGCAATCCCGCCAGCGCCCGGTCGCCGTAATAATTGGCGCGCGTTTCCGGCGAATGCGTGAGAAGAATTCTGGACATGGGCTGGCCGCAGAGTATAGATTGCCCAGTTGGTCAAAAAGGTTGATGAAATGAACTCCGATTGGCAACCCAGCCAACGCTACCCCGATGCCTCGATCGTCGTCCTGGACGAGGCGTTCAACAAGTACCGCATGCCCCTCACCAAAGTGGAGCGCCTCGCCACCGGCGTGACGCGCTGGGCGGAAGGGCCGGTGTGGATCGGCGACCAGCGCTGCCTCGTCTGGAGCGACGTCCCCGGCGATTGCATGTGGCGCTGGGACGAGGAGACGGGCTCGGTTACGGTGTTTCGCAAGCCCTCCGGCTACGCCAACGGCAACACGCGCGACCGGCAGGGACGGCTGCTCACCTGCGAACACGGCGGGCGGCGGGTTTCGCGCACGGAGCCGGATGGGCGCGTAGTTACTTTAGCAAGTGCTTTTGAAAATAAAAGACTCAATTCCCCAAACGATATCGTCTGCAAGTCGGACGGTTCGATCTGGTTCACCGATCCCAGTTTCGGCATCCTCGGCTGGTACGAGGGCGCCAAGGCAGAGCCCGAACTGCCAACCAACGTCTACCGCCTGGACCCGTCTGGAAGACTCACCGTCGTGGCCGAGGGCATCCACCAGCCCAACGGACTTGCGTTCTCGCCGGACGAGAAGCTCCTCTATATCGTTCAGTCACGCTCGGTTCCAAGAGAAATACTTTCATTTGAAGTTACTAAAGAAAACAGCTTGAAAAATTCGCGCGTGCTGATCAGTGCCGGTCCCAAGGGAACGCCGGATGGTTTTCGCGTCGACATGGACGGCAACCTCTGGTGCGGCTGGGGCATGGGCGAGGCGGGCCTGGACGGCGTGCACGTCTTCAATCCTGCCGGCAAGCTGATCGGCCGCATCGACCTGCCCGAGCGCTGCGCGAACCTGTGCTTCGGCGGCGTGCACCGCAACCGCCTCTTCATGGCGGCGAGCACTTCGCTCTACTCCCTCTACGTCAATACCCAGGGCATTCCCAACTCCTGAATCAGGGACAGTCCACGTTTTCCAGTGACTGGAAAACGTGGACTGTCCCTGATTTGATCAGAACTCGATCACGCCCTTGCCCGAAGACTGGGCGTCGAACACCTTGTAAGCCTCGTTCGCCTGGTCCAGCTTCCAGCGGTGGGTGAAGATGCGGTCGAGCTTGATGCCGTTGTCGGCGACGAAGCGCGCGCATTCGCCCATGCCCATGGCGCTGAAGGTCCAGGAGCCGATCAGCGTCACCTGGCGGCGCAGCAGGTCCGGCGACACATCCAGCGTCACGTCGCCGCCCTCGCCCACGAAGCAGGCCGTTCCCCAGGTCCTGACCGCGCGCACGGCCGCCAGGCGCGCCACCGGCGCACTGCTGCACTCCAGGGTGAGATCCACGCCTTCGCCGCGCGTGAGGTCCTTCAGCGCCTTCACCACGTCCTCCTTCGATGCATCAATGAGATCGGTCGCACCGAACTGCTTTGCCAGCGCCAGGCGTTCCTTGTTGGTCTCCACGGCGATGACGCGCGCACCCATTTTCGCGCCGATGAGCGTTGCCGAAAGCCCGACCGGCCCCTGACCGAACACCGCCAGGGTCTGCCCGCCCTGCGTCTGCATGCGGCGCAGGGCGCCGAACGCCGTGCCCGTGCCGCAGGAAACGGCGGCGCCTTCCGAGAAGGACAGTTCGTCGGGCAGCGGCACCATGGTGCGCGCCGGCGCCTTGAGGTATTCGGCGTGCCCGCCATTGCCGGTGACGCCGTAGACCGTGATGCCTGCGCGGCATAGCTGCGACCAGCCCACGCGGCAGTGGCCGCAGACGCCGCAACCGGCATAGTGGTGATTCATGACGCGCTGGCCGATCGGCGCCTCGCGCCCGGAGACGCCCGGCCCGCGCGCGGCGATCACACCGCAGGGCTCGTGCCCGCCGATGAAGGGTTCGGTGTTGTTCCCCAGCCCGAGCGCCTTCTGCGCCTCGCCCGGCGCCGGACGGTAAAACTTCAGGTCGCTGCCGCACATGCCCGAGGCCTTCATCTGGAGCACGACTTCGCCTGGGCCTGGCGTCGGGTCAGGGAAATTGCGGATTTCGATCTGCTTGTTGCCAAGAAACACTGCGCCGCGCATGTCGGGGTTCCTTCCTGCCAGGGGTTCGCCAGCGGCCATGATACCGGGCCTGCCCGGCGCGCGGCAATTCCCTTGCCTTGCTTATCGTAAGCTAGACAACTATCATAGCGGGCATGTTCCGCGAAGACCTGTCGCGCAATTTCGGCTTCCTCCTCAACGACGTGGCCAGGCTGATGCGCACCGCCTACGACCGGCGCATCCGCAAGCTCGGCCTGACGCGGGCGCAGTGGTGGGTGCTGACGCACCTCTACCGCAGCAATGGCGTCTCCCAGACCGAGCTGGCCGAGACCCTGGAGATCGAAAAACCGACCCTCGGCCGGCTGCTCGACCGCCTCGAGGCCAAAGGCTGGGTGCGGCGCGATCACGACGCTTCGGACCGCCGCGTGTGGCAGGTGCATCTGACCGCCGAGGTCGAACCGGCGCTGCGCACCATGCGCGCGATCGCCGCGGAGCTGCGGCGCGACGCGCTCAAGGGCATCAGCGCCGCCGAGCGCGAGCGCTTCGTCGATACCCTGCTGGCGATCAAGGAGAACCTCCGGTGACCGAGCTGCGCCCGCGCCGCAGGCTGCTGCGCGCGCTGCTGCTCCTCGTCGTGCCGCTGGTCGCGGTCGCCGCCGGGTTGCAGCACTACGCCGAAGGCGGACGCCACCTTGAAACCGACAACGCCTACGTCAAGGCGCACGTCGTCGCGCTCAGCGCAGAGGTCGCCGGGCGCGTCGCCGAGGTCGCGGTGCGCGACAATCAGACGGTGACGCCGGGGCAACTGCTGTTCCGCATCGACCCGGTGCCCTTTGAAACTGCGCTCGCCCGCGCCAGCGCGCAGCTGGCGAACGCGCGCACCGAGGTTGAAACGTTGCGCGTCGAGTACCGCGTGGCGCTCGCGGACGCCGCCGAGGCAGAAGAGCGCATCCGCTTTCTCGGCGTGCAGCTGGAGCGCCAGCGGCGCCTGAGGGAGCAGGGGATGGTGCGCGAAGATGCCTACGATGAAGCGCGCCACAACCTGGAAGCCGGGCGCGCGCGCCTCGCTGCGTTGCAGGAGCGCGCGGCGCGCGGGCTCGCCGGCCTGGGCGGCGACGCGAAGCTCCCCACCTCCAGTCATCCACGCGTGCGAGAGGCCCAGGCGGCGCACGACAGCGCGGCACTGGATCTCGCGCGCACGCGGGTGAGCGCGCCTGCCGCGGGCACGGTCAACAACATGAAACTCCAGCCTGGCGCGCAGGTCGCGCGCGGTGTCGCCGTCTTCAGCCTGGTGCTCGCCGGCAACCACTGGATCGAGGCCAATTTCAAGGAAACCCAGCTCGCAGGGATGCGCGTCGGCCAGGCGGCGCGCATCGTCGCCGACGCCTATCCCGGCGTCGAGTGGCAGGCGCGCATCACCACCATCGCGCCGGCGACGGGCGCGGAGTCCGCGCTGCTGCCGCCGCAGAACGCGACGGGCAACTGGATCAAGGTGGTGCAGCGCGTGCCCGTGCTTCTGGACATCGAGCCGGGCGGCGCCGGACAGCCGCAGCTGCGCGTGGGCATGACGGTGAACGTGAGCATCGACACCGGGCGCAGCCGCGGCTACCCGAAGCTGCTCGGTTCGTCCGGGCGCTGAGAAGAGGGAGCGGGAAGCGGTGACGGCCCGCGAAGTTCCGCTCGCCGAGGCGACCGGCGCGGCCGCGGAGTTCGAGCGGGCGCTGGTGCTCGCGACCTGCACCTCCGTGACGTTCCTCTACGCGATGACGGTCACCATCGCCAACGTATCCCTGCCGCAGATGCAGGGGGCGATGTCCGCCACGCCCGACCAGATCGCCTGGGTGGTGACTTCCAACCTGGTCGCGACCGCCGTGGCGACGCCGCTCGCCGGCTGGCTGATATCGCGCTTCGGCCGGCGCAACCTGTGCATCTTCGGCGTCGCCGGCTTCGGCCTTGCGTCGCTTGCCTGCGGCCTGGCCGACTCGCTGGGCGAACTGGTGCTGTTCCGCATCCTGCAGGGCGCGATCGGCGCGCCGCTGGTGCCGCTGTCGCAGGCGATCATCCTGGACACCTATCCCAGGCACCGCATGGGCGCCGTCCTCGCCATCTTCGGCATGGGCTCGGTGCTCGGGCCGGTGGTCGGCCCGATGGCCGGCGGCTGGCTCGCCGAGGCCTACGACTGGCGCTGGGTGTTCTACATGATCCTGCCGTTCTCCGTGCTCGCGTTGCTCGGCACCCTCGCCTTCATCCACGACCGCGAGCCGGCGGCGAAGGCGCGCCTCGACTGGCTGGGCTTCCTGCTGCTTTCGGCCACGCTGGCCGGCGTGCAACTCACGCTCGACCGCGGCGAGCGCGCCGACTGGTTCGATTCCGCCGAGATCGTCGCCTGGGCGGCGATCGCGGGGATCGCGCTGTACGCCTTCATCGCGCACAGCGCGACCGCGGAGCAGCCGTTTCTCGACAAGCGCCTGCTGGCGGACCGCAACTTCGCCATCGGCGTCGCGCTGGTGTTCGTGTTCGGCATGCTCAATTTCACGCCAATGACGCTGCTGCCGCCGATGCTGCAGGGAGTCAGCGGCTATCCGGATTCGGTGATCGGCTTCGTGCTGGGCGCGCGCGGCCTGGGGACGCTGCTTGCGTTCTTCCTCATGATCTTCGCCAGCCGCTTCGACCCGCGCGCCATGATCGTGCTCGGCTTCCTCCTGCAGGCCTGGGCGGCCTGGCAGCTCGCGCAACTCGATGTCAACCCGAGCACGGCCGACGTCTTCTGGCCGATGGCGCTGCAAGGCTTCGGCGTCGGCGTGCTCTGGGTGCCGATCACCATGGTGAGCTTCGCCACGCTGGAGGCCGGGCTGATCGCCCAGGGCTCGGCCGTGTTCCACATGGTGCGCAACGTCGGCTCGAGCATCCACATCTCGCTCAGCATCACTCTCGCGGTGCACATGACGCGCACCAGCTACGCGGAGATCGCCGAACGCGTCACCCCGTACAGCCCGTCCCTTTCCATGCCCTGGATGACCGGGGCCTGGAACCTGTCCGAGGCGAGAGGACTGGCGGCCCTGTCGCGCGAGATGGCGCGCCAGGCGACGATGATCGGTTACCTGGATGCGTTCGTGTTCTTCATTGCAACGTCACTCGCGGTGCTGCCACTGGTGCTACTGATCCGCATCAAGCGCTGAACGCCATGGAGTATCGTAGGGGCATGCGCATCCCCCGCAACCAGCCCGTCACGCGGATCCTCGGTACGCTCGTCGGCGCCGGCTTTCTCGCGATGGGCGGCTACGCCATGCTCGGCGCGGACGATTCGGTGCCCGCCTTCGTCAGGGAGCGGGCCTGGTGGTTCGGCGCCACCGCGACGATCGGGGGCGTCTGGGCGATCGCCGTGTCCTGGCTCGACCCGGATCTATCGGGGGTCTGGTGCCGACCGCCGCGCAGTCCGCGAGACCTGCGCGGCTAGGGAGCGCCTGCGCCGCTGCGTGCTGAGCCTCGATATTGACGGCCTCTAGCGCCCCGGCCACGCCCCCGCCCCTGCTTCCAGCGCTGCGTAGTCGGCTTCGCTGCGGCCGGCTGCTTCGCCTCGCTTATGCTCGACCCCGCGCAGCAAACATGTCAGCGCGTCGTTGTAGGGCGTCGCGATGCCGAGCCGCGCCCCCTCTTCGACCAGGCGCGCGTTCAGTGCGCCGATCTCGGTGCGCCTGCCCGCCTCGATATGCTGCAGCATCGAGGGACGGCTGAATTTCTTCCAGCAGTGCGCCTTCACGTGGGCGCGAAAATCCGGATATTCCAGCTTGATGCCTTTGGCCGCGGTGATCGCCAGCACCTCGTCGATGATGCGGTCCTGCAGGCGGTCCATCGCCGGCAGGCGTGCCAGCTCTCCCAGACGCAGGCCGCTCGCCGCGCACAGCGCGTTGATGGAGCAGTTGAGCGCGAACTTGGTCCAGATGAGCGACCGGATATCGGCATGCACGCCGACATCGAATCCCGCGCCGGCAAGCGCTGCGCGCAGCCGTTCAATGCGCGCGCTGGCGCGGCCATCCAGTTCGCCGATCGAACTCCTGCCCATGTGCGTCAGCGTCGGCGCGCCGGGTCCGCGCATCGCGGCGCTTGCCATGCTCGATCCGCCGGCGACACGCGCCTCGCCCAGCGCTTCGATGAGAGTCTCGACGTTGCCGACTCCGTTCTGCAGGGTGATGGCGAATCCCTCCGGCGCGAGCGCCGCGGCCGCCGCGCGCGCGGCGTCACCGGTATGGTTGGCATCGACCCAGATCATCGCCACATCGGCGTTCAGGCCCGCCGGCACCGAGGTGTGCGCCTTGACGGGGATTTCCAGCTCTCCCAGCACTCCTTGCAGGCGCAGCCCATGGGCACGGATCGCCTCTACGTGCGCGGTCCAGGTATCGACGAGGGTGACGTCGTGCCCCGCGCGCGCGAGCAGCCCGCCGAACGCGCTTCCCATCGCCCCGGCACCGATGACGCAGATTTTCATGCCTGCCTATTCCGCCTGGTAACGGCGAACCACGTCCGGGTCGGGATCGGCCCCCAGCCCGGGCCCCTGCGGCACCGCGACCTCGCCGCGCTGCGGCACCAGCAGCTCGCCATACAGCCAGGCGTCGGCTTGCAGATAGAAATACTCGAAGCGCGCCTCCGGCGCCAATGCCGCGATCAGGTGCAGGGTCGCCAGCGCGCCGGGCCCGAAGTACGGCGAGTGCGGCGCGAGTTTCACGCGACGCTCCGCGGCAAGCGCCGCAATCTTGCGAAACTCCGTGATGCCCCCCACCTTGGTGACCGAGGGTTGCGCGTACTGCACCGCGCCCGCATCGAACAGGGCCGCGAACTGCGTCGCGAAGCAGCAGTTCTCGCCGGCCGCGATGGGAATGCCGCAGGCCTCGCCCACCACGCGCAGCCCCGCGCCATCCTCGGGCGGGAATACCGGTTCCTCGAACCAATCCAGCCCCATCGGCGCGAGCCGCCTGCCGATCACGCTCGCCTCCGCGACGCTCCATTCGCAATTGACGTCGAGCAGAAATGCGGCGGACCGGGGCACCGCCGCGCGCGCCGCCGCGATCACCGGCTCGCTCACCTCGTGCAGCTTGATCGCGCCAAAGCCTTCGCCCACCGCCTGCTCGCAGTAGCGCGTCACCAGCCCGGCGTCCGCGTAACGCAGCAGGCTCGCATAGCAGTCGAGCCGCTCGCGGCGTGCGCCGCCCAGAAGCGCGTGCAGCGGCTTGCCGGCAGCCTTGCCGGCGATGTCCCAGAGCGCGATGTCCAGGCCCGAGAGCGCGAAGGCGGTGATGCCAAAGCGGCCGAAAATATGCAGCCGCTTCTGGATTTCGGCATGCAGGCTGGCGATATCCGACGCATCACGGCCCGTGGCGAGCGGCGCGATCATGTCGCGCACTGCCGCGACAACCGCGCGGCGGCAGGAGTAGGAGAACGCCTCGCCCCAGCCGGTGATGCCGGCGTCGGTATCGACGCGCACCAGGCAGAATTCCAGCGCCTTCCAGCCGCCCGACCCCAGCGACCAGCCCTCGGCGCCGTAGCGGCAGGGAATGGAAAGCGGAATCGCCTCGACGCCGGTGATCTTCATCCGGCAGATCCTACTCGATGAAGCCCGCCAATCTAGGCAGCCAGAGGCTGATGCTCGGGAAGTAGATGCACAGCAGCAGGCCCAGTACCTGCAGGGCGACGAAGGGATACATCGCGGCAAACACGTCGCTCATCTTTACACCCGGCGGTACAGTGCCCTTCATGTAGAACAGCGTCGCGCCGAACGGTGGCGTCATGAACGCGGTCTGCAGATTGACCGCAACCAGCGTGGCGAACCAAGTCATGAGCGCGGCGGGGGGGACGCCGTGGTCGGAGAAGTCGTACTTCAAAAGGATCGGGCCGAACACCGGCAGGACGATGAGGCAGATCTCGATCCACTCGAACGGGAAGCCGAGCAGGAAGATCAGCACCATGATGAAGGCGAGCATTTCCCACTTCGTGTCGACGCCCAGTTTCGCCAGCGACGAGACCATCAGCTCGTCGCCGCCCAGCACGCGAAACACGTAGGAGAAACCCGTCGCGCCGAGGAAAATAAGGAACACCAGTCCGTTGGCGCGGCAGGTCGCGAAAATAGACTCTGTCATCATCTTCATCGTCAGGCGCTTGTTCAGCGCCGCGATGAACATGGAGCCAAGGACGCCCACCGCACCGCTCTCGGTCGGCGTCGCCCAGCCGGCGAAGATCGATCCGAGCACGAATACGAGCAGTGTGGTCATCGGGAACAGCCCGCGCCACATGGCGTGCCAGAACTCCTTGGTCGTCTGCGGGCCGTAGTCGCGGGGCAGCTTGGGCGTCGCGCCTGGCTTGAATATCGCGACCGCCAGGATATAGAGGATATAGAGGCCGGAGAGCAGGAAGCCCGGCATGATGGCCGCGAGGAACAGGTTGCCCGCCGAGGTCGCCAGCATCTCGGCCATCACCACCAGCATGATCGCCGGCGGAATCAGAATGCCGAGCGTTCCGGCCGAGGCGATGGTGCCGATGGCCAGCCGCTTGTCGTAGCCGGCGGCCAGCATCTGCGGCAAAGCGATCACCGACAGCGTAATCACCGCCGCGCCGATCGGCGTCGTCGGCGCGGCGAGGATGGTGCCCATCACCATCACGGAGACCGCCAGTGCGCCCGGACAGCGCTTCAGCAGCACTACGGTCGTATCGAGCATGTCCTTTGCCGAGCCCGAGCGCTCCAGGATCGAGCCCATGAAAATGAACATCGGAATGGAGGCCAGCACCGGGTCGTTGGCGACCCCGCCCCACATGCGCAGCACGATATCGGATATGCCGATCAGGTTGAACGTGCCGAGCCACGCGCCCAGCAACGCGAAGATGAGCGACAGCCCGCCCATGATGAAGGCCACCGGATAGCCGATGAAGATGAAGAAAAACATCGACACGAACATGATCAGGGCGAGATTGTCGGTCAGAAAATTAATCACGCTGACTACTCCCGGTTCGCTCTGTTCGCACTGTAGGCACTAGACGTCCGATTCCACGTGGCCGATCTGCAGATTCACTTCTTCCACCGTCTTGTTGCCGAACAGGAAGACGATGACGCGCAGCAGCACGCTTACGATGCCGAGCACCACCAGCCAGAGACCGGCGGCGTAAACGCCCTTGATGGCCCAGCGGTGCGTCAGGCCGACGGTGCTGTCAGACGCCTCGTTCAGAATGTAGGATTTCTCCACGAATTCCAGGCTGTAGTACGCGACCAGCGCGATGTAAGGCAGCGCGAACAACAGGCAGCCGGTGAGCTCGACCCAGGCTCTGCCGCGATGCGTCATGCGCTCGGTGAAGGAATCGACCCGCGGATGCGCGTTGATGACGTAGCCATACCCCATCCACAACGAGAACAGCGCGGCGTGGAAGTGCCACTCCAGCTCCTGCAGCTTGGTGAACGGCAGATCCGCGCCGAACTTGCGCGCAACCACATCGAAGCTGGTCACCAGGGCCATGATCAAGAGCAGCCACCCGCCGGAGAGGGCGATCACTTCCAGAAGACGGCGCAAGCCGTCCGACACCTTCAACAAGGCATTCATCTAATCCGCTCTGCTTGGTAGTCCGGTCCGCCGGCGCGACAAATTCGCGCCGGGGTGGGCCGGCGCAGCGCTGGGCTGCGCCGGCTTACCCTCACTTCTTAGCCGCTGGCTCGGCCGCGGGCGCCGCCGGCTTCGCCGTTTGGTAGGTCCCCTTCAGAATCTGAGAGTTGCCCCAGATGGCGTACTTCTTGCGATAGTCGAGGTAGTGGTCGGCGATCTTCTTGAAGACCGGATCCTTGGCCGACTCATCCCGGATCACGTCGAACCACGCCTTCTCGAAGACGGCCAGATCGCTGTCACTCCAGCGCTTGACCTGAACCTTGTGCTTGTCGCGCATCTCGGCCATCACGTCGAACTGCATGGCCTCGGACTCGGCAAACGTGTAGATCACCTGGGCTTTCGCGGCGACCTGGATCATCGCTTTATTGGCTTCGGGCAGCTTTTCGTACGCCGTCTTGTTTGCCATGAAATCGGTGCACGAAGTCTGCTGGTGCCAGCCCGGGAAGTAGTTGAACTTCGCGATCTGGTGGAAACCGAGCTTGACGTCCATCGCCGGCATGGAAAACTCGGTGGCGTCGATCACGCCGCGCTCGAGCGCCGGGTAGATGTCGGCCGCGGCCAGCAGTTGCGTGGACACGCCGAGCTTCTGCATCACCTGGGCGCCGAGACCGAAGAAGCGCATCTTCATGCCCTTCAACTCTTTCAGCGACTTGACCTCCTTGCGGAACCAGCCTGAGGTCTCGGGACCGATGCACAGGGCATCGAAGTGAACCAGGTTGTGCTGGGCGTAAATCTCCGCCTGCAGTTCGCGGCCGCCGCCGAACCACTTCCAGGCCATGAACTCGCCGATGCCCGGGCCGAACGGTACCGCCGTGAAGAAGGCGAGCGCCGGATACTTGCCGGTGAAATATCCGGCCGGCGTCCAGCACGACTCGACCGTGCCTTTGGAGACCGCATCGAAGCACTCCAGCGGGGGAACGAGCGCGCCGGGCTCGAAGAACTTGATCGCGAAATTGCCGCCGGACATGCGCTCGATGTCCTTGGTGAAGCGCACACCGGAAGGGCCAAGGTGGGTGAGCGAACTGGGGAACGTGCTCTGCATCTTCCAGCTGACCTTCTCCTGGGCGCCGGCCGACGTCGCCAGTGCCGCGATCGACAGCGCAGATGCAAACGTGAAGCAGATACTAGAAACGGCTCTTGACATTTACCCCCCCCCAATTGTTGAAGGGGAGATGATCGCGATTTGTGCGCTGCGCGTCAAGACACTTGAGCGCATGTTGCCTTGCAGCATCCATGCCCGCCGTTATTGGCGTGGTGCGATGTTCTAATGCGCAGGCATCGAAAACTGGACAACCTCGCGATGACCCCTACGCTGCTCTTTGAACCTCTCGCCTTGCGCCAGTTGCGCGCGAAAAACCGCATCGTGGTCTCGCCGATGTGCCAATACAGTGCATCAGAGGGCATGGTGAGCGACTGGCATTTCGTGCACCTGGGCAAGTTCGCGCAGGGCGGCGCGGGCATCGTCTTTGTCGAGGCAAGCGCAGTCGAAGCCCGCGGCCGGATCACGCATGGGGACGTCGGCATCTGGTCGGATGCGCAGGTCCCGGGGCTTGCGCGCATCGCCGCTTTCGTGCGCTCACAGGGCGCCATCCCCGCGATCCAGCTCGCCCACGCCGGGCGCAAGGCGAGCATGGCGCGGCCGTGGTACGGCAACGGCCCGCTCACCGCCGAGGACAGCGCGCGCGGCGACCAGGGATGGGACATCGTCGGGCCCACCGCTGCGCCAGTCCTCGAGGGATGGAAGCAGCCTGCGCCCGCCGGCGATGGCGACCTTGCAACCATTCTGGATGCCTTCGTTGCTGCGGCAAGACGCGCGATCACGGCCGGATTCGACATCGCCGAGATCCACGGCGCGCACGGCTACCTGCTGCACAGTTTTCTCTCGCCGATCTCCAATCATCGCACCGACCGCTATGGCGGCAGCCTCGAGAACCGCATGCGCTTTCCGCTGGAGGTCGTGCGCGCCGTACGCGCCGCCTGGCCGGCGGAGAAACCGCTCTTCATGCGCTGCTCGTCGGTCGACGACGCCGAAGGCGGCTGGAGTATCGACGACACGGTGGCCTTCGCGCGCGAGCTGGCAAAGGCGGGCGTCGACGTGGTCGATTGCTCCTCGGGCGGCATTGCGGGCTCGGCAACCGCGGCGACCACGACCCTGCTGCGGCGCGTGCCGGGTTTCCAGCTACCGTTCGCCGAGCGCGTGCGGCGCGACGCCGGGCTGAAGACCATGGCGGTCGGCCTAATCCTCACACCGCGCCAGGCCGAGGAGGCGCTTCAGGCGGGGCGCGCCGACCTGATCGCCGTCGGGCGCGAGGCCCTGTTCAATCCGAACTGGCCGCTGCATGCCGCGCTCGAGCTGGGCGCGGATCCGGAGTTTGCGGGCTGGCCGCAACAGTACGGCTGGTGGCTGACGCGGCGCGAAGCAAGCCTGCAGCGCGAAGGCATCGCGCGGCGCGCCATCGACTACCCGGCGAAAGCCGACTGAACGGGGCCATGACCGGACGGCTCCTTTGCGCGCTCGCGGCATTGCTCTTCGCCGGCTCGCTGAACTCGCAGCCCAGTATCGGCCAG
>SBAS01000022.1 GCA_005240145.1 Nitrosomonadales bacterium | reverse complement strand
GGGTCGGGGCGCACGATGGGTTCCCGTGGCGCGAGCGCGGCGGGTGCGGGGGGCTGCGGCGCAGGCACGATCACCACTGGGACAGGCGGTGGCGTAGGCGCGGGAGCCGGGGCCGCGATTCGAGCAGGCGGTGGTGCTGGCGCCGGGACAGCGATCTGGGCAGGCGCTGGGGCGGGCGTTGGTATCGGGACAGCGATCGGTGCCGCAGGTGTAGGCACTGGCTTGGGCGTCGCGACCGGGGTTGGCGGCGGCACGACGACCGGCGCAGGAGCGGCGGTTGCGGCCGGAGCGGGATCCGGCTCGGCCGCAGGCGCCGGCTTAGTGTGCTCGGGCGGTGCCCCGAGCGGCAACTGCGGCGGGCCGTAGATGAGCATTCGGCCCTTGAACGTGGGCTTCTCGGCGCTCGCTGCCGGGCGCCCCGACTCGGTGTCGGGAATCGGTTCGGTGCGCACCGGCATGCGCCGGCTCTGCGCGTCGGCATCGGCCACGGCTGCGAGAGCGGCCAGCATTGCCAGAGCGTAAACGGCACGCTTCATGTTGTTGTGCGATGCCATAGAGAGGCCAACGATACCACCGCTGGGAGAGGCTTTCAGGGAGGAACTTCCCGGTGCGTTGGGCCCGGTGGTCGAATCGGGTAGGCTACGCCCGATGCCCGAGCTGGCCGCTTTCTCCGATTCCTACGCCGAGGCGCGCCGCAAGTTCGTCGAGGCCGCGCGTCGCGCCGGCGCCAAGCTGACGAGCTACCAGCATCCGGATCAACGCGGACCCGCCGGCGAGGCACTGTACCTGGACGTATCCGTGCTGGGGCCGGGCGACGCCTCGCGCGTGTTCGTTGTCGGCAGCGGCACGCACGGCATCGAAGGCTATTCGGGCTCCGCGGCGCAGAGAGCATGGTTGCGCGGCAGGCCGCGCCTGCCCAAGGACACCGCGGTCATTTTCTTTCACGCCCATAATCCCTGGGGATTCGCGCACAAGACGCGCGTGACGGAAGAAAACGTCGACCTGAACCGGAACTTCATCGACTTCGGCAAGCCGCCGCCGGCGAACCCGGGTTACGAAGCACTGCATCCGGCAATCGCGATGCGGGAGTGGAACGAGGACTCGATCGCCGCCGCGTTCGCGCAGCTCGACGCCTATCGCGAGAAAGCCGGCGAGAAGGCGTTCTCGGACGCCTTCAACGGCGGCCAGTACACGCGCCAGGACGGTGTTTTCTTCGGCGGGGCCCGGCCGCAGTGGTCCAACGGCGCTTTCCGCGCCGCGGTGGAAACGCACCTCCAAAACGCGCGCAAGGTGGCGTTCCTCGACCTGCATACCGGCATCGGCCCGTGGTGCGAGCACATCTACATCTGCTTCCACGCCGAAGGCGCGCCCGCGCGCGAACGCGCGCGCGCCTGGTGGGGGGAGCGCGCGGTGAACCTGCAGGGTGTAACGCACAAGAAACTCGCGACCTACAACGGCACGATCATCGATGCATTCGCCGAGATGCTGCCCAGGGCCGAGGCGGTCACCAGCATCGTGGTGGAATTCGGCACGCTGCCGCGCCGCGACATGCAGCGCGCGGGCCTCGCGCAGCGCTGGATGCGTTTCGAGGGGCCGCGCGACCCCGTGCTCGCCGCGAAGATGCGGCGCGAATACGAAGCGGCGTTCTACCCGGCGGCGCCGGAATGGCGCCGGGCGGTGCTCGAGCAGTCGCAGGATTTCATCGACCGCGGCGTCGCGGGCATCAGTTCGAGCTGAGGAATTCGCGCAGCGCGCGGGTGAACCCCTCGGGCTGCTCCAGGTTGGCGATGTGCGCCGCCGCAGGCAGCACCACCAGTTTCGAGCCCGGCGCATTGGCGTGGATCTCCTGCGCCATCGCCACCGGCGTGCCCGGATCCTGTTCCCCTACGATGACGAGGATCGGGCACTTGATCTCCTTCAGGCGCGCCGTGAGGTTGATGTTCGGCAGCGCGTGGCAGCAGCCGGCGTAGCCGGCCACCGGCGTGGAGAGGATCAGCTTGCGGACCGCGTCCACCACAGCCGGCTGGCTGTTGCGGAAAGGTTCGGTGAACCAGCGCTCCAGCGTCGGCTGCGCCAGCGGCTCCATGCCCTTCGTTTCCGCGGTCTTGATCCTGTCCAGCCACACGGGCGCGGCTTCGGCCGGATAGCGGCTGGTGGTGTCGGCGAGCGTGAGTGTCCTGAGAATCCCGGGGTATTTGAGCGCAAATGTCTGGCCGATCATGCCGCCCATGGAAAGGCCGCAATAGTGGGCCGCCATTATTTTCAGTTCCTTAAGTAGAAAATATAAGTCATCGGCAAGAAGGTCGAGCGTGTATGCCCCCTGGGGCGCCCCGGTCGCACCGTGGCCGCGCGTGTCGAAGGCGAGGATGCGGTACTCGCTCTTGAGGGCTGCGATCTGCGGATCCCACATGCGCACGCTGCAGGCGAGCGAATGGCTCAGCACCAGCCAGGGCGCGCTCTCCTTGCCGTGGATTTCGCAGTTGATCTCAAGACCGTTCGCGCGAATTTTCATGGGTCGATTTTCATGTTTTCGCCACCACCAGGGGAATACGCATTTCGTCCTCGCTCAGGCCGCCGTGATTGCCGATGTGCAGATGCCGCGGCTCGCCGCTCACCCAGTCTTTTACCGTGCCGCGGCCGTTCATGACCAGCGCCACGTCGCCGATTCGCGCCGCGAAATCGGCGTGCGCGCGCCCGCCGCCGAACCAGCCTTCGTCGACCAGCTCGCCGCTGGGGCGCACTTGTGCGCGATCACCGAAGAATTCCTGTGCTTTTTGCAGGAATAACTTCCGGTCCTGGACATGGCAGAAGGCAACGCGGCGTTCGCCGCAGAGCGGAAAGCGCAACAGGGAGGCGAGCGCCGGCGGCAGCTCGACCGACTCCTCCGCGGGGCTGTCCATGAAACCGTGGTCGGCGCTCAGGACGACGAGCGTATCGGTGCCTTTCAGGCGCGCCAGCAGTTCGCCGAACATCCCGTCGAGCTGCGCGAAATGCGCACGCACTTGCGCGCTGGCGACCCCGTGCTGGTGGGCGAGGGCGTCGAACTGCGGCCAGTAGGCGTAGATGAACTTGCGCTGCGCGTCCGATATCACCGCGCCCACCGTCTCGTCGAGGAAGCCGGCCAGATCGTCGTAAGGCCTGCGCTCTGCGTTGCCGCAGTGGTGGACGTTGTACAGCGAGTCGATGATCGCCCGGTAGGAAACGACGATGCTGCGGACCGCGAGCGTGTCGAAAAGCGACCCTTCCACGAAGATCCGCTCCGGCGCGACGCCGAGGGAGGACTTCTCGCCGCGACGCTTGAAGGGCAGCGGTGCGCCGACGCAGGCGGCCGCGGAGAAATAGGTGAACCAGCCGGTCAGGCCGTGCTCCAGCGGTGTCGCACCGGTAAACGAGGTCGTGATGGCGCTGGCGGTGGTGGAAGGAAACACGGCGCTGATGGCGCCGCGGCGGTGCATTGCGAGAGGTCCGTCGGCGCCATTTGCCCGGAGGTAGTTGTCACCGAGGCCGTCGATGATCACAAAGACGATGTTTTTCGCCGCCTGGAGTTCGGCAACGGGAAGGGACGTGAGGCAAGGATGGCGCGGCACGCCCCCGCCCGCTGCCACGAAGGAAGCGACCAGGTTTACAAAACCCTTGCCCAGATAGTCGGGCCTGACCATCGGCCCGATGATATCCGGGTTTCAATGCGCGGATTTCAATGCGGAGTTTCTAGTGCAAGGCGACGGAGTTGGTGAGCAACGAGTCGTAATTGCCGAGGAACTCGTCCACCTGCTCGAGATTCGGCTCGCCGGCGGCGAAGTCCGCCATCGAGGCGCGGATCTTCAATTCCAGTTCGCCCTCGAGAAACCCGGCCCGCCCCGTGGTCTTGTCCACCAGCTCGATGCCGTGGCGATTGGCGAATTCGACCACGCAGTAATTCTCGCTGTTGTACATCACGAACATGGCCGTCTCCGTAGGCAGCGGTGCGTCCCAAACCCATTGTCCGGGTAACTGCATGAACGCGCGAGGCCGCAGGTCAGTTGACGGGCGCCGAAGGTCGGGAATTCACGTTGCCTGCGTGATAAAATGCTCATCCGTAATCCCCGGGAAAAGCCGCCATGCGCATGGAAGTGCACCTGCACGCTGACATCCCGATGCTCGAAGGCGTCTCCAGCAAGCAGATCGAGCTGGCGCTTGCGCCGCTGCTGGAGTACCTCGACGCAGAGGGCCTCGCCGACGTCAAGAGCCTCGAGCAGGAGGAGCCCGGCCTGCGCTTCGACGAGAAGGAGCTGATGTTCCTCATGTGCTGGACGGGGGAGATCGGCCGCAGCTTCCATCCCGCGCTCGACGTCGCGCTCGAGAACCTCGGGCCGCTGTGCTACGAGGCGGTCGAAGTGGAACTCACGTTGTACCTGGACAACGGCGAGCAGGAGTCGCGGCTGCTGTTCGTCGGCCCGACGGCGCAGGCGATCCACGAAGCGCAGCGCCGCTGCATGATCGAGGATGTCTCCGCGCTGCTCGCGCGCCAGTTCAGCAAGGAGCGCGTGGCCGAGGTGGTCGCCGTGGTGGATGGCCTTTTCGAACAGGACTGGAAGGCGCACGCCTCCGACGTGAAGAAGCCCGAGCGCGCGTTCGAGACCGCAACGCGGCCGTCGCGGAAACACCTGCACTAAGTTCTTTGCTTGGCCGGACCTAAATACCCAGGCTTCGACACGCTCGCGTTGCACGCGGGCCAAACGGTTGATCCGGTAACCGGTGCCCGCGCCGTACCGATCTACCAGACCACCTCGTACGTGTTCCGCGACACGGCGCATGCGGCGTCGCTGTTCAACATGGAGCGCGCGGGGCACGTCTACTCGCGCATCTCCAATCCCACCGTCGCCGTGCTCGAAGAGCGCATGGCCGCGCTCGAAGGCGGCGTCGGCGCGATCGCGATGGCGAGCGGCCAGGCGGCGTTGCACCTGGCGATCGCGACGCTCATGGACGCGGGTAGCCACATCGTCGCCTCCGCTGCGCTCTACGGCGGCTCGCACAACCTGCTCGGCTACACGCTGAAACGCTTCGGCATCGAGACGACTTTTGTCTCGCCCAGGAACCCGGACGACTTTCGCCGGGCGATAAAACCCAGCACGCGCCTCCTTTTCGGCGAAACGCTGGGCAACCCGGGGCTAGATGTGCTCGACATCCCGGCGGTATCGAAAATCGCGCATGACGCGGGCCTGCCGCTGCTGGTCGATGCCACCTTCACGACGCCCTTCCTCATGAAACCCTTCGAGCTGGGCGCGGACCTGCTGTATCACTCGGCGACCAAGTTCCTCGGCGGCCACGGCATCGCCATCGGCGGCGTGCTGGTGGACTCGGGCCACTTTGACTGGGAGAAGAGCGGCAAATTCGCCCAGCTCACCGCGCCATACGCGGGCTTCCACGACATGGATTTCGAGGAGGAATCGGGCACGCGCGCCTTCCTGCTGCGCGCGCGGCGCGAGGGCCTGCGCGATTTCGGCGCCTGCATGGCGCCGATGACCGCGTTCCATATCCTGCAGGGTATCGAGACGCTGCACCTGCGCATGCCGCGGCACGTGGAGAGCACGAGGAAGGTTGTGGCTTTTCTTGCTTCTGTTTCTTGCGTTGAAAAAATTCTCTATCCGGAAAATCCAGACCATCCCGACCACGCCCTCGCGAAGAAACTCCTTCCCAATGGTTGTGGCGCGGTGTTTTCGTTCGACATCAAGGGCGGACGCGAGGCCGGGCGCAAGTTCATCGAGTCGCTGCGCGTGTTTTCGCACCTCGCCAATGTCGGCGACGCCAAGTCGCTCGTTATCCACCCGGCGAGCACGACGCACTACCGTATGGCGGACGCGGACCTCGGCAAAGCCGGCATCGGTCCGGGCACGATCCGGCTCTCGATCGGCCTCGAGGATGCCGAGGATTTGATACAGGACCTCGAGCGCGCGCTCGCGGTCGCGGCGAAAGCGAAGTAATGCAGCTGCAGATCGACGGCCGGACGGCGTTTGCCTACACCGCCGCGCACGCCATCGACGCGGCCCGGCGCAGCATCGTGTTCGTGCACGGCGCGGGCCTGGACCATTCCTCGTGGGCTCTGCAGAGCCGCTACTTCGGCTACCACGGCTTCAACGTGCTGGCGCTCGACTTGCCCGCGCACGGGCGCTCCGCGGGCCCGGCGCTGAGCAGCGTCGGGGACATGGCCGACTGGGTGAAGAAGGTCCTGGACGAAAACAGGATCGATAGCGCCGCCCTCGTCGGCCATTCGATGGGTGCGCTGATTGCGCTCGAATTCGCGGCGCGCTACCCGCAGACGGCGCAGAAGATTGCGTTGATCGGGGTGGCGTATCCGATGAAGGTGTCGGAGGGGTTCCTCGACGCCGCGCGGCGCAACGACCAGACGGCCTACGACATGGAGACGATCTGGGGCCATGCGCCGCAGGTGCCGTTTGCCGGCAACCCGAACCCCGGTATGTGGATGTACGGCGACACGCTGGCGCGCCTGGGACGCCTCGCCCCCGGGGTGCTGCACACTGACCTGCTCGCCTGCAACGCCTACGCGGGCGGCATGGAGGCGGCGGCAAAGCTGCAATGCCCGGTGCAATTCGTCCTCGGCGCGCGCGACATGATGACCCCGCCGCGCGGCGCGGAGGAGTTGATCCGCAAGATCGAAAAGTCGCGGAGCGTTCGCATCGCGGGATCCGGCCACGCGCTGATGGCGGAGGCACCCGATGCCACGCTCGACGCCCTGATCGATTTTCTCCGCGCTGCGTGATTGCCGTCGCGGAATGCGGCCGGCTGGCGCGCGCGGCGCTTGCGAGCGGCCCGGGCGAGGTTTGCGCCGTGTTCCGCCGCAGCCTGTACCTGCGCTTTGCAGGCGGACGCTATGCCTGCGTCGGCGACGCAAGCCTCGGCCGCGGCCCGCTCAATGCCCGAATCTCGGGCCGCCATGCGCTGGGCTCGCGCGACGTTGGCGAATGGATGTCTGTATCGGTCGCCGGAGCGAAACTCTGGCGTCCGGTGCCGCTACGCGCACGTGCCGGGCGCGGCGCACTGTGCCTCAGGCTTGCCTCTCTTGAGCGGGCCAGCGCAAGGCACGCAGCGCGCGAAGGCTTGGGCGGGGTGATTGCCGGCGCGAATTCGCCGCTAATTGACAGGGCACGCCCCGCTTTGAACGCCATCGACGCCTGGCTCGCACAGCGGGGCGCGCCGATTCCGCCTGCCGCAGGCTCGCTGATCGGGTTGGGGCCCGGGCTGACGCCGTCCGGGGACGACTTCCTCGCCGGAGTGATGATCGGCGTGCGCGCTGCCGGCGATCGAACCGCTGCGGCTGCGCTCTGGAAATGGCTCGAGCCGCAGGCCGCCGCGCTCACCAGCGCGATCAGCGGCGCGCACCTGGCGGCGGCGGCGCGCGGCGAGGCGCACGAGGCGCTGCACGGTTGCGTCGAAGCGCTATTCGGAGCGGATGCACCGCGCGCGGGCCCGCGTTGGGGACAACTGCTCGCGCGCCTCGATGCGGTGGGACACTGCTCCGGCCGCGACGGACTTGCCGGCGTGGTCGCGGTTGCGCGCCACAGCATCCGATAGCAGGATGCGCGAATGAGAAAGCGGGTCGCAACGAGTCGCGGCGGCGGCAGCCTCGCGCGCATGGTCTACCGGCAGATCCGTGCGGACATCTTCGAGTTCCGCCTGATTCCCGGCGCGCGCTTTTCGGAAAATGAAATTGCGGCGCGCGCGCGGGTGTCGCGTACCCCGGTGCGCGAAGCGCTCTTCCGGCTAGAGCGCGAAGGCTATGTGGACGTGCACGCGAGAAGCGGTTGGAGCGTGCGGCCGCTCGATTTCGACGCGCTGGACCACCTCTACGACGTGCGCGTGATCGTGGAATGCGAAGCGGTGCGCAAGCTATGCAGCGGCGATGCGCGGCCCGCGATCACCGGGCTCGAACGGGACTGGCTCGTGCCGCCGCGCGAGCGCCTCGCGGATGGCGCGCGGGTCGCCCGGCTGGACGAGGAGTTCCACCGCACCCTGGTTGCGGCGGTCGGCAATCCGGAACTCGCGCGCATCCACCAGGGAATCACGGAGCGTATCCGCATCGTGCGGCGCCTGGATTTCACCCATCCCGAGAGGGTCGTCTATACCTACCTCGAGCATGCGCAGATCCTGCGCGCGGTGCGCGCCCGCAACGCCAGGCGCGCGACCGCGCTGCTGCGCGCGCACATCGAGGCGAGCAAGGCCGAGGTGCGCAGGATCAGCCTGCACCGGCTGCACCTCGCGCAGCTCGACGCCCGGAGAACCTGACTACTCTTCCTTGGGCCAGACCAGGTTCAGGAACATCGCCAGCAGGGTCCCCATGACGATGCTCGGTCACTCATGTCGCTCGCCCCTGGATGAAATTGCGCCAGCCGCCGAGGCTGGTGATGTCCCGCGCCCCTTTGGTGGCGTGGGCCTCGCACAGAAATCCCTTCACCTGCTGCCCGTCCTCCAGCGTCACGGTGCCAATGCCGAGCGGCGCCGGAATGGCCTCGACGAAGCTGCCGAACGCGGCCGGCGGTACGTCCCAGACCTCGACCTCGATCGCCGCGCCCTTGTCGGTGCGCACCATTCCCGGGCGCGGCGGCTTGAATTCGGTCAGTGCAAACAGCCGGTAGTTCGGCGCGGTGCGGCTCTTGCGCGCGAGGCGCGCGCCTCGCTCGGTGAGCTGGAAATTGAGCGGCAAGCCGGACATGTGGGCACCACAAACGGCGAGCTGAATGGTGCTTGCAGAAGTTTCTTCTCGAATTGAATGTTCAGGCAAAGGCAGTCCCGTAGCCCCCATCGTCTTCACCATGGCCCGTTGCGCGACGCCGCCCAGAACGCAAAGATCCTCGTCGGCGAACGCCGGCGCAGCGAGCGTCGCGCCGAAGGGCAGGCCGTTCTTCTGGAATCCCGCCGGCACCGCGATCGCCGAAAGATCGAGCAGGTTCATGAAGTTGGTGTAGTAGCCGAGGTTGCTGTTGAGCTTGATCGGATCGGCCTCGACCTCGGCAATCTTGTAGAGGGTCCCCGCCGTGGGCGTCACCAGGACATCGATCGAGTCCCACACCGGCGCCGTCTGGCGGCGCAGCGCCTTGAGACGGTAGTAGGCGCTAAAGGTATCGATCGCGCTGTGCCTCGTGGCGCCGGCGGTAATGCCGCGAGTTACCGGATGCAGCGCTTCAGGCGTCTTGTCGAAGAAATCGCGGATCGCCACGTAGCGTTCGGCGACCCAGGGACCTTCGTAGAGCAGCCGCGCGGTTTCGAGGAAGGGGGTGAAGTCCACTGCGACCTTTTCGCCTCCCAACCTCACCAATTCATCGACGAATCCTGCAAACAACAGCGGCGTTTCCGGATTGCCGAAAAACTGGAGCTGGTCGTCGCGGGGAACGCCGATGCGGCAGCCGGCGAAGGAACGCGGCATGGCGTGGGCGGGAGACGCACCGTGGCGCGAGAACGGATCGACGGCATCGAAGCCGCGTGCGCTGCGCAGGACCTGAGCGGCATCCGCCGCGGTCAGCGCGAAGATCGAGACGCAGTCGAGCGAGCGGCAGGCCGGAACCACGCCGCTGGTGCTGAGCAGCCCCCTGGTCGGCTTGAGGCCCGCGAGGTTGTTGAACGCGGCCGGCACCCGGCCCGAACCGGCGGTGTCGGTGCCAAGGGAGAAACTCGCCAGGCCGCAGGCGACCGCGATCGCCGAACCGGAGCTCGATCCGCCCGGGACGAACGCCGGATCGAAGCTGTTGCCCGGCACGCCATAGGGCGAGCGCACGCCCACCAGGCCGGTGGCGAACTGGTCGAGGTTGGTCTTGCCGAGCGCGATCGCGCCCGCGGTAAGCAGGCGCTCGACGACGGCCGCGGAAGCCTTCGCGAGGTAACGGAATCCGGGGCAGGCGGCACTCGTCGGATGCCCGGCGAGGTCGATGTTGTCCTTGATCGCGAACGGGATTCCGTACAGCGGCAGGCCCTCCGGCCCGCGCTGCTCGAGTTCGCCTGCGCGCGCAAGCAGCGCCTCGCGCGGCACGCGATGGATCCAGACCTTGTCGTCGCCGCGCCGTTCGATGCGCTCGAGCAGGCCCTCGACCAGCTGGCGGGGACGCAGGCTGCCGGCGCGGTAGCGTGCGGCCAGCCCCTGCAGATCAAGCGTATCCTCCGCTCGCAGCACCCGCGCCCTTTCCGGAATCGGGTATACAAGTCAGTGTACAACTTTCCCTGGCCGCCGTGCTTGGCAGCCGGCTGCAGCAGGTGCATGCAGGAGGTAAGATCGGGCCATGGCGAGTGCCGCCAAAATGATAGCCAACCTGTATCGCGATTCGGTGTCGCTGATGCAGCTCTCGGCGAGCCTCGCTGCGCGCCCGGGCATCGAGCAGGCCTCGGCGATCATGGCCACGCCCGCCAATCTCGCACTGCTCGCTGCGGCCGGCCTCGAGCCTGGCAAGCTCGCGCCCAGCCCCAACGACCTGCTGATTGCGGTGCGCGGGCGCAAACCGGCCGAACTGGAGGCCGCGCTCGCCGCCGCGGTCACCGAACTGGAGCAGCCGGCGGCCACCGCATCGGCTGGCGGCCCAGCGCGGATGCCCTTGCGTAGCCAGCAGATGGCGCTGGAGCAATCCGCTGCCGGGCGGGCGACGCCGAACCTCACGCTCATTTCAACGCCCGGCGAATACGCCGCCGCCGAGGCGATGAAAGCTTTGCGGCTTGGCCTTAACGCGATGCTCTTTAGCGACAACGTCGCCCAGCGCGACGAAATCGAAATGAAGAACTATGCCCAAAGCCGCGGCCTGCTGGTGATGGGACCCGATTGCGGCACGGCGATCATTCATGGCATTCCGCTGGGCTTCGCCAATGCGGTGCGCCGCGGCGCGATCGGAGTGGTCGGCGCCTCGGGCACGGGCACGCAGCAGGTGACCTGTCTGGTGCACAACCTTGGCGCGGGCATCTCTCATGCCATCGGTACGGGCGGCCACGACCTCAGCGCGCAGGTCGGCGGCGTCACCATGCTGCAGGGGATCAAGGCGCTAGCGGCGGATCGCGGGACGAAAGTGATCGTGCTGGTGTCCAAGCCGCCTTCGCCTGAGGTGGCGCGCAAGGTGCTCGCGGCAGCGCGAAGCTGCGGCAAGTCCGTGGTGGTGAATTTCGTCGGCGCGCCCTCCGGGAGCATCGGCGGCGCGAATCTGCATCAGGCTGACACGCTGGAAGAGGCCGCATTGGCTGCCGTCGCGCTTGCACGGGGGGAAAAAGTCTCCAGAATTGTTAGAAAGGAAAAAGCATTCAAGCTTCCGCGTCTGTCGGCGCGCCAGCGTTACGTGCGCGGCCTGTTCAGCGGCGGCACCTTCTGCTACGAAGCCTCGATGCTGCTCGGTGAGGCGCTCGGGGCGGTCTGGTCGAACGCGCCCGTGGATCCGCGCCTGCGGCTCGCCAACGTGCACAAATCGCGCGGTCACTGCCTCATCGACCTAGGCGACGATGAATTCACGCGCGGGCGGTCGCATCCGATGATCGACTTTCGGCTGCGCAACGAACGCATCCTCGCCGAGGCGCGTGACGCCGAGGTCGCGGTGATCCTGCTCGACGTGGTACTGGGCTACGGCGCCCATCCGGATCCCGCCGCCGAGCTTGCGCCAGTGCTCGAGAAGGCGCGCGCCCTGGCGCGCAAGGCAGGGCGCGGGCTTGCGCTGGTGGGCTTTGTCTGCGGCACCGGGGACGACCCGCAGGGGCTTGCGCGGCAGGAGCAGGCGCTGCGCGCAGCGGGCATGGTGCTGACGGGTAGCAACGCGCAAGCCGCGAGACTCGCGGGCGCAATCGCGGCGCGCCGCCGATGAGCAAACTCCTTGGCGCACCGCTCTCGGTCGTCAACGTCGGCTTGCGCTCCTTTGCCGATACGATCAATCAGTGCGGCGGCACGGCGGCGCAGGTGGAATGGGCGCCGCCGGCAAGCGGCGAGCGTGCCGCCGGCAGCGCGCTTGCGAAGCTCGTGAATCATCCCCTGGTCGAGGCGGCGAATGCCAAGGCCGTCGAGCGCCTGCTCGCGGCGCAACCGCGCCTGTCGGGCATCGGCGTGGCGCGCGAGGTGTTGCCGCGCATGGGCCGGCGCACCATCCTGCACGCCGGGCCGCCGATCGAATGGGGACGCATGTGCGGCCCGATGCGCGGCGCGATTGTGGGCGCGATCCTGTTCGAGGGGTGGGCTCGCAGTGCAAGGGCAGCGCAGGCAATGGCCGCACGCGGCGGCATCGAGTTCGCGCCCTGCCATCATCATTCGGCGGTAGGGCCGATGGCGGGAATCATCAGCCCCTCGATGCCGGTGTGGATTGTGAAGAACGCCGCGCATGGCAACCTTGCCTACAGCAACCTTAACGAGGGCCTGGGCAAGGTGCTGCGCTTCGGCGCCAACGGCCCGGAAGTCATCGCGCGCCTGAAATGGATGCAGAAAACCCTGGCGCCGACCCTGCGCGCCGGCCTCGAGCGCCTTGGAGAACTCGAGCTGAAGCCGCTCATGGCGCAAGCGCTGCACATGGGCGACGAAGTCCACAATCGCAACGCCGCTGCCTCCGCGCTGCTGATCAAGCGCCTGGTGCCCGCGTTGCTCAAAAGCGGTGCGCCGGCCGCCGACGTTGCCGCGGTGATCGAGTTCATCGCCGCCAACGACCATTTCTTCCTCAATATCTCGATGGCGGCCTGCAAATCCATGCTCGATGCCGCGCATGGCGTCGCGGGCAGCAGCCTGGTCACGGTGATGGCGCGCAATGGCGTCGATTTCGGCGTGCGTGTGAGCGGCCTGGGCAGGCGGTGGTTCAGCACCCCGGCGCCGGTGGTGGACGGCCTTTACTTCGCCGGCTACTCGAAGGCGGATGCGGCGCCGGATCTCGGCGACAGCGCGATCACCGAAACCGCGGGCGTCGGCGGCTTCGCCATGGCCGCGGCGCCGGCAATCGTCAAGTTCGTCGGCGGCAGCGCGCAGGACGCGCTCGCCAACACGCTGGCGATGACGCACATCACGCTGCGGCGCAACAGTGCGTTTACGCTGCCGGCGCTGGATTTTGCGGGCACGCCCTGCGGCATCGACGCGCGCCGCGTTGTGGATACCGGAATCCTTCCGGTAATCAACACCGGCATCGCGCACAAGGCGCCCGGAGTAGGGCAGATCGGCGCCGGCGCCACGCGCGCGCCGCTCGCCTGCTTCGCGCAGGCGCTCGTCGCGCTCGCCAGGTCGCTCAAGGCCTGAACGTGGCTGCCGGCCGGCTGTGCGTCCTCGCCATCGGCGGCAACGCCCTGATCCGCGACCGCGCGCACGAGTCCATCCCGGACCAGTACGAGATGGTGACGCGCATCGCCGCCGACATCGCCGGCATGATCGAGGCGGGCTGGAACGTGGTGGTGACGCACGGCAACGGCCCGCAGGTCGGCTTCATCCTGCGGCGCTCGGAAATCTCCATCGACGAGGTGCCGCCGGTGCCGATGGACTACGCCGGTGCCGACATCCAGGGCGCAGTGGGCTGGATGTTCGTGCGGGCGCTGCGCAACGAGTTCGGCCGCCGCCGCATGCCGCGGCAGGCGGTGGCGGTGGTCACCCAGACGGTGGTCGACCGGGACGACCCGGCCTTCGCCGATCCGAGCAAGCCGATCGGCTCGCACATGGACGAGGCCAAGGCGAAACGCCTGGCGAAGAAATACCACTGGACCGTGCGCGAGGACGCCGGACGCGGCTGGCGCCGCGTGGTGCCTTCGCCCAAACCGCGCTCGATCGTCGAGACCGAAGTGATACGCCAGATGGTAGGTGCGGGTTACCTCGTCGTCGCCTGCGGCGGCGGCGGCATTCCGGTGGTAGAGGACGCGGCCGGCGACCTGCAGGGGGTCGAGGCCGTGATCGACAAGGACCTCGCCTCGAGCCTGCTGGCGCGCAGCCTGGGGGCCGAAGCGCTGGTCCTGCCTACCGGCGTGGAGAAGGTCGCGCTAGATTTCAACAAACCTTCGCAGCGCTGGGTCGACTCCTTGACCCTGGAGGAGGCCCGGCGTCATTACCTGGAAGGCCAGTTCGAAAAGGGCAGCATGGGCCCGAAGGTCGCCGCACTGATAGATTTCATCGGCGGCGGGGGCAGGCTGGGCCTCATCACCAACGCGCCCAACCTGGCCCGGGCATTGCGCGGCGAAACCGGAACCCGCGTCGTGGCGTGATTGCCGGCGCGCCGAAGCGGGCTCAGGCGCGCGCCCAGCGCGCCTTGTACACCGCCCAGGCGGTGAGCCCGCCCAGTACCGCGAGGCCAAGGGCGATCACGGCGAAGAGCGCGGTCAGCGGGCCGTTGAACTGCATCACCAGCACGCCGCCCCCGACCACCAGCAGGAGGCGCGCGGTGCCGGCGAGCACCGGTTTGAGCATCTGTCCTGCGCCCTGCGAGGCGAAGTAAAGCGCCAGGCCCGCACCGAAGAGCGGATAGAACGGCGCCACGATGCGCATGTAGAGGCTGCCGATCCCGATCACGGCCGGGTCGTCGCTGAAGAGGTGTATCCACAGCGGCGGATACAGCGCCACCGACCAGCCGATCACCATGCACACCAGCGCCGCGGCGCCGGTGCCGATCCAGGCGATTCTTTTCGCGCGCTCGCCCTGCCCCGCGCCGATGTTGGTGCCCACCATCACCACCAGCGCCTGCGCGATCGCGAACACGATCGGCACCTGCAGCAGCTCGAGGCGTACGCCGACGCCGTAGCCGGCGAGCGCCGCGGTGCCGAAGCGCGCCACGAAGCCGGTCAGGATCACCGCGGTGAGCACGGTCTGCAGCGCGCTGAGGGACGAGATCGCGCCGACCCGCAGTATTTCGCGGAACATGCGTCCCGCGAGCTGCAGGTCGGTGCGCCGCGGGCGCAGCGTGCTCCGCCACACCAGGATCGCCATCACCAGGCTCGCGAGCCCGAAGGCGATAACGTAGGCCCATGCCGCGCCGGCGATTCCCAGGCGCGGCAATGGCCCCCAGCCGAGCGTGAGCGCGCCCGAGAGCGGGATCTGCACCAGCGCCGTGCCGGCAAAAGCGAGTGCGGGTGCGAGCGTGTTGCCGCTGCCGCGCAGGAGGCTCGCCAGCGTGTTCGCGATCCAGACCAGGACGGCGCCGGCGAACACGACCTGCGAATAGGCGAGCGCCTGCTCCAGCGCCGCGCCGCGCCCGCCGAGCAGGCTGTAGAGCCCGCGCCCCAGGCCCAGCAGGAGCAGGGTGAAGAGGAGGCCTCCGCACACGCCGATGATGAGCGCGTGCGCGACCAGGGTGCGCGCGGCAGCGCGATTGCCGGCGCCGAGCGCGCGCGCAATCGCCGAGGAAACCCCGCCGCCCATGGCGCCAGCCGAGGTCATCTGCAGCAGCATCAGCATTGGAAAGACCAGCGCGAGTCCCGCGAGGGCATCGGTGCCGAGGCGCCCGATGAAGTGCGTGTCCGCCACCGAAACGGCGATCTGGAACAGCGCCAGCGCGATGCCGGGCGTCGCGAGCCGCACCAGCGTCGGCACGATCGGCGCGGTGAGGAGCGGGCTGGGATTGGCCGACACTCGCCGAGCCTAGCGCAGTTTTTGTGCGAACCCCGGCGGGATTGCGAACACAGCTGCCCATCCGATCAGGACGCCCAGCGCATTGGCGTACATGTCGTAGACCTCGTAAGTGCGGTAGCCGAGCTGGCCCTGCGCGAATTCCAGGCCGATGCCCATGCCGATCCAGAGCGCCGCGTAGCCGATGCGCGCCCCGCGACGCGCGTACAGCAGGCAGAACCAGAACATCAGCGTGCCATAGCCCGCAAAATGGCCGAGCTTGTCGCCCTGGTCGACATCGATCCGCGGCGGCGACGGCGTAAGGGAGAACCAGACGATGACCAGGGCAAGCGCCCAGCCCGTGGCGACGCACAGCTTTCTTTTCAGAAGAGTCCCAGCTGGCCGCTGGCTTGGGGCGGGCGAAAGTGCGTGCAATCCAGTCCGCCGCGCGAGGCCATGTGGTCTTCCTCGCAGTTCAGTCCCAGGCGCCGGCAGGCGAGATCGAAGCGCTTGCCGATGAGTTCGGCGAAGTTGCCCGAGCCGCTCATGCGGCTGCCGAAATTCGGGTCGTTCTCGCGTCCGCCGCGCGACTGCCGGATGATGCTGATGACGTGATCGGCGCGCTGCGGCTGATGCGCCGCGAGCCACTCCTTGAAGAGGGGCCGCACTTCATTGGGCAGGCGCAGCAGGATCCAGCCGGCCCGCGTCGCGCCGGCGGCCGCGGCCGCGGTCAGCACCTCTTCGAGAGATTTGTCGGTAAGCGCGGGAATCAGCGGGGCGACCATGACGCCGCAGGGAATCCCCGCGCTTACCGACAAATCTCTCGAAGAGGTGCTGACCGCGGCCGCGGCCGCCGGCGC
>SBAS01000093.1 GCA_005240145.1 Nitrosomonadales bacterium | reverse complement strand
CGGTACGTTGGACAGGCTGGCGGAACTATACCAAGTGCAAGGTCGCTACGCGGAGGCCGAGCCGCTCCATAGGCGCAGTTTGACGATTCGCGAGAAAGCCCTCGGCCCGGATCACCCGGACGTGGGGACGACGTTGAGCAACCTGGCGACCTTGTTTCTCAGGCAAGGTCGCTACGCGGAGGCCGAGCGGCTCTCTAGGCGCAGTTTGACGATTCGCGAGAAAGCCCTCGGCCCGGACCACCCGGACGTGGGGACGACGTTGTGGATTCAAGCCAACGCTTACGCGCGGCAACGCCGCTGGAGCGAAGGCTTGCCGCTCATACGTCGGGCGACTCGCGCGATGGCGACCCGGTTTGCAGGTCGCGAGGATGGCGACAGGACCGCGGTTCTCGCAGAGCAGCGCACTCGTTCGGGGGCGTTCGAACTCCATGTGTCGCTGCTGCACGGTGCGCAAGGAGGCGAGACGGGTGCGGCGCGCGAGGGGCTCGAAGTGGCGCAGCTTGCGCGGACAAGACAGGATGGAATCGCGCGAATGCAGGTGATCGACACGCGCCTCGTGCAGGCGGCGTCGCGAGTCCCCAAGGATCGCGACGCCGTCGCGGAATCCCGGCTTCGGGCTGAGGGCGAGGAGGCGAAGAGATCGCTTATTGCGCTCGATGAGCGCATGGAGAAGGAGTTTCCGCAGTACCGGGAACTGACGAGTCCGCGGCCGCTGGCGCTCGTGGATGCGCAGAAGCTTTTGGGCGCGGAGGAGGCGCTGGTCGCGCTGCTCGTCTCGAATGAGGAGAGTTTCCTCTGGGTTCTGCGCAGAGACGCGGCGCTGTTTGAGAAGCTCACCATCACGCGCCGGGAGTTGGAGGCGCTGGTAAAGAAACTCCGCGCGCAGCTCGATCTGGGTGCGGACGAACCCGAGCGCATGCTGTCGCGGCCGTTCGATGTCGCGCTGGCGCACGAGTTGTATCGAAAGCTGCTCGCGCCGGGCGATAAGCTGCTCACGGGTGTGAAGCATTTGATCGTGGTTCCCGATGGTGCGCTGTCCAGCTTGCCGCTTGGGGTGCTGGTCACGGAGCCGGCTGCGCAAGGGCCGTCGTCCCTGGCGGATCATGTGAAGGTGGCATGGCTCGCGAAGAAATACGCGATCACGTCGTTGCCTTCGGTCGGCTCGCTGCGCGCGCTGCGGGCGTTTGCCAAGGGCGAGCCGGGGCGCGATCCGTTCCTCGGGTTTGGCGATCCGGTGCTGGAGGCCTCGGGCGATGCTCGGCGCAGGACGATCGCGGCGCTCTATTCGCGCGGCGCAGTGGCCGATGCGAACGAGGTGAGAAAGCTTGCCCGGCTGCCTGAGACGGCGGATGAACTGAAGGCGATTGCCGCTACGCTGCGCGCGCCAGCGGACCGGGTGAGACTCGGTGCGCAGGCGACGGAGCGCGCGGTGAAGGCAGCAGACCTCTCGAGCTACCGCACGCTCGCCTTCGCCACGCATGGCCTGATGGCGGGGGAGTTCAAGGGTCTGGCCGAACCGGCGCTGGTGCTCACGCCGCCCGAGAAGGGCAGCGAACTGGACGACGGCCTACTCACGGCGGGCGAAATCTCGCAGCTCAAGCTGAACGCGGACTGGGTGATTCTGTCGGCCTGCAATACCGCTGCGCCGGACGGCACGCCGGGCGCCGACGGCTTGTCGGGGTTGGCGAAGGCGTTCTTCTACGCCGGGGCGCGAAGCCTGCTGGTGTCGCACTGGGCGGTGTCATCGGAGGCGAGTGTGGCGTTGACCACGCGCATGTTCGCCGAGGCCCACAAGGGCGCCTCCAAGGCGGAGGCGTTGCGCCGCTCGATGCTCTCGCTCATGGAGACGCCGGGCAAGCCGCACTTCGCCCACCCGGCGTTCTGGGCGCCGTTCGTCGTGGTGGGCGAGGGCAACGCGGGGTGGGGCGGGCGTTGAGACCCCGCGCGTTTTGCGACGCGCGACCGCGCTAGGCCCAGTTCTCGATCGCGAGATCCGGTACGCGCCCGAATTCGCGCAAGTTGTTGCTGACCAGGGTGGCTCCGAGGCTCAAGGCATGCGCCGCGATCATGGTATCGAGCGGCCCGATTGGACGGCCGCGCCGGGCCAGGTCCGCACGCACTTCGCCATAGCGCAGCGCGGCGGCAAGGTCGTAGGGCGCGATCTCGAGCGGCAGCAGGAAGGCATCCAGCGCGGCCCGGTTGCGTGCCGAGCCGGTCTTTGCCACGCCCCAGGCCAGTTCGGACACCGTTACCGCCGATACGCCGATGTCGCCCACCGCGTGCCGCCGAAAGCGCGCGAGCACCGCTTTCGGCCGCTCGTTGATCAGGTAGATGCAGGTATCGGTATCGAGCAGGTATCTCATCGCCGCAGCGCGCGGCGGCGATCGGCGCGCGCCGGCTGCTCGCGTGCAAGCCGCAGCCCGGGTTCGAACATGTCCAATGCCTCGCGCAGGCTGTCCCAGGACGCGGTGCGCGGCAGCAGCACCACGGCGCGGCCGACGCGTTTGATCAGAACCGAATCGCCCTGAAAACGGTACGCCTTGGGCAGCCGCACCGCCTGGCTGCGGCCGCTGCTGAAGAGCTTGGCGGTATCCATCAGTGTCTCCGGGAAGATGATAGCTACCAATGATAGCTATCTTGGCCCCGGGCGGCAAGGCGCTTCGCGCGCCAGCGTTTCGCGAACGGTAGTAAGGCAAATTTGCGAATGCATTACCAATGTATTATAGTAATACGTAAGTTTAAAAGCATTACTTTTCGAGGGCACGCCATGAAAGCCTCCACGGTCACGGTCAAAGGCCAAGTCACCATTCCGCGGGAGATTCGCCATCGGCTCGGCGTAAAACCGGGGGATCGCGTGCGTTTCCGGGAGGTAGAGGCGGGGGTGGTTGTCGAACGGCACGAGGATCGCGTGGAGTCGATGTTCGGGGTGCTGAAAGCCAAACGCGGCGTATCGCTGGCCGAGATGAAGGACGCAGCCCGCAGCGGGTGGCTTCGCCGTGGTCGCCGTTGACACGAACGTTCTGCTGCGCCTTCTGGTCGACGACCCGGATTCCCCGGGACAATGCGAAGCGGCTCGTGCCAGGCTGCGGGAGGAGGACAGGATCTTCGTGCCTTTCGTCACCGTGGTGGAGGCGGTATGGGTGCTGCGCGCGAGCTTTGGCTACAGCAAACAGCAGATTCTTGCCGTTTTCGGGCGAATGTTGGAGAAACAGACCTACCGCATCGCGCGAGAAGAAATATTCCGCGACGCGCTGCAAGCCTTTGCGGGATCCAACATCGAGTTCGGCGATTGCGTCATCCACGCCGAAGCGCGGCGCGAAGACGCTGAACTGCTGACGTTCGACCGAAAACTCAAGCGCCTCAGCGGCGTCGAGGTTTTGCGCGCCTGAGCGCGAACGCTTCGCGCGCAGCCTTCGCTTCGGCACTGCCGGCGGCGAGCTGCACCTGATCGTGCGCCATGTGGCTCGCGGCGTGGGCGCCGATGCCGGCGTAGGCGTTGATCGACTCTTTGCTCATGCGCACCGAGTTGCGCGGCAGGGCAAGGACCTTGGCAGCAATCTGCTGCGCGGTTTTTAGCGCCTTGCCGGGCGGTGCGATCCAGTCGGCGAGTCCGATCGCGAGCGCTTCGTCGGCCGGCACGCGCTCGCACAGGATCGTCAGGCGCTTGGCCGTGGCCGGCCCTAGCAGGTTCACCAGGCGTGGCAGCGTGCCCCAGGTGAGCGGAATGCCGAGGGCGATCTCGGGCAGGGAAACGAAGGAGTTCTTCGCCATCACGCGCCAGTCGAGCGCCGCGGCGAGCGCCAGGCCGCCGCCGATGGCGTAGCCCTCTATGGCGGCAAGCGTGATCTGCGGCACTTCCTCCCAGGCGCGCGCCATGCGGTAACCCAGCGCCGCGATCTCGCGCTGCGCATCGAGTGATTGCGCGGCGTTCGACCAGCGCGCGCGATCCTTCAGGTCGGCGCCGGCCGAGAAGCACACGCCGCTGCCGCGCACGATGGCGACATCCACGTCGCGGCGCGCCGCGATCCTGCCGGCGCAGGCGATCATTTCGCGCATCAGCTGCGCGCTCATCGCATTGCGCACTTCGGGCCGATTCAAGGTCACCGTGGCAATGGCCTGCTTGACTTCGAGTTTCAGGGTGCGGTACATGTGCTTAAGCCCTTGTTTTTATGTAGAAGTGCGCTCCGTCGTGCTATACTCTAAAGCTAACTTACGGAGATCATTGCATGGCGGTAGAACGCACCTTTTCGATCATAAAACCGGATGCGGTGGCTAAGAACGCGATCGGGAAGATTGTCTCGCGCTTCGAAGCGGCGGGGCTGAAGGTCATCGCGGCGCGCATGATGCACCTGTCGCGCGCCCAGGCGGAGGGTTTCTACGCGGTGCACCGCGAGCGCCCGTTCTTCAAGGACCTGGTGGATTTCATGATTTCGGGCCCGGTACTGGTGCAAGTGCTGCAGGGCGAGAACGCGATTCTGACGAACCGCGACCTGATGGGCGCCACCGACCCGAAGAAGGCCGCCAAGGGCACGATCCGCGCCGATTTCGCCGCATCGATCGACGCCAACGCGGTGCACGGTTCGGACGCGCCGGAAACGGCGGCCGCCGAAATCGCTTTCTTCTTCCCGGGATTCGAAATTTTCCCGCGCTAGGCCATGGCCACCAACCCGTGATCAACTTACTGAGCCTTGATTTGCAGGGCATGGAAGCGCTCTTCGCCGAGTTGGGAGAAAAGCCGTTCCGCGCCCGCCAGGTGCTGAAGTGGATCCATCGTCGCGGCGCCGCCGATTTTGCCGCCATGACCGATATCGCGAAGGACCTGCGCGCGAAACTCGCCGCGGCGGCGGCGATCGAGCCACCGCTGGTTGTCGGCGATGGTGCGGTTCCCGACGGCACGCGCAAATGGCTGCTCAAGGTCGATGGCGCCAACGCGGTCGAGGCGGTATTCATCCCGGAGGACGGCCGCGGCACGCTGTGCGTCTCCAGCCAGGCGGGCTGCACGCTCGACTGCGCGTTCTGCGCTACCGGCAAGCAGGGTTTCAATCGCAACCTGAGCGCCGCCGAAATCATCGGCCAGCTCTGGCTCGCCAACGGCGCACTGGGCTGCCACGCGGGCGGCCCGCGTGCCGTGAGCAATGTCGTGTTCATGGGCATGGGCGAGCCGATGCTCAACCTGGACGCGGTGATTCCCGCCGCGCGCCTGATGATCGACGACAACGGCTACGGCCTGTCGCGCCGGCGCGTCACGGTCTCGACCTCGGGCGTGGTTCCGGGCATGGATCGCCTCGCCGCGGAATGCCCGGTGGCGCTCGCCGTGTCGTTGCACGCCCCCGACGATGCGCTGCGCGACCGCCTGGTGCCGATCAACCGCAAGTATCCGATCCGGGAACTGATCGGGGCCTGCAACCGATACCTGGAGCGCGCGCCGCGCGACTTCATCACCTTCGAGTACGTGATGCTCGATGGCGTCAACGACTCGGACGCGCAGGCCCGCGCGCTGCTCGGCATCGCCGCCGGGGTGCGCTGCAAGTTCAACCTGATTCCCTTCAACCCGTTCACCGCTTCCGGCTTCAAGCGCTCGCCGCCGGAGCGCATCAAGCGCTTTGCCGAGGTGCTGCAACGCGCGGGTCTCACCGCCACCACGCGCAAGACGCGCGGCGACGGGATCGACGCCGCCTGCGGCCAGCTCGCGGGCGATGTCAGCGACCGCACGCGCCGCGGCAAGAGCGTTCCCATCACGGAGCTGCGTGCATGAGCCGCCAACTTTGCCTCGCGCTGGCCACCACCGCCATGCTCGCGGGCTGCGGCGGCATGCAGTCCTCGGGGGGTACCGAGCCGGTCATGGAATCGGTCAGCATCTCGGGCGAGCCTACCGATGCGCGCAACCGGGCCAAAGTGCATGCCGAGCTCGCCTCGCTGTACTTCAGTCGCGGCAACATGGCGGTCGCGCTGGAGGAACTGCGCATCGCCGCGTCGGCCGACCCGAATTTCGCGCTCACCTACAGCCTGTACGGGCTGGTGTACATGGAATTGCGCGAGCCGCAGCTGGCGCAGCAGAATTTCGAGCGCGGCCTGCGCCTCGCGCCGACCGATCCGGACATCAACCACAACTACGGCTGGTTCCTGTGCCAGACCGGACGCGAGACCGAATCCGTCAAGTATTTCCTGCAGGCGGTGCGCAACCCGCTCTACCAGACGCCCTGGCGCTCCTATTCGGCCGCTGGCAGCTGCTCGCTGCGCAAGAACAATCTTAAGGAAGCGGAGCAGTTCTTCCTGCGCGCCCTCGCGCAATCGCCGGACGATCCGGCATCGCTGCTGCAACTGGGGCAGATCCGCTACCGCCAGGGTAGCCTGGACGAGGCGCGCAAGCTCGTCGGGCGCTACACCAAGAGCGTCGAACCGTCCGCCGAATCGCTCTGGCTCGGCCTGCGCATCGAGCGCAGGCTGGGCGAGCGCGTGGCGGAATCCAGCTACGCGAACCAGCTGCGGCGGCGCTTTGCCGCTTCGCGCGAGTACCAGCAGCTGCAGCGCGGGGAATATGACTGACAGTGCGGATGGCGCCGCCGCCCCCGCCGGCGTCGGCGAGGAGCTGGCAAGGGCGCGCGCGGCGCTGGGCCTGTCGGTCGCCGACATCGCGCGCCAGCTCAAATTCGCGGCGCGCCAGATCGAGGCCATGGAGCAGGACCGCTTCGAGGAACTGCCCAGCGGCACCTTCGCGCGCGGCATGGTGCGTTCCTATGCGCGGCTGCTCAAGCTGGAGCCCGAAGCGCTCGTCGGGCGCATGGCGAGGCGCGTCGCGGTGCCGGACAATGCCGCGGCGGTCGCCAGCGCGCGCCGGCCGATCCCGTTCAACGACAACACCAGTCGTACCAACCTGATCTATGCCGCCTTGTCGCTCGCAATCCTCGCGATGATCGCGGTAGTGGTTTTTCAGTGGCAACGCGAGCGCGCCGATGCGGCGCGCCTCACCTTTGTGCCCGCGGCGCAAGCGCCGGCCGAAACGCAGCGCATCGCGGCGGTTTCGCCCGTGGCAATTCCGCCTTTGAGCCTTGGTTCGCAACAAAAAGAGGAAACTACGGCGCCATCGCCGCCGGCCGAAGGGCATCGACGCATCGTGATGAAGTTCGAGCGCGCGGCCTGGGTCGAGGTGCGCGGCGGCAACGGCAAGACACTCCTTTCCCGGCTCAACCCGGCGGGCAGCGAACAGACGGTCGAAGGCAAGCCGCCGTTCGCGCTCATCATCGGCAACGCGCAGCACGTGCAGCTGTCCTATGAAGACCGGCCGATCGACCTGGCACCGCACGTCAAGGTCGAGGTCGCGCGGTTCACGCTCGAGTAAGGGGTATGGCTCGCAGGATGTCGAAGCAGGTGATGGTCGACAAGGTCGCGATCGGCGGCGGCGCGCCGGTCGCCGTCCAGTCCATGACCAACACCGACACCGCGGACGCGGCAGCCACCACGCGCCAGGTGCTCGAACTCTGGCGCGCGGGCTCCGAGCTGGTGCGCATCAGCGTCGACTCGCCGCAGGCCGCGGCGCAGGTCGCAGGCATCCGCGCCGCGCTGGATGCGGCGGGCTGCGATGTGCCGCTGGTCGGCGATTTCCACTTCAACGGGCACAAGCTGCTCACGCAGTTTCCGGATTGCGCGCGCTCGCTCGCCAAGTACCGCATCAATCCGGGCAACGTCGGCCGGGGCGCGAAGCACGACGAGCAGTTCGCCACCATGATCGAAGCGGCGGTGAAATACGGCAAGCCAGTGCGCATCGGCGTGAACTGGGGCAGTCTCGACCCGGACCTGCTCGCGCGCATGATGGACGACAACGCCCGCCGTGCCGAACCGCAGGCCGCCCCCGAAGTGATGCGCGAAGCGCTCATCGTCTCGGCGCTCGAATCGGCGGCGCTGGCGGTGAAGCTTGGCCTGCCGGCGCAGCGCATCGTCATCTCGTGCAAGCTGAGCGGCGTGCAGGACCTGATCCTCGTCTACCGCGAGCTCGCGCGCCGTTGCGATTACGCCCTGCACCTTGGGCTGACCGAGGCAGGGATGGGCTCCAAGGGCATCGTTGCCTCGTCCGCCGCGATGGCGGTATTGCTGCAGGAAGGCATCGGCGACACGATCCGCGTCTCGCTCACGCCGGATCCCGGTGGGGACCGCACACGGGAAGTGATCGTGGCGCAGGAACTGCTGCAGACCATGGGGTTGCGCAGCTTCACGCCGATGGTTGCCGCCTGTCCGGGCTGCGGCCGCACCACCAGCACCCACTTCCAGGAGCTGGCGCAGCGCATCGAGGAATACCTGCGCAGCCAGATGCCGCTGTGGAAGCAGCGCTACCCGGGCGTGGAGGAAATGCGCGTCGCGGTGATGGGCTGCGTCGTCAACGGTCCGGGCGAATCCAAGCACGCCGACATCGGCATCAGCCTGCCGGGCACCAACGAGGTACCGGCCGCACCGGTTTACGTCGACGGCAGGAAGACCGTGACGCTCAAGGGCGCGCGCATCGCCGAGGAATTCCAGGCGATCGTCGAAACCTACGTCAAGGACAACTATGCTCCGGGTGCGCGGCGCCGCG
>SBAS01000038.1 GCA_005240145.1 Nitrosomonadales bacterium | reverse complement strand
GACTGGAACCGCATCGCCTCTGCGCTGCGTGAACCGCCGCGCAGGCGTAGGCGGTATCAGAGCGACAACTGGCAACAGTTTATATCTTAGCGCTTATGGGATAGCAGGCCCCCCCAGGGGGAACGATGGAAGAACTAGACTGCGGGTGCTTCCGGTGTCGGTGTCGCCGGTGCGACCGCGGGCGCGGGGGCGGCGATGATCTGGGGCGCCTGGTTGCGGCGCAGGACTTCGATGCCGATCTTGCCCATCGAGACTTCGCGCAGCGCGATGACGGTGAACTTGTCGCGGTTCGGCTCGACCAGCGGCGAGGCGCCCTGGCTGAGCTGGCGCGCGCGGTAAGTCGCGGTAAGCGTGAGCTGGAAACGGTTCGGGATGCGCTTGAGGCAATCGTCAACGGTGATGCGGGCCATGGGGCACTTTCATGTAATAAGTAGTGGTGATTCGGCTACGGGGCTGCGGCGCGTGCTTTGCGCAGGCGCTCGACCCGGATGATCGCCTGCAAATCCTGCTTGGCGACCTCGAAGTCTTTGTTAATTATAGCGTAATCGAATTCCGGGGCGTGGGATATTTCTTCCTCCGCGCTCGCCAGGCGGCGCTTGATCACGGCATCGGAGTCCTGGCCGCGCGCGCGCATGCGCCGCTCGAGTTCCGCCACCGCGGGCGGCAGGATGAATATGCCGATGCATGGCAGGAGCCGGCGCACCTGCTGCGCGCCCTGCCAGTCGATTTCCAGCACCACGTCGTCGCCGCGCTTGAGCGCCTGCCGAATTACCGCCTCGGAGGTGCCATAGCGGTTGCCGTGCACCTCGGCGCTTTCGAGGAATTCCCCCTTCTCCAGCATCGCAAGGAAGCGCTTGCCGTCGACGAAATGGTATTCGCGGCCGTTCGCCTCGCCCGGACGCGGCGCGCGCGTGGTGTAGGAGATCGACAGCTTGAGCTGCGGATCGTCGGCGAGCAACGCGTCGATCAGCGAGGTCTTGCCCGCACCCGAGGGGGCGGTGATGACAAACAAAAGGCCCCTCATTCGATGTTTTGAACTTGTTCCCGGATTTGTTCAATGAGCAATTTCAGTTCCAGTGCACAGTCCGCTATTTTCAATCCAGCGGCCTTGGAGGCAAGGGTATTTGCCTCACGGTTGAGTTCCTGGGCGAGAAAATCCAGCCGCTTGCCGACAGGACCGCCTGCGGCGGTGGGCGGACCGCCTGCGGCGGTGGGCGCCCCGCCCTGCGCGAGCACGCGTTCGACTTCGTCCAGGTGGGCGGCGAGGCGCGAGAGTTCTTCGTCGACATCGCTCTTGGCGGCGAACAGGGCGACCTCGACGCGCGCCCGGTCGTCGTCGCCGCTGCCGAGCGCCTCGCGCAGTCGCTCCGAGATCCTGGCGCGATGCGCCGCTACCGCCTCGGGCACCAGCGGCGCGACCTGCGCAAGCTGCTTGCGCATCGCGGCCACGCGCTCGAGGATGATGAGCGCAAGCTTGGCGCCTTCGCGGCCGCGCGCCGCGCAAAGCTCGTCGAGCACGCGCCGGCACAGCTTATCGAGCGCGCCGCGCGTCTCTCCTTCGTCCGCCGCGGGCTCGGCGAGCACGCCGGGCCAGCGCAGCACGTCGGCAAGTCGCAGCGGCGCCGCGCCGGGAAACGCAGCGGCGGCTTCGGCCGCGAGTTTGCGCAGCTGCCCGATCGCCTGCACGTTGAGCTCGCGCGGCGTCTGCGGACTCGCGTTGCCATGAGAGAGGCGGCAATCCAGCTTGCCGCGCGCAATGCGCGCGGCGATCATTTCGCGCAGCGCCGGCTCGGCGGCGCGCAATTCTTCGGCGACGCGGAACTGCAGGTCGAGAAAGCGCGAGTTGACCGAGCGCAACTCCAGAGTCAGAGCGCCGCGCGGCAATTCGGCGCTCGCAACGGCGTAGCCGGTCATGCTGTGGATCATGGGGATGCAGGTATCATAGTGTAGATGTCCTCGCAAGCCAACCAGCCGTTGCCGGAAGGCTTTCAGCTCGAAAATTACAGGGTTCTGCACCTGATCGCTTCGGGCGGATTCTCGTTCGTCTATCTCGCGCACGACGAGAATGAGATACCGGTGGCGATCAAGGAATACCTGCCCGCGACGCTGGCGTTGCGCACCAAGGAGAGCCCGGCGCCTGTGGTGCCGGAGGAAAACCTGCCGACGTTCCGCTACGGGCTGAAATGCTTCTTCGAGGAGGGCCGCGCCCTGGCGACGCTGCAGCACCCGAACGTGGTGCGTGTGATCAATTTTTTCCGCGCCAACGAGACCGTGTACCTGGTGATGCGCTACGAACGCGGCCGCACGCTGCAGGAGCATATCCACAAGAAGAGCGGCCCGATCAAGGAAGAGTGGCTGCGCCATACCTTCGTGCAGCTGCTCAACGGCTTGCGCGAAGTTCACTCCAACAAGCTGCTGCACCTGGACATCAAGCCGGGCAACATCTACGTGCGCAACGACGGCAACCCGGTGCTGATCGATTTCGGCGCCGCGCGCCAGACGCTCACGGTAGACGGCCTCAAGCTGCCGCCGATGTACACCCCGGGTTTCGCCTCGCTCGAGCACCACCGCGAGCGCGCCAAGCTCGGTCCCTGGAGCGACATCTACTCCATCGGCGCCTCGATGTACGCCTGCCTGGCGGGCGCCGGCCCGCCTGTTGCGACGCAGCGCGCGGAGAAGGACAGATTGACAAGCGCGCGCAAGGGCTGGGCGGGGAAGTATTCCGTAGATCTGCTGGACACCATAGACTGGTGCCTGCGCCTGGATCACATGGAGCGGCCGCAGAGCGTGCTGGCGCTGCAGAAGTCGCTGCTGGGGGAGAAGGCGCCGGGCTTCCGCGGCGAGGCGCCGCTACTCGATCAATGGAAGGACGCGATCCTGCGCAGGATGAAACGCTGACGAAATACACGATCTTCGAGGAATCGCGCATCGGCAAGCGGCCCTACCAGCAGGACCGCATCGCGCACTGGCGCACCAAGGAGGCGCTGTTCCTGGTGGTTGCCGACGGCATGGGCGGTCACGCGCACGGCGACGTCGCGGCGCAGATCACGGTGGATTGCCTGGGCAGCGCTTTCCGCAACGAGGCGAAGCCGAAGGTCGCGGACCCGGACAACTTCCTCTTTCGCACGGTCGGCCGCGCGCACGCCATGATCCTGCACCAGACGCAGCGGCTGGGCCTGGCGCAGGACCAGATGAATTCGCCGCGCACCACCGTGGTGGCCTGCCTGGTGCAGGAGGGCTACGCCTTCTGGTCGTTTGTCGGCGACTCGCGGCTCTACCTCATCCGCGAAGGCCGCGTCGTGACGCGCACGCGCGACCACACGCCGGTGCAGATGCTGATCGACGCGGGCAGGATCCGCGAGGAGGCCGCGGCGACCCACCCGGACCGCAACAAGCTGCTGCAGTGCCTCGGCGGCCCGCGCGCACCGCGCGTGGAGCCGACCGGGCATGCGCGTCTGGCGCAGAACGACATCGTGCTGCTGTGCTCGGACGGTTTCTGGGGGCCGCTCACGCAGCGCCAGCTCCTGACCGGCGTGATCGGCAAGGAGATGCAGGAGGCGTTTCCGGGGCTGATCGATCTTGCCGAGACCCGCGCCGGGCCGCGCTGCGACAATGTTTCGGTGCTCGCGCTCGAATGGCACGACAAGGCGGTGCCGCCGCCGGAGGAGCCGGTCACGGTGCCGATGGACGACCTGCCGACCGACGTGCGCGATTTCAGCGCCACCGATCCGGATTTCATGCACATGTCCGACGCCGACATCGAACGCCAGATCGCCGAGATCAAGAAGGCGCTGAAGAAGCACGAGCCGGTGAAGAAATGAGCGCGAGGGCATGAGACCCAGCGGCCGGCAGCCGGAAGAGCTGCGTGCGGTGCGTATCACGCGCGGCTACACGCGGCACGCGGAAGGTTCGGTGCTGGTCGAATTCGGCGAAACACGGGTGCTGTGCACCGCGAGCGTGGAAGGGCGCGTGCCGGGCTTCATGCGCGACAAGGGGCGCGGCTGGGTCACTGCCGAGTACGGCATGCTGCCGCGCGCGACGCACACGCGGGGTGATCGCGAAGCGGCGCGCGGCAAGCAGTCCGGCCGCACGCAGGAGATCCAGCGCCTCATCGGCAGGTCGCTGCGCGCGGTGGTGGATCTTGGCGCGCTGGGCGAGAATACGCTTCACGTCGATTGCGACGTGCTGCAGGCAGACGGCGGCACGCGCACCGCGGCGATCACCGGTTCCTTCGTTGCCGTGCATGACGCGCTCGGCTGGATGCGCGGCAAGGGATTGATCGCTGCGCTGCCGGTGAAGGAGTTCGTCGCCGCGGTGTCGGTGGGCGTCTACCGCGGGGAGCCGGTGCTCGACCTGGACTATGCCGAGGATTCGGCTTGCCAGACCGACATGAACGTGGTGATGACGGGCGGGGGCCGCTTCGTCGAAGTGCAGGGCACCGCGGAGGGCGAACCCTTTGCGCGCGCCGAACTGGACAAGCTGCTCGGGCTCGCGGCACGCGGCATTGGCGAACTGGTGGCGCACCAGCGTCGCGCGCTGGGGTTGTAAGAGAAGGGTTGTGAAAAGCATCGTGCTGGCGTCCGGCAATCCGGGCAAGAAGGCCGAGATCGAGCAACTCTTGAAGCCCTTCGGCACCCGCGTCATCACGCAGGTGGAGCTGGGCATCACCGCAGCCGAAGAGCCCTATGACAGCTTCCGCGAGAACGCCCTCGCCAAGGCGCGCCGGGCGTGAATTCGGCCCGTTATGCGGGTGAACCGAAGTCGGACCAGAGGAACAACGAAAAACTACTTGCCGAAATGTCCGCCCACGACAAGCGCAGCGCGCACTACGTCTGCGTGCTGGTGCTGATGCGCGGGCCCGCCGACGTGGAGCCGCTCGTTGCCGAGGCCGAGTGGCACGGCGAGATTGCGCGCGCGCCGCGCGGCAGCGGCGGCTTCGGCTACGACCCGTATTTCTACCTGAAGGAGCTGGACAAGACCGCTGCCGAACTCGACCCGGCGCAGAAGAACCGCATCAGCCACCGTGGCCAGGCGCTGCGGAAACTGCTCGCGCTGCTGCAGAATCCATGAACGCCGCCGTCTTGCGCGATGTGCGCAAAGTGCGCTTCAGCGCGCTGCCGCCCCTGTCGCTTTACGTGCACCTGCCCTGGTGCGTGAAGAAATGCCCATACTGCGACTTCAACTCGCACGAGCGCGCCGGGCCGCTGCCGGAGAAGGATTACCTGCAGGCGCTGACCAGGGACCTCGAGGCCGCGCTGTCGTCCGTCTGGGGCCGCAGGATCCACTCCATCTTCATCGGCGGCGGCACGCCGAGCCTGTTTTCGGCCGCGGCCATCGACGAGTTGCTTGCCGGCATACGGGCGCGCCTCGCCGTCGAACCGGATGCGGAAATCACCCTGGAAGCGAATCCGGGCACGGCGGAGGCCGAGCGCTTCCGGGGCTACCGCGCGGCGGGCGTCAATCGCCTGTCGGTCGGCGTGCAGAGCTTCAATGACGCGATGCTCAAGGCGCTTGGACGCATCCACGGCGCAGACGAGGCGCGGCGCGCGGTCGGCATGGCGCTGGATACCTTCGGCAACGTCAACATCGACCTCATGTACGGTTTGCCGGGCCAGAGCCTCGACATGGCGCGCGCCGACATCGAAGAAGGCGTGCGCACGGGCGTGCCGCACCTTTCGGCTTATCAGCTCACGATCGAGCCGAACACGGAGTTCTTTTCCCGCCCGCCGCAACTGCCCGAGCACGAAGCGGGCGCCGACATGCAGGTGATGGCCGAGGAAATTCTGGCGCAGGCGGGATTCGGGCACTACGAGACTTCGGCCTTCGCGCGCACCGGGCATCGCTGTCGGCACAACCTGAACTACTGGGAGTTCGGTGACTACCTCGGCATCGGCGCCGGCGCGCACGGCAAACTGAGTTTTGCCGATCGCGTCACGCGCCATGAGCAGCCGAAGCAGCCGCGAGAATATTTGAAAAGCAATTCTTCATTCGAAAATCGCGACATTGCGCCGCGCGAGCTGCCGTTCGAATTCATGCTCAACACCCTGCGCCTCGTCGACGGATTCGAGGCGGAGCTTTTCGCCAGCCGTTGCGGCCTGCCGTTTTCATTCATTCAGCCGGGGCTGATGGCGGCCGAGGGCAAGGGCCTGATCGAGAGGAACACGACGCATGTCCGGCCGACCGAACGCGGGCGGCGCTTCCTCAACGACCTCGTGGCGTTATTTCTGCCGGCGCAGAAATAGCAGGTCGCGCACCGGATGGCCAAGGCCGATGCCGCGGCGCTCGAACTTGGTCACCGGGCGGACTTTTTTTCCTTGGGAATTTTTTTCAAACAGGGGGCTGGAGGAAAGCACCGCGTCGATCTGCGTCGCATATTCCGGCCAGTCGGTGGCGGCATGGAAATAGCCGCCGGGCGCGAGCTTGCGCGCGGCGAGCGCGGCGAAGGCCGGCTGTACGAGGCGGCGCTTGTGGTGGCGCTTTTTCGGCCAGGGGTCCGGGAAGAAGAGGTGCAGGCCCGCGAGCGACGCGTCGGGAATCATCTGCTCCAGTACCGCGACGGCGTCATGCCGGATGAGGCGCAGATTTCTCAGTTCGAGGGCGTCGATCTTCTTCAGCAGGCTGCCGATGCCGGGGCCGTGCACTTCAACGGCGATGTAGTCGGTGTCCGGGTTCGATTGCGCGATCGCGGCGGTGGTTTCGCCCATGCCTGAGCCGATTTCGAGAACCACGGGCGCAGTTCTCGTGAAGACCTGTCCTGTGTCGAGGAAAGAATTCGAAAACGGAATGCCAAAACGCGGCAATAACTCTTCGAGCGCACGCTGCTGCGCGGGCGTGGTCCTGCCCTGGCGCAGGACGTAACTTCTGATCTCCCGCTTCAAGCCGCCTTCGGTTGCGATGGCGTAATCGTGCCTTCGGTGGGCGAGGAGGGCGCGGCGCTGTAGAGCTTTTTCGGCATGCGGCCGGCGAGGAAGGCCGCGCGCCCGGCTTCGACACCCTGCTGCATTGCGCGCGCCATCAGCACCGGATCCTTCGCCGCGGCGATCGCGGTATTCATCAGCACGCCGTCGCAGCCCAGTTCCATGGCGATCGCGGCATCCGACGCAGTGCCCACACCGGCGTCCACCAGCACCGGCACCTTCACGCGATCGATGATGAGCTGCAGGTTCCACGGATTGAGGATGCCCATGCCCGAGCCGATGAGCGAAGCCAGCGGCATCACCGCGACGCAGCCCGCGTCTTCGAGCATGCGGGCCTGGATCGGGTCGTCCGAGCAGTACACCATCACCTTGAAACCGTCGGCGACGAGTTCCTTCGCCGCCACCAGCGTCTCGGGCATGTTGGGGTAGAGCGATTGCGGGTCGCCCAGCACTTCCAGTTTCACCAGGTCGTGGCCATCGAGCAGTTCGCGCGCCAGGCGCAGCGTGCGTACCGCGTCGCTCGCGTTGTAGCAGCCGGCGGTGTTCGGCAGGTAGGTGAACTTCGCGGGCGGCAGGTATTCCAGCAGCGAGGGTTCGCCGCGGGTCTGGCCGATGTTGGTGCGGCGTATCGCCACCGTAACGATCTCGGCGCCGGAGGCCTCGATCGCGGCGCGCGTCTGGGCGAAGTCCTTGTACTTGCCGGTGCCCACCAGGAGCCGCGAGTGGTAGGCCTTGCCCGCAATCTTGAGTGGATCATTCATTTCAACCCCCGCCCACTGCCACCACGATTTCCAGCCGGTCCCCATCGCCCACCAGGAGCGAGCCATGCACGCTCTTAGGCACGATCTCGCCGTTTCTCTCGACCGCGATCTTCTTGTCCGCCAGCGCCATGGAATGAAGCAGTTCGGACAGCATTAAAGGTTCCGCGTGGCGCTGCGTGTCACCGTTCACAGTGATATTTATCATGTGTCTAATAGTATCTTAATATCAATGACTTGTGAAATATGCTGCGGTGCAATTCACAATTAAGGTAATACATTAAAAGAGGCACTTTGCCCTCACGCGGTCCGGACAAAGAGAGTACATTGGCATCCATAGCATAGTGTAGGAGAAGAGAAATGACGACCAGATCATTACTAGTTGCAGCATGTGTCGCCCTCGGCGGTTGCACCACCCTGACCGATTTCGGCGTCAGCGTGCGCAAGGACAGCCTGACGAACGATCAGGGCCATGTCATCGGCTACAAGGAATTGCTGCGCAACGCGCAGACGGGCGAAGTGATCGCGCAGGTCGCGATGTACACGCCGGTGTACGGCAACAGCGGCGAACTGATGGGCTACGAAGAGCACGTCAAGGACGGCAGCGCGATCATCCGCGACATCAACGGTCGCGCGATCGGCAGCAGGTTCTCGGACCTTCGCAGCCGCAGCACCAACGCGAAGAGCAAGGGCGTCATGATCGTGTTCCGCCCGGCGGACGCGCCAGTGGTCGCGATGTCGAAGCCGAGGGTCTGGGAATTGATGGCTTCCCTGTCGGCCTCGGACCTGCGCCGCATCCAGTAGCGCAAGCTTCGCAACTCGTAGTTCACAAAAGCCGCGGCCTGCCGCGGCTTTTGCTTTCTGCCTTAGAATTCTGCGCTTGGGCGGGTGTAGTTCAATGGCAGAACGGCAGCTTCCCAAAAAGCGAATGCAGGTGGGAAGCAACCGTTCAGCCAACGAACTCCCCCCGTACTCGACTGTCCTGGCCTCGATTGACCGTCAGTCGATCAGTCTGGCTCGCTTGACTGGGTTCGGTGCAGGTCTGGCATCATTCGTTTCCCCCCGGGCGGCCTTCGTATAGTGGCAATACCCGAGCTTCCCAAGCTCGAGACGCGAGTTCGATCCTCGCAGGCCGCTCCAAATCTCCACGTATTCTGCGTAGTTAGCTGCCTGTTGTCTCTGGATGTCGGCGCGCGTTTAAATTTGACCAGCTCTGCGCGTTGAATTTTGACCAGGGGCTTTTGCCTTCCCGTCATAGTCTGGTTTGTGGATAAGTGTACTG
>SBAS01000110.1 GCA_005240145.1 Nitrosomonadales bacterium | reverse complement strand
CTGACGTTCAAGGTCGCGCACTACAAGACCGACCGCGAGCTCGATGCCGAGCACCTGCGCCGGCACGGCAAGCTGCCGCCGGGCGCGCCGCCGCCGCGCAGCGCGATTTCCGCCGCGATCGGCGCGCCCAGCGAATGGCCGTAAAGGATGCGCTTGCTGCGCTCGGGCACGCGGGCGTCCAGCCACTTCCAGGCGGCTTCCGCGTCCTCGTAGACCGACGCTTCCGAGGGCAGAGCGGGCGAACTCCTGCCGTAGCCGCGGTAGTCGATGGCAAGCACGTTGTAGCCCGCGCTGCGGAAGCCGCGCAGGCGGTAGACGCTGCCGGTGAGGTTCACGCGAGCGCCGTGGAGATAGACCAGGGTATGGGATGCGCCGGGCGATTCCAGCCACCAGCCCTGCAGGCGCTCGCCGCTGCTGCCGACCGGAATCCAGACCTCCTCCTCGCCGAGGATGGTGGGTGAGTAGCCGGCCCAGTCCGCCGTGCGGGGACGGAAGATCAGCTCGCGCTCCAGCGTATCGAGAAAGGCGCACGAAGCGGTGGCCGCGGCGAGCCCCGCCAGAGCCAGGCTCCGTATAATCGATTTAGCCATGTTCCCCCAGCTTCGCCGCCTCGCCGCCGCCGCGCTTGCCGCGATCTGTTCCTGCGCCGCGCTTGCCCAGACAACGGACGCCGCGCGCGAGAAACGCTGGGCCGACCAGATCCTGCCCGGCCTGCTGGTCGGCGAGGCCATCTATCTTGAGTCCGGCGGCGGCAGGAAGTTCCTCGCTCTCTACACGCCCGTCGAGCGTGGCAAGGGAGCCGTGCTCCTCGCGCACGGGCCGGGATTGCATCCGGATCATGGCATTACCGGCGAGCTGAGGATGCATCTGGCCGACCGCGGGTACTCGACGCTATCCCTGCAAATGCCGGTGCTGCCTGCCGAACTCGACGATGGCGCGGCGTACCAGGCGCTGTTTCCCGAGGCGGCCCGGCGCATCGCCGCCGGGATGAAATTCCTGCAGGACAAGGACGCGCGCCGCATCGCGATAGTGTCGCACGCCATGGGTTCGGGCATGACCTATGCATTTCTGCGCGCCAATGCGGACGCGCCGCTGTTTGCCTGGGCGGCGCTGTCGTTTTACGGCGGGTTTCCCGAACTCGCGAGGACCGGCTTCCCGATCCTCGACGTCTACGGCGCCGCGGACTACCGCGGCATCCGCGGCGCGGCCGGCGAGCGCGGCCAGGTGCTGCGCCTGCGGCCGGGTTCGCGCCAGCTAGCCGTGCCGGAAGGCGGGCGCTTCCTGGCCGGTGGCGAGAAGGCCGTGCTGCGAGAGGTCGCGGCGTTCCTCGATGCGGCCGCCCGCTAGGCGCGCTTACTCCGCCAAGGTGTAGATCTCGGTCGGCGATGCGCGGCCACGCACCACCACCGCGTCGATGCGCCGGAACGCAAACCCGGCGCCGGCGCCGCGCACGGTGCTTTCGGTGGCAAGAATGTAGGTGGCGTACTTTTTATTGAGCTGCTCCAGGCGCGCGGCAATGTTCACCTCGTCGCCATGCACCGTGTAGAGAAGGCGGTTGCGCGCGCCGACGGCTCCGGTGACGATGCGCCCGGTGTTGATGCCGCAGCGCGTGCGCATGCGCGCCTCGCCGCCGAACGCGCGCTCGAGGGTCGCCTGCCGGATGGCGAGGGCGCAGCGCACCGCGTTGCGGGCGTGCTCCGGGTCGGGTTTGATGGCGTTGAAGGTGACCAGCATGGCGTCGCCCTGGAACTGGGTAATCGCGCCGCCGTGGCTATCGACCGCCGCGGACACGGCCTCGAAGTATTCGTTGAGCAGGGCGACCAGGCGTTCAGGCGACACCTTCTCGGAGAGGGTCGAGAAACCCTCGATGTCGGTGAACAGTACGCTCGCCTCGCGCACCTCGCCATCGCCCGGCTTCAATCCATGCTCGGATGCGGAGATCCGGTCGGCGACCTCCGGGGCGACGAAGCGCGACAAGTCCCTCGCCAGCACGCTGTCCAGCACCGCGCGCAACAGGATGCGGCGCGCGCGCACGAGCCCCAGCGCGAGCACCGCGGTCACCATCAGGATCGAGATGATCTTGTCGATCTCGGCGCCGATCAGCACGCTGTTCGAGGTCATGTAGTGGACGTAGTCGCGCGTCACCACCATCTCGCCCGAGCCCGCGGCGTAGGCCAGCAGCAGCAGCCAGCCGCCGGCGGCGGCGAACCCGGCGACCAGCACGTACAGCGGCTCGAAGCGAAGCGCGCGCAGCGCGATGAACAGGAACACGTACAGCAACGTCGGTGCTTTGAGGTAGAAGGGCGCCGGCTGCTCGTATTGCAGGTGAAAGCTCCAGATCAGTCCCATCAGCAGCGCCATATCGATGAGCACGCCGAGCACGAGCAGCGGCGGGGTCAGCCAGCGCCGGTGCGCAGCGACCAGCCGCAGCAGCGTGACCGCGATGAACGCCGCCAGCACCCAGGGCACCGGCAGGAACGCCGTCCCGGCCGAGGTCTTGGACGAAACCGAGTACAGAATGCAGAAAAACAGGATCAGGCCGAACTGCACCCAGCCGATCAGGATCTCGCTGCGGACCTGCTGCTCGACGATCAGCCAGCGCACGCGCTCCGGCGGCGAGCCCTGCGGGCCCTCGCCGAGGACGAAATCGAGCAGCCGGCGCGCCATAGCCGCCGTTGGTCGTGCGCGCGCGCCAGTCATTACGATCATCATATTCCTCGCGAGGTCGTCAACCCGCGGCATGCTGCGAATGCCCTTACCGCCCGCGCAGCTCCGTGCGCCGCCGGAATTCGATGTCGCCGAACCAGGCTTCGGTGCTTTCGCCCGTGTTGTCGGTGTCCGCGGACACGATCACGCTCGCGACGGCCGGCGCCGCGATGCCAAAGGCAGCCCGGAAATCCTCCGCCACGTCCCGCTCGTGGCTGGTCCAGTGCCCGAGCAGGGCGCTGCCGCTGTCGGCGACCACCATGCGCACGCGGTCAGTGTAGGCGTTGGGCGTGATCGTGCCGCGTGCTGCCTTCGCGTCCCAGATGTAGCACAAGGCGGCCGTCGGCAGGCGCGCGCCCCAGAGGGCACGGGCGAGCGACAGGCGCATGCGATCTCCGGCTGAAAGCTGCGCGGGATCCAGGTCGAAGGTCAGGTAAAGACGCAGCGCGAAATCGTCACCTGCCTTCGATTCCAGCACGCCCCGCTGGACGAGATTCGCAGCTTTCCAGCGCCAGGCGAGCAGCGGATACTCCGCCGGATCGACGCGCAAGGTTCTCGCGAGTCCCGAAGCGGACGCTTGGGCGCGTGCGCGAAGAACCGTGCGGCGCTCGTCGGCGACCAGCGCGAACTCGGTGGGCGTCGCCTTGGCGCCGAAGCTGACCGGCTCCAGCCAGCCGGGCAGGGCCGCGCCGGGCGCGAGGTCGGAAAAGCGCATGGCCGGAAGGTTGTCGTTCTGGCCGGTCGCGCCTCCGGGCAGCAGCGCGCCGGCGCACAGCGCGAGAAAATCGCGCCGCCGGTTCACTCGCGCGCGTCGTTCAGGGTCCAGTCGTAGTCGAGAAAGGCCAGCGGCGCCTTGGCCTCGGCGAGCGCTTTCTGCTGCTCCGGATTGTCGCTGAGCAGCTGCGCGTATTTGGCGAAGTACTTCTCGCGCGAGGCGATGCCCTGGTAGCCGCTCGACCAGTCTTCCTTGAACCAGTCAAAAATTTTCGATACTTCCAGCCTGCCTTGCGCGCCGACCCGGTTGCGCGAGCGGTCCGACAGGAACCGCACGGCCTGCTGCTCGAGTTGCGCTTCCAGCCGCTCGGCGACGAAGGCTTCCTCGCGCAGCATCGGGCAGCCGATCGAGGCGCAATTGAGCGCGAAATGCACGCGCGGCTCGTCGTAGCTGCCGGGCTTGCGCAGGATCTCGTGCTCGATGCGGTCGAGATAGGAATCCTCGCCCAGCAGCCTGAAGAACTTCTTCTTCCAGCGGTTGTTGAACAGGTCACTGCCGATGTCCTTGATCGACTTCACCGGGTAGTTGGCGAGGATCAGCTCGACCGTGAAGGCGTTGTAGGCGTTGACAAGGAACGCCATGCGCTGCTCGCGCGTCCAGGCCGCGAACTGCGTTGCGGACACGCCCGACAGCGCACCCAGGTAGGCTTTCAGCGCCGCACGGTCCTTGGCGAATTCCGCGTAGCGGAGCTGCGACGCGTTGCCGCCCGCGACAAGCACGACGTGTTTCTTCACCAGCGCATCCCAGGCTTTGTGCGAGTGGTCGAATCCCGGCGCGAAAGCCGGTGCGGCAAGAAGCGTCAGTAGGGCGGCCAGCCATTTCATCTTGATCCTTGCAAAAAATTCTAGCGCGGCGTCCGGTAACCCTCGGAAACCGCGCCGGGGCAGGCTGGTGGACAGGCATCAACGCCGGGTATGCCGAGTGCGGGTTGACCGAAACCTTCCCTTGCGCGCCAGCCGGGATACTTGAGGAAAAGGTTGCGCAACCATCCGCCGGGATCGTAGTTCACCTTGCTGTCGGGATTCTTCGCGCGCCATTCGGCGTGCGCTTCGCGCGCGTTCTTGTACCAGGGAACGGTGAACAGGATCCGCTTGATCGATTGCCAGCGGTGGCCCGAAGCGCCTGCCTCGGGCCAGATCTGATCGGCGTGCCGGATGTGCCAGTCGGGATCGACTTCCCAGTACTCCCGGCCAAGCACGTCGCCGAAGATGAACAGGCGCCCGCCGCGGATCGCGAATTCCGTCGGGTCGCTTCCCAGCTTCACTCCGTAGGCCGCGCCGCTCGAGCAAAAGGCGCCGTACTGGGGCGCGTATTTCGCCGGCTCGCGCTGGAACAACTCGCGGTGCTCGGAACGCGCGAAGTAGTACCAGACCCCGTCGTGTTCGGCAGCGAGCGCGGGATCGCCTCTGACGGGCTTGCCGACGGTGAAGTAGGCGACCGGATCGTGGCCCAGCAGCATCAGGTCGCGCCCCTCGCGATCCGGCACGCTCGCATAGCGCACACCGCAACCCGCGAGCAACAGCATCGCCGACAGCGCCAGGCAATTCCGCACTGCGCCGCGCAAGCAATCCATGACCACCATGGTACCCGCATGCTCATCTGCAATCACGGTGGTCGGGCGGCGCCAGCGCTTCCTTACGCGGTCGCGGCCATGCTAGGATTTTTGCTCCACCCATCGGAGGTTCCCATGTTCGTATTCGTCAAGTTCACCCGCTTCAAGGAGGGCCCGTGAAACACATCCAAAGCCTCTTTTATTCCATCGTTTTCCTGCTGGCCGCGTTTCCCGCGCAGGCGCAGCAAGCAGTCCTGAAAGTCACCACCATCCCCGAAGAAGCCGCGACCGAGCAGATGCGCAAGTTCGGGCCGCTCACCAAGTACCTCGAGCGCACGCTGCAGATGAAGGTCGAGTTCACCCCGGTGAACGACTATCCGGCCGCGGTCGAAGCACTGGTCAACAAGCAGGTCGACGTGGCCTGGTTCGGCGGCTTCACACACGTGCAGGCGCAGTTGCGCTCCGGCGGCAGGATCGTGCCGATCGCGCAGCGCGAGGAAGACACCCAGTTCCGCTCGGTGTTCGTCACCCAGACCGGCTCCGGCATCAGGACGCTCGCCGATCTCAAGGGCAAACAGGTGAGCTTCGGCTCCCAGTCCAGCACCTCCGGGCACCTGATGCCGCGCAGTTTCCTGCTGCAGGCGAAGATCGATCCGGACAAGGATTTCAAGCGGGTCGCCTATTCCGGCGCGCACGATGCGACTATCGCTTCGGTCGTCGGCGGGCGCGTGGACGCCGCCGCGCTCGATATCACGGTGTGGCGAAAGTTCGTCGATGAAAAGAAGGTCGATATGGCGAAGGCGAGCGTGTTCTTCACCACGCCGCCGTATTTCAACTACAACTGGTCGGTGCATGCGGACATGCCGGCGGCGCAGCGCGAGCGTCTGACCAAGGCGCTGCTCGACCTGTCGATGGCCAACCCGGAAGGCAAAGAGATCCTCACGCTCAACCGGGCGACGAAATACATCCCGACCAAGGCCGAGAATTACCGCGACCTGGAAGCCGCGGGACGCAGCGCCGGCCTGATCAGGTAAGGGTGCGCCGGTCGTCATGAAGATCGCGGCGCTGGGGCTGGCGGCGCGTCATCCGGCCGCGCGCGCCGGTGCCGCGCCGGCGCTCAAGCCGGCCCAGTTCGTCGTGGCGGCGGGCGAGCAGGTGGCCGTGGTCGGCCCCTCCGGCGCCGGCAAGACCACGCTGCTGCACGCGCTTGCCTGCGCGCTCGAACCCAGCGCCGGCCGCCTTGAACTGGGCGGCGTGGATCCGTGGACGCTGTCCGTGGCGCGGCTGCAGAAGCTGCGCAGCAGCCTGTTCCTCGCTCCGCAGGCGCCGCCGCTGCCGCCGCGCCAGCGCGTGGTGACTGCGGTGCTCGCGGCGCGCCTGCCGCGGCAGTCGCTTGCGGCCAGCCTGCGTTCGCTGCTGTACCCGACGGACGTTGCGTCGGCCTACGGCGCCCTGGTGCAGTTCGATCTCGCCGACAAGCTCTGGGAGCGCGTCGACCGCCTGTCGGGTGGCGAGCGCCAGCGCGTCGGTCTCGCGCGCGCCCTGGTTTCGGCCGCCTCGCTCTGGCTGGTGGACGAACCGCTGTCGTCGCTCGATCCGTCCCGCGCCGCGCTCGCTGTCGAGACCCTTACGCGGGCTGCGCGCGAGCGCGGCGTCACGCTGGTCACCACCTTGCACCAGGTGGACGTGGCGACGCGCTTTCCCCGCGTCATCGGCATGCGCGGTGGCGAAATCCATTTCGACCTTGCCTCGGCCGAGGTGACGCGCGACAGGCTGGCCGCGCTCTACGCTCAGCACGAGCTCTCCGGCGAGCAGCCGGCGCCCGAAGACGCGGCGGCGATCGCGCCGGCGCTGCCGTACAGCAGCTAGGCGCGACGACAATGACCAACGCCTCTGCAGCCGCGCCGGAGTTGCGCGATCCGGCGTGGATCGGTCGGGTGTTCTGGATGCTCGCAGCGCTGGTGCTGCTCGCTCCAGCGCTGGCGCTCACAGAGTTCCGGCCCTGGACCCTGTTCTCGCCGGCAGCGCTCAAGTCCACCGGGCGCTTCGTCGCTGATTTCTTTCCGCCGAGGATCGAGGCGGAGTTCCTGCTGCTGGTAGCGCGCGAATGCTGGCGCACGGTCGCCATCGCCACCGCCGGCATGGCGCTCGCGCTGGTGATTGCGATACCGCTCACGCTCCTCTCGACCAGCGCGCTGTCGGTCTCGGCGTTGCCGGGGCGCATGCACGCGCTGCCGTTCGCGGTGCGTCAGGCTGTGCGCGGCCTGCTGATCCTGCTGCGCAGCATCCCGGAGCTGGTCTGGGCGCTGGTGTTCGTGCGCGTGGTCGGACTGGGTCCCACCGCAGGCGTGCTGGCGATCGCACTGACCTACAGCGGGATGCTGGGCAAGGTCTACGGCGATATCCTCGAAAGCGATGAGCGGCAGGCCACGCAGGCCTTGCTGCGCAACGGCACCGGCCGCCTGCAGGCGTTCTTCTACGGCCAGCTGCCGCAGAGCGCATCCGAGCTCACCAGCTACACGGTCTACCGCTGGGAGTGCGCGATCCGCTCCTCCGCGGTGCTGGGTTTCGTCGGCGCCGGCGGGCTCGGCCAGCAGATGGACAATTCGATGAAGATGTTCCAGGGCTCCGAAGTGGCGACGATGCTGATCGTTTTCATGCTCCTGGTCGGACTCGCCGACGCCGCGAGCGCATGGCTGCGCAAGGCGATCGCATGAGCGTAGGCACAACGGGCCTGCCGCCGCGGCCCGCGGCGCGCTTCGTCGGATACGGGTTCGTCGCCGGCCTGGCGGCCCTCAGCGCAGCGAGTTTCTGGACCCTGGACCTGCAGTGGGCGAAGTTCCTCTCGGCCGATGCATTGCGCAAGATGGCGCGCTTCATGGGCGAGCTGCTCGCGCCATCCGGCGAGGCCGCGTTCCTCGGCAAACTGGCGCTGGCGAGCCTGGAAACCGTCGCCATGTCGGCGCTCGGCACGCTGCTCGCGGTTATTGGCGGGCTCGCGCTCGCGCTGCCGGCGAGCCGCACCCACGCGGGCGATCCGGCGCGCTTGCGCATGCCGACGCGCCTCGTGCTCAACGGCCTGCGTTCGATCCCGGAACTGGTGTGGGCCGCGCTGCTCATCATCGCCGCGGGCCTGGGGCCGTTTGCGGGAACCCTCGCGCTCGCGCTGCACACCACCGGCGTGCTGGGACGGCTGTTCGCCGAGGCGATCGAGAATTCGCCGCCGGGACCCGCGTATGCCCTGCGCGCACAGGGCGTTGGCGCAGGCCGCATCTTCTTCTATGCCACGCTGCCGCAGATACTGCCGCAGCTGCTGTCCTATACGCTGTACCGCTGGGAAAACAACATTCGCGCCGCCG
>SBAS01000123.1 GCA_005240145.1 Nitrosomonadales bacterium | reverse complement strand
GGCAAGCCAGGCGTAGCTGCACTGCGACAAAGGGCGCGAAGCCCGGCTCTTCGATGGTCTGGCCGGAGACGTTGATGCTCAGGCGCTTGAGCGCGCCGCCCCGCTCCAGCTGCCGCAGCGCGCTGCGCAGCACCCAGCGGTCGAGCTCGCCCATCATCCGGAAATGCTCGAAGGCGGGCAGGAAATCGCCCGGCGGCAGCATCCGCGTCTCCTCTTCGCGCAGGCGCACCAGCACTTCGGCCATCGCGACGCCGCCCGGCGGGGCCAGGGCGAGGATCGGTTGCGCGTAAAGGCGGAAGTGATCGTAGTCCAGCGCCTCGCGCAGGCGCGCGGCGGGCTGGTCCCATCCCAGCAACTGCCCGTCCATCTTCTGGATGAACTGGCCGGTTTCGCTCAGCTTGTCTTTCCCGGGCATGTCCAATTGTATGCGTGGGAATAGAATCCTTCCCATGGACAATCAGGACATTCTCTATGCAGTGAAGGACCGCATCGCCACGGTCACCCTCAATCGCCCCGACAAGCTGAACGCCTTCACCAGGCGAATGCGGGACGAGTTGATTGGCGCCTTTGCGGCCGCCGACGCCGACGACGAGGTGCGCGTGGTGATCGTCACCGGCGCCGGGCGCGCATTCTGCGCCGGCGCCGACCTCTCCAGCGGTCCCGCCACCTTCGACTACGCCAAACGCGACGACGCCGGCCAGGACGACCACCGCGACGGCGGCGGGCGCGTTTCCCTCGCCATCTATGCCCTGAAAAAGCCCGTCATCGCCGCGATCAACGGCCCGGCGGTCGGGGTCGGCGTCACCATGACGCTGCCGATGGACATCCGCATCGCCTCCAGCGCGGCGAAGTTCGGCTTCGTCTTCGCGCGCCGCGGCATCGTGCCGGAAGCCTGCTCGAGCTGGTTCCTGCCCAAGGTGGTGGGCGTGAGCCGCGCCGCCGAGTGGCTCTACACCGGCCGCGTCTTCGGCGCCGACGAAGCGCTGGCGGGGGGCCTGGTGTCGCGCGTAGTCGCGCCGGACCAGCTCATGCCGGCCGCCCTCGCGCTTGCGCGCGAGATCGCGGACAACACCTCCGCGGTCGCGCTCGCCCTCGCCCGCCAGATGCTCTGGCGCATGGCCGGGGCCGACCACCCCATGGAGGCGCACAAGGTGGATTCGCGCGGCATCTTCGCCATGGGCGCCTCGCCCGACGTGCGCGAGGGCATCGCCGCCTTCAAGGAAAAGCGCGCGCCGCGCTTCGGCATGAAAGCGAGCAGCGACATGCCGGCCTTCTACCCGTGGTGGGAAGAGCGCCCCTTCAAGTAGAAAGCCCATCATGAAGGTTGTTGTCCTCGGCGCCGGCCTCGAAGGCACCGCCAGCGCCTGGTACCTGCGCGCCGCTGGCCACGAAGTCACGGTGCTCGAGCGCCAGGCCGCCGCCGGCATGGAGACCAGTTACGCCAACGGCGGCCAGATCTCGGTCAGCCATGCGGGGCCCTGGGCCAATCCCGGCGCGCCGCTCAAAGTCCTGAAATGGCTGGCGCGCGAGGATGCACCGCTGCTTTTTCGCCCGCGCGCCGACTACCGTCAGTGGCTCTGGGGGCTGCAGTTCCTCATCGAATGCCTGCCCGCGCGCGCCAGGCGCAACACCGCGGCGCTGGTGAAGCTGGGCATGTACAGCCGCGTCTCGCTGCAGGAGCTGCGCCGCGAAACCGGCATCCGTTACGACGAACTCACCCGCGGCATCCTGCACCTGTATACAGACCCGGAAGAATTCGAGGCTGCCAAGGCACCCGTCGAACTGATGCGTGCCATGGGCCTCGATTGCCAGCTGAAGACGCCCGAAGAATGCGCCGTTATCGAGCCCGCCCTCGCCTCCTGCGTGCACCTCCTGGCCGGCGGCACCTACTCCGACAGCGACGAATCGGGCGATGCGTACAAATTCACCACGGAACTGGCGAGACTCGGCGCGCACCGCGGGGTGCGGTTTGAATTTGGAGTGGATATCAAAAGCATTTCCACCGCGGGGGAGAAGATCAACGGCATAGATATCCAAAGGATAGGTGGCAGGCCTGAAACCGTTCGCGGTGACGCCTATGTCCTCGCGCTGGGGAGCTATTCGCCGCTCTTCGGACAGCCGCTCGGTATCTTCCTGTCCGTCTACCCGGCGAAGGGCTACTCGGTCACCATGCCGGTGAAGAATCCGGCCGCGGCCTGGTCGGTTTCGCTCACCGACGATGAGCACAAGCTGGTGTACTCGCGCCTGGGCGATCGCCTGCGCATCGCCGGCACCGCGGAGCTCACCGGCTACAACCTCGAGATCAACAAGCTGCGCTGCGAAGCGATCGTGAAGCGCACCATGGACCTGTTCCCGGACGCCGGTGACCCGTCAAGGGCCGAGTTCTGGACCGGCCTCAGGCCCTCGACACCGAGCAACATTCCCTACATTGGCCGCACGAAGTACCCCAACCTCTTCCTCAACACCGGCCACGGCACGCTTGGCTGGACCCACGCCTGCGGCTCCGGCCGCGCTTTGGCCGACATCATCAGCGGCCGCAAGCCCGGAGTGGATTTCGCTTTCACCTGACGGTTTGTGATCGCTGGACCAGCATGGAAACGCCCACGACGATGAGAATTACGGCGCCGATCCTGGATTACGATTTCATGCGACCCCCGTGAAGACGCCGCGACCCAACGTCGGGCTCTGCGGCGGGCCAACCACCGCAGCGATGGTAGCGCCGTGACGCCGGCGGCCCGTCCGCAGCAGCTATGGGTCAGGGCGCTGAACACTCGGCGCATAGCGCGGCCAGGTTCGAAGGTAGGTCTGCTCGAGCAGGGGCAATGCCAACGCGCCCAGCATTGCGGCGGCAAGCGCGGTAAGCACCAGGCTCTGGCTCTGAAACCAGTAGGCGAATGCCGCCAGCGCGACAACCGTCCCGAAAATGAGCAAGACGACGATTTCCTCTGCCCGATGGATATTCAGGCGGATCCTGTTCTGGCAGTGGGAACATTCCATCTCCATTCGAACCACGACCGCCTGGGTAATCTTTCGCTTTCCCAGATTCGCCCCGCATACCGGACACCGGTAGTCCATCTAGCGCCCTAGACAGAATGGTTTTCGTTCGGTCTTTGCGCGCTCAACACCCAGGCGGACACGGTCGTTCTCGATTGCGCAAAGAGTGGCCTGCGGAATCCCCGTGCGCTCCGCGAGCTGGTTCTGGCTCAGACCTTGCAGCTCGCGCACGATCCGTACGGACTCGCCGACCGATACGCTGATGCGCTTCTTCGCAGGACGGAACCGGCTCATTTACGGCCTCCAATAATCCTGCTATTCGCCAGAAACGTCCCTGCCCGGAACACACCCGCCGGCGCAAACCGCCTGCCCCAATGCGTTAATCGCCGCGCCACCTAGCGGCAGCGAGGAGCACATCACCTGTCCCATGCTATCGGTAACGCATTCCCCGGGGCCAGTAAGAACTCGCCTGTCGGCGCGCGTTTAAATTTGACCAGCTCTGCGCGTTGAATTTTGACCAGGGGCTTTTGCCTTCCCGTCATAGTCTGGTTTGTGGATAAGTGTACTG
>SBAS01000109.1 GCA_005240145.1 Nitrosomonadales bacterium | reverse complement strand
CAGCGGGTTGGTGAGCATCCCGGCGCGCTCGATCAAGCTCGATCTGCCGCCCTTCACGCTGGTCGGCGCGACCACGCGCGCAGGGATGCTCACCAGCCCGCTGCGCGAGCGCTTCGGCATCGTCGCGCGGCTCGAGTTCTACGGCGAGGAGGATTTGACGACGATTGTGCGTCGTTCCTCACAGCTTTTGAACATTGAAACCGAAAATCCAGGGGCGAGCGAGGTCGCACGGCGCTCGCGCGGCACGCCGAGGATCGCCAACCGCCTGCTGCGCCGGGTGCGCGACTACGCACAGGTCAAGGCCGACGGCAAGATCTCCAAACCGGTGGCCGATGCAGCGCTGAAAATGCTCGACGTCGATGCGCTCGGCCTCGACCTCATGGACCGCAAGCTCCTGCTCGCGGTGATCGAGAAATTTTCGGGCGGCCCGGTCGGGCTGGAGAACCTCGCCCACGTCATCGGCGAAGAGGCCGACACCATCGCAGACGTGCTCGAGCCCTACCTCATCCAGTGCGGCTACCTGCAGCGCACGCCGCGCGGCCGCATGGCGACCCTCAGTGCCTACCGCCACTTCGGCATCACTGCGCCAGCGGGTGCGCAGGATCTGCTAGGCGAGCGGGACCCGGGCGCGCGTTAAAACCCATATGGGGGCCTGGGCTACAATCTGGCCGTGCGCCAAGTGCCCAGCGCGGAACGGGAATTCACCTGGCAGGTGCGCGTCTACTATGAGGATACCGACCGGGGCGGGGTGGTCTACTACGCCAACTACCTGCGCTACTTCGAGCGCGCGCGCAGCGAATGGCTGCGCAGCCTGGGCGCGAACCAGGAGGCGCTCGCCGCGGTCGAAGGTATCGGCTTCGTCGTGGCGCGCGCGGAGATCGACTTCAGGGCGGGTGCGCGGCTCGATGACCTGCTCGCGGTGACGGTAAAAATGGTGGAAAAAAAGAAAACCTACCTCTGGCTGGAGCAGGAAGCGCGACTCGCGGACGGCAGGCTGTGCGCGAAGGCGCGCATTCAGGCCGCCTGCGTGCGCCACCGCGACATGCGGCCCCAGCCCATCCCGGCGGACTTCGCAGCGAGGATTGCGGCATGACCCTGACGCAGGACCTGGATCTGTGGACGCTCATCGTCAACGCGTCCTTCGTCGTCAAGGCAGTGATGCTGCTGCTGCTCGCGGTGTCCTTCCTCTCCTGGATGTTCATCTTTCGCAAATGGATGACGATCCGCAGCGCGCGCGCGCAGACCGAGCAGTTCGAGCGCGAATTCTGGAGCGGCAACGACATCAATTCGCTCTACCAGGGCTCGGTCAACAACCGCCACAACATCGGCAGCCTGGAGCGCATCTTCGAGGCCGGCTACCGCGAATTCACCAAGCTGCGCGCGCAGCGTGGCACGGACGCCTCGACCATGGTGGACGGCGCGCGCCGCGCCATGCGCGCCACCTACCAGCGCGAAATGGACCATCTCGAGAGCCACCTGTCGTTTCTCGCTTCGACCGGTTCGGTCAGCCCTTATGTGGGCCTCTTCGGCACGGTGTGGGGAATCATGCATTCGTTCCGCAGCCTGGCGAACGTACAGCAGGCGACGCTGGCGCAGGTGGCGCCCGGGATTGCGGAAGCGCTGATCGCGACCGCGATCGGCCTGTTTGCGGCGATCCCCGCGGTGGTGGCCTACAACCGCTATTCGCATGACATCGACCGGCTCGCGATCCGCTTCGAGAGTTTCATGGAGGAGTTCTCCAACGTGCTGCAGCGCCAGACGGTGGTGAGAACCTGATGGCGCGGCTGCATTCCAAGCGCGGCGCGATGCACGAAATCAACGTCGTGCCCTACGTCGACGTGATGCTGGTGCTGCTGGTGATCTTCATGGTCACGGCGCCGCTCGTGACGCCGGGGGTGATCGACCTGCCCTCGGTCGGCAAGGCCGGCCAGCCCAAGCTCGTGCCCCTCGAAGTGGTGATCAAGGAAGACCGCAGCCTGTCGCTGCGGGAGCGCGATGCCTCGGGCAGGATCCTGAGCGACCGGCCGATCGAGCGCGGCGAATTCGCGAAGATGTTCAAGGACCCCAAGACGCCGGTACTGATCGCCGGAGACAAGAACGTGCGCTACGAGGCGGTGCTCCAGGTAATGGACGATTTGCGCACGCAGGGCGTGGAGCGCGTCGGATTGCAGGTGAAACCCAGCCGGTGAAACCCAACCGGTGAAGCCTCGGCAATGAACGCCACCGCCGCCAACACGATGTTCGACGAGCGGATCGATCCGGGCCGGATCACCTCCTTCCTGCTCGCCGCAGCGATGCACTTGGCGCTCTTCGCCGTGCTGGTGTTCGGCGTGCGCTGGCAGAACCGGCCCCCCGAAGCCGTGATGGTGGAATTGTGGAACGAGCCGCCGGTTGCGGCACCGGTTGTAGTCGAACCCAAGCCCGCGCCGCCGCCCGTGGCCGTCAGGCCCGATCCTGTCCTGGTAAAGCCGGATATCGCGGAGAAAGCACCGCCGCCCAAGCCCAGGGCAGAGCCTCCCAAGGCACCCGCGCGGCCGCGGGACGAGGAAGCGCAGCGCCAGATCCGCGAGCAGCTGCAGCGCGAGCAGACCTCTTTTGCCGTCGAGCGCGAGCAGCAGCTGCTCAAGGAGCAGCTTGCGCGCGACGCGGATGCGGCGCGCCGGCGCGGTCTGCTCGACTACGAGTCGAAGATCCGCACCAAGGTGCGCGGCAACATCGTGCTGCCGCCGGAGCTCCAGGGCAATCCGGACGCGCAATTCCTTGTCGTGCAGCTGCCGACCGGCGAAGTGCTGTCAACCAAGCTGGTCAAATCGAGCGGTCACCGCGGCTACGACGAAGCCGTGGAACGCGCAATCCTGAAATCTTCGCCGTTACCCAAGCCCGACAAAGTGGAGCTTTTCAGCCGCGAGCTCAGGCTCACGTTCCGGCCGAAGGAGAAGGACTGAAATATAATCAAGGCATGACGAGGCTGTTCGCGGCATTTCTGCTGTGCTTCGCCACCGCGGCGGCGGCGCAACTCTCGATCGAAATTACCGGCGCGGGTGCGCAACGGATACCGATCGCGATCGCGCCCTTTGCGGGCGAAGGCGCCCTTGTGGCGGGAAACCCGCCCGGCCAGGCCGCCACCATCTCCTCCATCGTGCGCGCCGACCTCGACAGGAGCGGCCTGTTCCGCACGCTCGAAGTGCCGCCGCCCAATCCGCCGCTCACCGAGGTTGCGCCGGTCAACTACGCGGAGTGGAAATCGCGCCTGGCCGATGCGCTGGTGCTCGGTTCGGTCGCGGCGCGCGCCGACGGGCGCTTCGAGGTGCGCTTCAAGCTGTTCGACACGGTGAAGGGGCAGGACCTCTCGGGCGTCGCCTACACGCTGTCGCGCGAGCAGCTGCGCGCCACGGCGCACCGCATCGCCGACTTCGTCTACGAAAAGCTGACCGGCGAGAAAGGCGTGTTCGATACGCGTATCGCCTACGTCGTCAAGCGGGGGCCGAAATACGAGCTGCAGGTTGCGGATGCCGACGGCGCGGGCGAACAGGCCATGCTGGTTTCGTTCGAACCAATCATTTCGCCCGCCTGGTCACCGGATGGCAGGAAGCTGGCCTATGTATCGTTCCAGCAGAAGAAGCCCATTGTCTATGTTCAAGACATTGTTTCAGGGAAGCAGTCCGTCGTCGCCAATTTCAAGGGCTCGAACTCGGCGCCGGCGTGGGCGCCCGACGGCTCGCGGCTCGCGGTCACGCTCTCGCGCGACGGCGGCTCGCAGATCTACCTCGTCAACCCGGACGGCAGCAACGTGCGCCGCATCTCGCAATCATCGGGCATCGATACGGAACCGGTATTCTCGCCGGATGGTCAAAGCCTGTATTTCACCTCCGATCGCGGCGGCAGCGCGCAGATCTATCGCATGCCGGCCGGAGGCGGGGAGGCGCAACGGGTGACCTTCGAGGGCAGCTACAACGTTTCGCCGCGCATCAGTCCTAACGGCAGGGTGCTCGCGTACATCGCGCGCAACAGCGGCAAGTTCCAGGTCGCGACGCTGGACCTGGCGACGCGCCAGACCACCATCCTCACCGACAGCGACAAGGACGAATCACCCAGCTTCGCGCCCAACGGCCGCATGATCCTGCTCGCCACCGTCAACTCGGGCCGCGGCGTGCTCTCGGCGGTCTCGGCCGACGGACGCATCAAGCAGCGCCTCAGCACATCGGCAGGCGACGTGCGCGAACCCTCCTGGGGGCCATTCCATCGATGAAGCGGAGAAATCATATGCATGCCAACCGGCTCGTTTCCACAAGCACGCGCGCATGCGCGCTGTTTGCCTTAGTAACGCTCGCTGCCTGCGGCGGCGGACCCGTTTCGGAACAGACGCCCGCCGGGGTGGAGGAACGCACCCCCTCGGGCACGGCCGGACCGTCGACCAAGCCGGTGCCGCAGGGCCAGGTCGCCAAAGTCGACCTGACCGCGAAGAGCGGGGCGCAGAGCCTGCTCACGGACCCGCGCAGCATCCTCTCGCGGCGCACCATTTACTATGCGCTCGATGCCTACGACGTCAAGGACCAGTACAAGGACCTGGTGGAGGCGCACGCCAGGTACCTGCGCGACAATCCCGGCACGAAAATGCTGATCCAGGGCAATACCGACGAACGCGGCAGCCGCGAGTACAACGTCGGGCTCGGCCAGCGCCGCTCGGAGGGGGTGAAGCGCATGCTGCTGCTGCTCGGCGCGAGGGAGAACCAGATCGAATCGGTGAGCCTGGGCGAGGAAAAGCCCAAGGCCGAGGGCCATGACGAGCAGGCCTGGTCGCAGAACCGGCGCAGCGACATCCTGTACCAGGGCGAGTATTGATGCGCAGGGCGGCGCTCGCCGCGGCTTGCGCGGCGCTCTTCGCGCTGCCGGGTCCGGCGTTCGCGCTTTTCGACGATAACGTCGCGCGCGACAGGATCGAGGTGCTGCGCAGGCAGGTCGAGGCAGCCGCCAAGCTGGTCGACGAGCGCCTGGCGAAGATCGAGGCCAACGCCGGGGACCGGCGCGCGCTGGTCGATCTGGCGACGCAGATCGATGCCCTCAAGACCGAAATCGCGCGCATGCGCGGCCAGCTCGAAGTGCTGCAGAACCAGATCGAGACGGCCGACAAGCGCGGCAAGGACCTCTACGTCGACATCGATACGCGGCTGCGCAAGCTCGAGCAGCCGAAGGAGGCAGCGGCGGCGGAAAAGCCGCCCGCCGACGCCGCGGCGCCGGCCGCCGAATCGAAGGCCTATGAAGCGGCGCTCAACCAGTTCAAGCTGGGCAACTATCCGCTCGCGGTTGCCGCGTTCCAGGGTTTTCTCGTGACCTATCCCTCCAGCAAGCTCGCGCCCTCCGCGCAGTACTGGATCGGCAACGCCTACTTCGCGCAGCGGGACTACAAGCAGGCGATGGCCGCGCAGCAGCGCGTGCTGTCGGCCTGGCCGGAGGACGCCAAGGCGCCCGATGCGCTGCTGAATATCGCCTCCGCGCAGGACGCGCTCGGCGACCGGCGCGGCGCGCAAAAGACGCTCGAGGGATTGCTCGCGAAATATCCGCAGAGTCCCGCCGCCGCGAGCGCCAGGCAACGGCTTACGCAAGGCGCGGCCAAGAAGTAGCCCTGGTGGCCGAACAGACCGCAGCGCAGCTTGCGCCCTATGTCGCCTGGGCCGCGTTCGCGCTCGCCTTCGTCTTCGGCGCGGTCGCCAACAAGACCGATTTCTGCGCCATGGGCGCGGTGTCCGACTGGGTCAACATGGGCAGCCTCAATCGCATGCGCATGTGGCTGCTGGCGATCGGCGTCGCGATCCTCGGCGCCAATGCGCTGCAGCTCGCAGGCGTGGTGGACCTTGCCAAGTCCATCTACCCGGGCCGCAATTTCACCTGGCTTTCCTACCTGGTCGGCGGCTCCCTCTTCGGCGTGGGCATGACACTCGCCTCGGGCTGCGGTTCCAAGACCCTGATCCGGATCGGCGGCGGCAACCTGAAATCGGTGGTGGTGTTCCTCGTCGCCGGGATCGCCGCCTACATGACGCTGCGCGGCCTGTTCGGCGCGTTCCGCGTCGGCGTGTTGGAGCAGGCCGCGATCAACTTGTCCACAGGCCAGGATCTGCCTTCCCTCGCCGCAGGCATGGGGGGGTCAAAACAGGTTTGGATTGTTGCTTTGTCACTTCTATTCGGTCTTGCCTTCATCGTGTTCGCTTACGCAGCCAAGGAATTCCGCAGCAACTTCGATTGCACGCTGGGCGGCGTGGTCACGGGGCTGGTGGTGGTGGGCGGCTGGGTGGTGAGCGGCCACCTCGGTCACCTCGCCGAGGACCCGAAGACGCTGGAAGAAGCGTTCGTCGCCACCAACAGCGGCCGGATGGAGGCCTTTTCGTTCGTCGCGCCGCTTGCCTACTCGCTCGAGTACCTCATGTTGTGGACCGACAAGACGAAGATCATCACCTACGGCATTGCCTCTACCGCGGGGGTGATTGCGGGTTCGGCCGCCTACGCGCTCGCGGCGGGGAAGTTCCGCTGGGAGGGCTTTCGCAACGCCGAAGACACCGGCATGCACATGTTCGGCGGCGTTTTGATGGGATTCGGCGGCATCACCGCGCTCGGTTGCACCATCGGGCAGGGGATTTCGGGCTTCTCCACCCTGGCGTTGGGCTCGATCATGACCTTCGTGGCGATCGTTGCGGGTTCGGCGGCGACGATGAAGTGGCAGTACTGGCGAATGACCCGTGGGGCCTGATAAAATTCGCCCCTTTCCAGCATTTTTCCCATGGGTCGTTAGCTCAGCTGGTAGAGCAGCGGACTTTTAATCCGTTGGTCGCCGGTTCGAATCCGGCACGGCCTACCAAATTCACCAGGGGCTTAGCAGCGATGCTGGGCCCCTTTCTTGTTTTAAGAGGGGAAAACGTCAAGTAACAATCCGTTGGTCGGCGTGGCGATATTCAGGCAAGTCAATCTGCTTCCATGTCAGAGGAGAGGGAGATGAAACTTCACGCAAATGCTCGAACGTGTCCACACTGTCGATCGCTGATTGTCAGCCGGATCATCGACGACAGTCAGTCAATTTCGGCGGTTGCCATCGAATTTCGCATATCGCTGCCCACTGCACGGAAGTGGCTGAAACGGTACCGTGCGCACGGCACCGAGGGACTGAGTGACAAGAGTTCCCGGCCACAAAGAACCCCACGTCAGCTTCTTCAACCCGGCAAGGAACTACAAGATGCGGTCATGTCGCTTCTTCATACACCTCCGAGCGCTAGTGGATTCAATCGAACGACTTGGCGGATGCGCGATCTTCGCCACGTCTTAACGACGCGGGGTATCGTGGCGTCACAGAACAATATCAGGAGGGTGATAAAAGGCGCGGGCTACAGATGGAAAAAGGCCAGAGTCTCACTCACTAGCTGCGATCCAGACTACCGCAGCAAGCTTGATGCAATCCAGCGCGCGCTTGCGAACCTAGGAGACGATGAAGTTTTTTCTCGATAGACGAGTTCGGGCCTGTCGCTGTGAAAATGCGGGGTGGTAAATCACTACAGAGTCCGAACGAGCGGAAAGTCGTACCCCAGTGGCAGAAATCCAGAGGCTGCTTCATCTTGAATGTGGCGCTTGAGCTATCGAAGAACCAGATTACGTACATGTTTACTGAGGCCAAGAACACCGGAGAAACGATACAGCTAATCGACCTATTGAGGCGGCGCTATACCGGCTATCGGAGGATGTTTCTTTCTTGGGACGCGGCTCCCTGGCACTCGTCAATAAAGCTTAGGGAGCGCGTCGATTTTCTCAACGAATGGGCGCACCACGATCGCGCGCCATTGATTGAAGTTCTGCCGCTTCCTACTAGCGCCCAATTTCTCAACGTAATCGAGTCGGTGTTCAGTGGCTTGGCTCGTGCGGTACTTCATAACAGCAATTACGCAAGTGTCGAAGATGCGAAGGCCGCTGCTGCGCTCTATCTTGATGAGCGAAACCTCGCATTTCAGAGTGAGCCTAGTAGGGCCGGGAAATTGATATGGAAAATGGAAAGAGTGCGCAGTGAATTCCTCGAGTCAAATAATTGTAAGGATTTGAGATATTCATGATCCTCATTCGTTCATCATCGTACGCGACGAGGACATGGCAGCGATCGAAAGCTGCTGCGTCAGGATGATCTAAGGCTGTACTCTTGCTATACCTGTATCCTATGAGATACAATCACTCGTGATCGAGATCCGGCAAACGACGGTTTTCGCTGATGGGTTTGAGAATCTGCGCGATCGGCAGGCACGTTCCCGAATTGACGTGCGCATTCGACGATTGTCGATTGGAAATCCGGGTGACGTGGAGCCGGTGGGCGAGGGTGTATCAGAATTGCGGGTCGACTATGGGCCAGGGTATCGGATTTATTTCGTGCGGCGCGGACCGGCGTTGGTGATTCTTCTCGCCGGTGGCGACAAGCGCACCCAGAATCGCGACATTAGACGTGCGATTGAACTCGCACGCTCGATATAGGAGAGTGCAATGGTAAAGGTCCGGACCAGAAAATGGGATGCCGCTGAACACCTGAAAACCGAAGCCGATATGATTGGGTATCTGGAGGCGGCATTGGAGGAAGGTGATCCCGCGCTGGTGGCGGCAGTCCTGGGGGATATCGCTCGCGCCAAGGGGTTGAGCGGCGTCGCGCGACGGGCTGGAGTTGGGCGCGAGAGTCTGTACAAGGCGCTTTCGGCGCAAGGTAATCCGGAGCTTGCGACGATTCTAAAGGTGGTCAAGGCGCTAGGCTTGCGCCTTCACGCGACAGCCGCGCATTAAAGTTAGCAACCATTGACGAGCTAGAAGCGACGAGCAGCCTGGCGTAAAACGTAGGGAAAACGTAGGGTTCAGGCGGTCATTGACGGGTGTTGGCGGGTGAGGGCGGGCCGGTTCGTCAATGACTCACCGGGCAGGTCGTGTTGAGTCACCGCCTGATTCACCGCCCGATCAATCCTCGAGTCGCGTGCTCTGGGACCCGGGTTTCCCGGCCCCCTCTTAAAATTCCTTTCATTCGCCATCGCTGCCGGTTTTCACGCCCGCCATCGCAGGCTCGGACTTCGGCTTCTTTGGCATCCGCTCCACGTTCCTTGCCCTGTCCAGGCCCCTGCGCTCGACGCGCGGCACAGCACTCGTGGGTTCGGCTGGCGCAGCCTGCCTCGCTGCTGGGCTAGCAGCCGGTCCTGCGGCCGCTCCATGGGTCAGCTTGAACACCGACACTGCAGCGACGAGACCCCGTGCCTGCTCCTGCATCGATTCAGCGGCCGCCGAAGCCTCCTCCACCAGCGCCGCGTTCTGCTGCGTCACCTGGTCCATCTGCACAATCGCCTGGTTCACCTGCTCGATCCCCGAGGACTGCTCCTGGCTCGCCGCGCTGATCTCGGCCATGATGTCCGTCACCCGCTTCACCGCAGCCACAATCTCCGCCATCGTGCGGCCCGCCTCGTCCACAAGGCGACTGCCGTCCTCAACCTTGTGCACCGAGTCCCCGATCAGGGTCTTGATCTCCTTCGCTGCCGCGGCACTCCTCTGCGCGAGCGTGCGTACCTCGGTCGCCACCACCGCAAACCCGCGCCCCTGCTCGCCCGCACGCGCTGCTTCCACCGCCGCGTTCAGCGCGAGGATGTTGGTCTGGAACGCAATGCCGTCGATGACACTAATGATGTCGACGATCTTCTTCGAGCTCTCGTTGATCGAGCTCATCGTCGAGACCACCTCGCCCACCACCTTGCCGCCCTTCACCGCAACCTCGGAGGCTCCGGCCGCCAGCTGGTTGGCTTGTCTTGCGTTCTCGGCGTTCTGCTTCACCGTGCTCGTCAATTCCTCCATCGAACTCGCCGTCTCTTCCAGCGAACTCGCCTGCTGTTCAGTACGGCTCGATAGATCGGCGTTCCCAGAGGCAATCTGCTTCGACCCCGTCGAGATCGACTCGGTCCCCGTGCGCACCTCGCCCACGATGCGCTTCAAGTTGTCGTTCATCGTCTTCATGCCTGCGAGCAGGCTCGTCATATCGCCTGCGCGTGTCACCACCTCGGCGCTCAGATCCCCAGACGCAATGCGCCGCGTGATCTCGGCCGCGTATTCAGGCTCACCGCCCAGCTGGCGCACCAGACTACGCGTGATCAACCAGATCAGCCCCGCCATGAGCACGAACAAGGTGACGATGATGCCCATCATCCTGAGCTTGGCCATGCGCAGGCTGGATGCACGCGTGGAGAGAATCTCTTTCAGCTCGGCAAGGCCCAGATCGATCACCTTGAACTGGGCATCGATGCTGCTCGTGGTCAGCGCGTAGTACGCGGGAGGCGCATAGCCCAGGTTCTCGGCTTTGATGATCTCGTTCTCGACAACGGCAAACACCTGCTGGGCGAGCTTGCTTGCCTCGTCTAGCGCAGCAGCAAGCTTCTGCTTGAGGCCAGCGTCGGTATTGAACGACTTGTTGAGGGCAAGCAGCGCCTCGCGCTGGGCTTCCTTCGCACGCTCCACCACGGCGCCGAGTCCCACGCGCTCGCCTGCGCCGATCTCCTTTCTCGCGAGATAGCCCATGCCCAGCGCGCGCGTCTGGCCCAGCCTTTCAGCGAGCCGCGGCGTCTCGAACAAGAGCGCCATGATCATGTGGAAACTCTGGGCCTCCGGGTCCAGCGAGAGTCCGTAATGGTCTGCCAGATGGGCCAATACCTCGAGCAGCTCGGCTACCAGTGCGGTGTGCTGCAGGTAACTATCCTTCACCCCGATTGATCCAGCATCAACACCCCCGCGCAGCTGGCCCCAGTGTTCCCAGGCCTTGCGCCAGGACCCGGCAAGCTCCTTATGTTCCCCGGCTTGCCCCACAATGCCGTTGACGGCGCTGCCGCTCTGTTCCACTTCGGCGCGCTTCGCATCGCGCGTCGTCTGCATGCTCTTGTTTCCGCCGAGCAGCCCGGCGGCAGCCCCGCGGTGCTGCTGCACGCGCTGGATGAGCAGAAGCAGTGACTTGACGGGCTCGACACCGCTATCCTCGGTTCGCGCCGCATCGATGGCCTTGTCAGCCTCGCTCATGTACAGCATGGCGGGCATCGCGCACGTCAGCAGGGCCAGCACGCCCAGCAGCGCCAGCCTTTGTCCTACGGAACATTTCTGCAGCATGCCCATCATGTCCATCGTCCACCTCCGTAGATCGTTCCGACCTGTGTCATGCACAAGCGTAGATTTTTTTTCGGCAGACTGGTCCGGGACTCAGCGGATATTAATGCGGCCTATTCTCCCGATGATTAATGCGGCCTATTCTCCCGATGGGGGCGTGAGCCAGTAGCCGGGCGGGTGGCTGATAAGGATCAAGCGCTAGCTTGAAGAGTTCGCTCGATGTCCCGCTGATAGTTGAAGGTCAGCCCAGTGGTCGACATGAGTGTGGGGTCTTTTCCCATTTGACCGGCGACAGCCGTTCTGTCGATCGCTTAACCAGCCCTCCAGTCCGCAGGGACCAACTTGCCGAGATCGACATAGGCGGTGTTGCTGCGCGCCAAGGGAATGCGCCTGCCGCCGATGACTGCTGCCTTGCGAAGCGGGCTGGCCATTCGTGCTACTCGCGCGCGCGCGCAAGTCTTTCGACTTCGGGCAGGCGCAGCAGTGCGCGCATGACGCGCGCAAGGTGCGAGCGGTTGCCTACTTCTATCACGAACAGCATGGTGGTGAAGACCGCGCGGTCCTCCTCCATGCTGATGGCGTCGATGTTGGAGCCGGCCTCGGCAATTTCGGAGGCGACCTTGGCCAGCACGCCGCGCTGGTTGGTCACCACCACGCGCAGCGCGGTCGGGAACATGCGGCTCGGCCGGCGATCCCACTCGACGTCGATCCACTGATCGGGCTCGATGCGGCGGGAGCGCTTTGCCTGCCTGCATTCCGCGACGTGCACCACCAGGCCCTGGCCCTTCTTCATCGAGCCGAGGATCGCATCGCCGGGAATGGGCCTGCAGCAGATCGCCAGCTGCACCGCCATGCCCTCCGTCCCCCGGATGACGATGCTCGCGGCGGCATTCCTGGGATTGCCGTCTTTCGCCCTCTCGCGCCCGGTCTTGCGCAGCAGCCTGCGCGCGACCACCGCCGGCAGGCGCCGGCCGAGGCCGATGTCGGCGAGCACTTCGCGCCGCGAACGCGCGCCCGAATCGCGCACTGCGCGATCCCAGCTTTCCTCGTCGATCGTCGGCTGCGGGTGGCCGGCCGCCTTGAGCGCCTGCTCGAGCAGGCGCGCGCCGAGCGCAGCGGACTCGTCGTACTGCATGGTCTTGAGGAAATGCCGGATGTTGGAGCGTGCCTTGGCGGTGCGCACGTACTGCAGCCAGGCCGCGTTGGGTCTGGCATAGCCGGTAGTGACGATCTCGATGCGATCGCCGTTGCGCAGTTCGGTGCGCAGCGCGACGAGCTCGCCGTTCACCTTGGCGGCGACGCACTTGTTGCCGATGTCGGTGTGCACCGCGTAGGCGAAATCCACCGCGGTGGCGCCGCGCGGCAGCGACATGATGCGGCCCTTGGGCGTGAAGACGTAGACCTCGTCGGGGAACAGGTCCACCTTGACGTGCTCGAGGAATTCCTGCGAATCGCCCGACTGGCTCTGGATTTCCAGCAGCGACTGCAGCCACTGGTGCGTGTTCTTCTGCATCGCCGAGAGCGAGTCGGCGTCGCCCTTGTACATCCAGTGCGAGGCGACGCCCGAGTCGGCGAGCCGGTGCATCTGCTTGGTGCGGATCTGCATGTCGAGCGGCACGCCGTAGGGGCCGATGAGGTCGGTGTGCAGCGACTGGTAGCCGTTCGCCTTCGGGATCGCGATGTAGTCCTTGAACTTGCCCGGAATCGGCTTGTAGAGCGCGTGCAGCGCGCCCAGGGCGAGGTAGCACGCCGGCACGTCGTTGACGATGACGCGGCAGCCGAAGATGTCGTGCACCTCCGAGAACGAGAGGTGCTTCTCGATCATCTTGCGGTAGATGGAGTAGATGTGCTTCTCGCGCGCGCTCACCACGGCGGGGACCCCGGCCTCGGCGAGTTTCGCCTTGATGCCCGCCTCGATCTTGCCGACCACTTCGCGCCGGTTGCGGCGCGCGGCGCGCGTCGCCTTGGCGAGCACGCGGTAGCGCAGCGGGTGCATGTGCGAGAAGGCGAGCTCCTGCAGTTCGTGGAAGAGCTCATTCAGGCCGAGCCGGTTCGCGATCGGCGCGTAGATCTCCATCGTCTCGCGCGCCACGCGGCGCCGCTTGGCGGGCGCCACGGCGGCGAGCGTGCGCATGTTGTGCAGGCGGTCAGCGAGCTTGATGAGAATGACGCGCACGTCGCGCGCCATGGCGAGCAGCATCTTGCGGAAGTTCTCCGCCTGCGCATCCTCGGCCGACTGGAATTCGATCTTGTCGAGCTTGGAGACGCCGTCGACCAGGTCCGCGACGGGCTTGCCGAAGGTGTCTGAGATCTCGGCCTTGGTGACCGAGGTGTCCTCCATCACGTCGTGCAGCAGCGCCGCGACCAGCGCCTGGCCGTCGAGGCGCCAGTCGGCAAGGATTTCGGCTACCGCGAGCGGGTGGGAGACGTAGGGTTCGCCCGACCGGCGCGTCTGCCCTGCGTGCGCGGCCCCGGAGAAGCGGTAGGCCTCGGCAATCTGCGCGACATCAGCCGGCTTCAGATAACCGAAACGGGACTGATCCAGCGGCGGAACCGCGGCCATGGGGGGGAGGATAGCAGGCCATAAGCGCTAAGATAAAAGTTTGGAGTTGCGATACACTGCGCCTTCGTTGGCAACGGCCGCACGGGGGTTCGCGATGGAAGAGGGCAACTTCGATGT
>SBAS01000045.1 GCA_005240145.1 Nitrosomonadales bacterium | reverse complement strand
TCAGCCCGATGCAGTTCGAGAAGCGTTGGCTCGCCGCTCAGGAAAAGCGGGCCGCATGATGGCCTCGGCTATGGGATACGGAAAACAGGGGCAAGGTCACTCCCTGTCGCACTCGTAGCCGACGTGCTCGCTTGCGAGGCGGAGCTGCTCGCAGCGCTTGCCGAGCCCGCTGCAGCGGAGGCCGAGTTGCTCGCCTCACCTGCCTTCCCCGATGCCGTTGCTGCAGAACTGGCGGCCTCGTTCGCTTTGGTAGTCGCCGTGCCGGCAGACCCGGATGCAGCGGACTCTGAAGCGGCTGCCGCACTGGCCGAAGAGGCCGCATTGGCAGCCGCACCGGACGCTTCATCCGCCCTGGTGCTCGCAGTGGTGGCAGAGCCTGCGGCGTTGGTAGCTGAAGTCCCCGCCTCGCTCGCCTTGGTCGACGCCGTGCCAGCCGATCCTGCGGCTGCATTGGCCGACGTGGACCCTTGCGCGGCACTCTGGGCAGCACTTGTTGCGCTCGCCGCTCCCGCCATGGCGTGGTGCTTCGCCGAGTATTCGGTCGAACCGGAGACTGGCGAGCCGGTCTTTACCGCCCATTCCTGCGCAACCGCCGCCCCGGATTGGGCTTCCTTGTCGAGGTACCGAACGCTGATTCCCACCCCCGCCCCGGGCGGCGAACTGAATCTCAGGGTCGTCCCATTCACCACGGTGTACGCATCGATCGGCGTCTGCGGGACGCCTGCCACCGTCACGAGGATCGCTCCCGGATAACCAATCGGGCGCGTGATCGTGAAGTCAGTCTGTCCTGCAGCGGCAGTGAAGACCTCGGCCGGTATCACGGTGTTCGATGTCACGGCAGAGGCAGAACCTGCCGCCGTCATCGCCCAGTGTTTGGCCGAATACCCGGTGCCGTCCACCGCGGCAGAGGTTTTTTCTGCCCAATCGGCGGCACGCACAGCCTGCGTTTGCACCGAGCTCAGCGTTGCCGCCGCATTCGCAGCACTCCCGGCTGCAGAGGTGGCTGATCCTGCCGCCGCAGTGGCCGAGTTGGTAGAGGCGGTCGCGCTGTTGGCGCTGTTGCCCGCACTGATGGCAGCGCCCATTGCGGACGCAGCAGCTTCAGCCGCCTTGGTCGTGGCGGTGGCGGCCGAGCCAGATGCCGCAGTCGCCGAAGATGCAGCATTGATGGCCGAGCTATTGGCCTCCGATCCTTTGGTGGTGGCGGTGGTAGCGGATACAGACGCAGCGCTTGCCAATCCGGCAGAGGCCGTAGCGCTGCTCGCGGCTTGGGTGGCGCTGGTGGCTGCGGCGGCAGCAGATGCGCTCGCATCGCTCGCCTTGGTGGTTGCACTGGCAGCGCTCGCCGCAGCGCTGGTGGCGGAAGTGGCAGAGGCGCTTGCGCTATTGGCACTGCCCGTTGCACTCCCCGCAGCACCCGTTCCCGAGGCGGCCGCTTCAGCCGCTTTGGTCGAAGCACTCGCGGCACTGGCCGCAGACGCGGTAGCGCTGGAAGCGCTGTTCGTCGCACTGGTGCCAGCCGCGTTGGCCGAATTGGCGCTGTTGGTCGCGGAGGTCGACGCCGAGAGCGCAGGCGATTCCCAGGCGGCACCGTTGTAGAACCTGACCTGGCCATTCCCAGAGTTGTAGTAGACCGCCCCGGCAAGGATGGGATTGCCATCGTTATCCGTCGTCGGGTCGGAGGCCTTGGTCCCGAGGAACCGGTCATCGAACGTGTCGAACACGTTGTTGACGGCGGTGAGCGCGTTGAGCGCCGTGGTTGAGCTGGTCGCAGCGGCCGTGGCAGATCCTGCGGCTTGCGTTGCGCTTGTTGCCGCATCGCCCGCTCTCGCACCGGCAGTTGCCGCCGAGGTGGATGCCGCAGTTGCTGAGCTAGCCGCGTTGATCGCGCTCTGGCCCGCCTGTCCAGATGAGGCGGCCGCTGCGGTGGCACTGGTCGTCGCCTCAGAAGCTTTGGTGCTCGCGCTCGTGGCCGAGGTCGCAGCCGACGTTGCCGAGGCGGTAGCACCGGTGGCCGAACCCGAAGCTGCGCCCGCTTGATTTGTGGCCGTGGTTGCCGAAGCGGCAGCGGTGCTGGCTGACACCCCGGCCTCTGCTGCCTTTTGCGTGGCGGTGGTGGTGGAGCCTGCAGCAGATCCCGCACTGCCTGCCGCATCAAGCGCCTTTTGCGCGGCGGTGGCAGCTGCAGCAACCATCGACTGCGCGTGATACTTCGCCGAATACGCGTCGCCCTGCACGGGCCCCGAGGTCTTGGTCGCCCATTCCATGGAGGCAGCCGCCCCGGTCTGGCTTTCCTTGTCCAGCAGCCGCACGGTGATCTCTACCCCGGCCTCGGGTGCCGCCACAAAGCGCAGCGTGCGGGCGTCGGCAAGAACGTAGGATTCAAAGGGCGCCTGCAGCACCCCCGCCACCGTCACCTGCAGCGCACCCGGATGCCCCACGGGATGATCGAGTGCAAAGTCGGCCTGCGCACCGCTCGCGCTCCAGGTCTGCGTCGGGATGATCACTGCGCTCGTGGCCGCATCGGCGAGGGCACGCACCTGGGTCAAGGTCTGGGCGGCCTCTCCGGCCTTGAGGGAGGAAAGGCTGGCCGTTCCAGCTGACAGCACGGCCTGGCGCGTCGCTTCGATCACCTGGCCCGTGAGCTCGCTACGCGAGGCCGCCAGATCATCTTCCACGGCCGCAATCGCCCGGGCCACGGTTTTAACCGGCCCGCCCTCGGTCTGGACTTCGGTATCGGTATTGCCGTGGACGATGTCGTGCAGGAGCTCGGCATCGATCTCGGCCTTCTCAACGGTAGCTTCAAGGCGTTGTTGCAGATTCATTTCGGCTTACCAGCGCTCGGTGGGCAGTTGCTGATGAATGAGGATGTCCAGGGAGTCGACTGATCCCGAGAGCGCATCAAAGTCGCTCTCCACCAGCACACCGAGCGCATCCCTCGTGAGCATCGCTCGATTGCGTAGTTCCAACTCGGCCGTGACTTCCCACAGATTGCCGCTTGCCAGTCGCGCTTGATAGGCACGGGTGAAACGCGCCTGATGTGGGGCGAGACCAATGCCGCCCAACAATTCGATCTCGAACCACTGCGCGCCTTCCATGGCCTCAAACTTGAACCAGGCCTCAAAAATGGCGTAGGTGAGCGGCCGCAGGTTCCAGCGCACCGCCACCCGCGCCGGGGTCTGGGTGAAACGCCGCCGGGCCCGGGCCGCACCCGATTCCATGTCGGTGCGCGTGAGCGCCTCACCCGGGGTGACGCTATAGCCCTCGACCGTTGGGAGCGGCAGCCGTTCGATGGGCCAGACCGGAATGGAAGCCATATCCGCACTCATCGCAGCACGCCCGCTGCCGGATTGAGGCCGTAGCGGCGCTCAAGGGTGGGGGCGAGGCCCGCGCCTTGCGAGATGGAACGGGCCATGCGGCCCTCGATCTGCTCGACGATGATGTCCAGGCGCAATGACCCGTCCGGCTGACGTTGTTGCTCAACGCGGGCGTCCACCCCTTGTGCGCGGTTCACGACGTTGACTTCGACCTTGACGCTGGGCCTGCCATTCAAGGCGCCCCCCAGCGCGCGCAGTTGGCCTGGCGTAAACACCGCCTCTCCCGCTCTTGCAATAATCGGCACTTCACCCGAAACGAGCCCGCCTGAATGAAATCGCGGCGCACCCTCGAAGATCGCGGCATTGGCAGGACGGCTCGCGAGCGGGTCAGACCCCAGCAAGGCACCGGTGTGGGCAAGGTTCACCATCGTGCCCAGGAGATCGGGGGCGCCTGCAGGCAGCGCCGAACCCGATGCCGAACCGCCACCGAAGAGGCTACTTGCCCAATTGGCCAACGGCAGCGTGATCGTCCGCTGGATCTGGATGCGCACCAGATCACTGATGATGGAATTGGCAAGACTCGCGAAATCCATCTTGCCGGTGGTGACGAATTGGGTGAGCGCATCCTCCATGCTTCGGAAGGCCCCGGTCACCGCGCGCTCGGCGTTCTTCGCGGCGTTGGTCGCATCCTCCACGTAGGTACGTAGGGCAGAACGGGCGCCGAACTCGAAACTGCGCTGGTAATCCACATTCGCCCGGGCGAGCGCTTCGATGACGGGGAGTTGGCGCTCGAGCGCCGCGTTGATCGCTTCGATCGCGTGAACGCGTAGCTCGGCGTCCTGCAGCTCGCCCGCCTGCTTTCTGGCGGCAGCGGCGGCTTTCTCAAGCTCGGTGCGGGTGGTGAGCGCTGCGCGGTCGGCCTCAGACAGGTTGAGCAACTCCCGGCGCAGCAGCAGTTCTTCCCCGCGCAGGCGATTTGCGCCGATGAAGGATTCGATGAGCTTTCGCGATGCGGCTTCTTCCTTTTCAAATTCGTCGAACCGGCGGTTCGCTTCCTTCGCGCGCTCGATGCGTTCCAGCACCTCGATATACGCTTCGGCCTGGGTGACGACGCCGGCGTAGCCTTTTTGCTCGAGATCAAGGGCGCGCGCCCGGAGTTCGGCTGCCTCCCCTTCGGTCTGACGCGTGAGGCGAAGGCGCAATTGGGAAAGAAACGCTTCGCCCTCATCCCGGGGCGCGGCTGCGGGCTTCTTCGCAAAGGCCGATTCATCAATGTCCAGGGGACGCTTGCGGTTCCACTTGGGGAGGAACTCGTCATAGATTTTCTGCACTCGCGCCGCGTCTTCGGCGGTCTCAAGGACAAACTTCCTCCCCATGACGCGCACGGTGCGCCGCTGCGCATCGAAGAACTCGCGCACCCGGTCCACATACCCGGGGTTCTCGTTGATGCCGGCAAGACGCTCGTTTGCCGCACGCACGAATTCATCGCGCGCGCGCTCCAATTTGGCGATCTCGGCATCGACTTGCTTCGCGTCGTAGCCCATCGACTTCATCGAGCGCAGCAAATCGCCCTTGAACCAGGTCTCAACATCCTTGCCCACGACCGACAAGCTATCGAACGGTTGCGCGATGAGGCGCTTGGCCAGTACCGCCGATTCGGCAATGAAAGCGAGGCCCGCCGCCACGGCTTCCAAGTAACCCAGCACCTCGGAGCGGTTTTGCGAGAGGGCCAGCAACTCGTTGGAGAAGCTCCCGGTCTGGGTCTTGGCAAGAAACATCGCTTCTGTCGCATCGGCCATCACGGGAAGGAGTGCCGCCCCAAACTGGCGGGTCACGCCCTCGGTGACCGCATTCAAGCGTTTCAGGTTGTCGTTGAACTCTTCAGCGGCGCGCGCAGCGGATGCACTCAGCACGAGGCCCAGTCGTTTTGCTTCCTCCATCATCGCGGTCAGCCCATCGCGACCAAGATTCAGCATCGGGATTAACGAGAGCCCATCGCGCCCGAAGAGGCGAACGGCGAGGGCGGCTTTTTCTGCGGAATCGGGGAGCGAGGAAAAACGGTCTGCGAGATCAAGCAGCACTTCTTCGGTCGCACGGATGGGCCCACTCGCATCCGTCACCCGGATCCCCAGCGCCTTCAGGGCCGCACCTCCCTCTTCGCCGCCGGTCTTGGCATCGAAGAGCGACACCGAGAGTTTCTTGAGCGCCTTGGTCAGTGACTCGGCGGACACATCCGAGAGCTCTGCCGCGTAGCGCAGCCCCGAGAGCGCCTCCACCGAAACGCCCGTCTTTTGCGCGAGCTTATGCAATTCCTCGCCCGCATTGGCCACCGGAAAGACAAGACGCGAGAGGCCGAAGGTGAGCCCCGCGATCGCGCCCCCGGCAATCAGGCCCGCAGGGCCAATCCGTGACAAGGCCGTACCCAGAGGCCCCAAGCGCCCTGTCGCATCACCCAGCGCGGCAACGGCATCGTTGGCGGCACGGTCGATGAGCTTCAACCCATCGGAGGCTGGGCGAGCCGCGGCCTCGATGCGCTTTAAGGAACGCTCACCTTTTTCTCCGACATCGGCGAGTTCGGCCTTCACCTTGCCACCATCGATGACGGCTAGACGAATAGCGAGGTTACGTTCGGGCATGGACGAGCGAGTCCTCAGGGAAATTGACGCGCAATAACATATTTGTTATATTGCTCATGTGGAGTACGAGATCAGTTACTACAGCGCAGCCGTGCAGGAGCAGATCTTCGAGCTCCCGGACACCTTGGCTGCGCGCTACATCGTTCTCACCCGGCGCATGCAGGCGATTGGACCGAATCTGAGTGAGCCGCATACCAAGGCGATGGGCTCAGGTCTGTTCGAGCTGCGTTTGAAGGGCGCTGAAGGAATCGCGCGGGTCTTCTACTGCACGATGATTGGCAGGCGAATCGTGATGCTGCATAGCTTCGTGAAGAAGTCCGATCGAACCCCAAGCCGTGAACTGGATGTCGCGCTCCACCGAATGAAGGAGGTAAAAGCATGAAGACCCATAAGCAGTTGGTGGCGAAACTGATGAAACGCCCGGGTGTCAAAGCTGAGGTTGTGCGTATCGAACGCGAAGAGGCCGTGCTGCTCGATGCGCTCCTCAGGGCCCGTAACGAAGCCGGCCTCACACAGGCCGAGGTCGCTGCGCGCATGGGAACCCAGCCCCCGTCGGTTGCGCGCCTCGAGCGCTCACTCGCCACGGGCCAGCACTCGCCCTCGGTTGCGACCCTGCGCAAGTACGTGAAGGCTTGCGGCAAGAAACTGCTGTTGCAGGTAGCCTGATCGGTTCACGAACCGGGCTGCGCGCTGGCGCTTGCTTGCTCGCGTAGCGCCTCAATCAGTCCGGCTTCCAGCGCGGGCAGGAAATGCGTCATCGCTCGAAGGTCATAGCCCAACGCTCGCGCAAGCCCCATCACCGCATTGAAATCAAGCCCGACCACCACGTGGCCCACAGCACGCACCTGGCCCTGCGCGCGCTCGAACACATCCCATGCCTGCCAACCCTCTAGCGTTTCGGGCGCATGTATGCGGTAGGGGCATTCGGCGCACGGCACAGGGCACGCCGCGCAATACTCAGGGCCCGCGGCGCAGTGCCAGCGCGCACGGGCCGCTAGACGTTTTTTTCGGCATCCAGTGCGTAAAGCGGGGCGAGGTACTGACGCTCGAAGGCTTCAGCGAGCGGCCACAACTCCATCAGCGCTGCCACCCCTTCGGCGTTCACCACTGCAGGTTTCCCCTTGTCATCCGCCACGCCCTCCCAGGCGATCACCGAGGCCTTGGCGAGCTCGGCAATCAGCGTGGCGGTGCGCACACCGGCCACTTCCGCGCTGTCGCCCTCGATCCGGGAAGCCGCATGACGTGCCGCCATCACCAAGGCTGTGGAGGCGGGTTTGACCTTCAGGCGCACGCCACGCGCGAGATCGATCCAGGTGGGTTCGCGCTTGAGATTGAGTTTGACCATCAGTAAGCCTCCACATCGTTAGTCAGTTCCACCGTGAACATTCGGCCCACTGCCGCATTCTTTGCCGCCTGCCAATCGAAGGTGGCCTGAATCCCGCCAGGCCCGGAAATGGAGAGCTTGGGCTTGGGCAAATACACCTCGTGCGCGGTAAAGCGGATCGAGCGCTCGGCATCGATTTCGTAACCAAACGAGAGTTCCAGCGGCGTATTGTTGGTGGCCGCATCGATCAAGAGCGTGTCGGCAAAGCGCACTTCCAGATTTCCCGTGAGGCTCGCCACCGTCGGGTCCGCCCCCTCGATTCGGCCGTCCGAGCGGATGGTCTCGATCCGCTCCAAGTTGTTCGAGTAGGTGAGCTGGGCCGAGACCACGTTGCCCAAGGGCTGACCGTCCTTCTTGATGGAGCCTTGGAACTGGTTGAACCGCAGCAACTCCCGGGTGGTGGGTGTCGCATCGCGCGTTTGCGTGTGTCGGATCTCGCCCTGGGCGATCAAGCCCACGGTGGCGTTCGCTGCCCCAGAGCGCGCGAAACCGAGCTGCAGGCTGTTGGCCATCACGCCGCTCGCCACGAAATACGCAGGCAGTTCGGCTAAGCCCGTCTCCAGGGTGAGGCTTGCGAGAGCGGGTTTGCCAGAGGCGAAGGTGTGCGTGACCGAGCCGCTGCCAGCGACGGTGGCACTACCCAGCAACGCCCGCAACCACAGGCCGATGTTCTTCACATCGAGCGGCACGACGATATCGCCCTCGACCTTCACCACGTCACGAAGAGGGGCGCTCGGGTCACGTCCAAGACCGATCAGGTCATTGGCAATAAGCCCTTGTTCGGACCCGAGCGAGGTTGATACAAAAGGCAGCTTCCAATAGTCCCCGCCGGGGACAGCTCCATAAGTCGATTCGAACGCGGCCAAGAGACTCGCGTTCGCGCCATAGGCACGGGCCATGATTTTTGCTCCTGTAAAAGTTGGGACGGGTTAGCCGCGAATTAGCCGAGTGGACTCGCGCTCGCGTAATGCAAGATGACGGGCAATACGCAGGTCTTGATTCCAGCGGTCCCCTCCACGGGTAGCTCTTCGAAGCGCGGTGCGCCAGCGACACAGAAATCCACCGCACCATCCAGACTCGGGTGGGCGGTGAGTTGCTCCCCCAAACGCACAAGCAGCGCATCCATCCGCGCATCGCGCTCGCTAGCCTCCGGATGCGCCACAAATACTTCCACACTCGCTTCGTGCTGCCAGTGATAGGTCAGGGGCGAGAGCGACACTTGAGGCTCGCCCAGATCGCCATCGCGCAGAATGACGAGCACCTGATCACTGACTCGCTCTGGCACCGCGCTATTGCGTTTGACCGCCCCCGGCGGCAGGGGAAGCGTCTCGAGTAGCGCGAGCACCGCGCGCAGCGCCGACTCCCGCACGCTCACGTTGTTGCTCCTACGTGCTCCGCCGCTTGCATGTGCCCAATCACCCGGCGGGGCAGCGCATCGATCCAGCGCCTTCCTGCCGGGTCGATGGCGAGGCGTTTACGCAAATGCACCTGCGGCACCAGCAAGAAGATCGGCACCGAGGTCACGCGACCCGCCGCGATGGCTTTGTCGCTCGCGCGGGCAAACCCGCCACGCTTGCCGCCACGCCCGCGCTGATTGTCGGCAACAAGGAGGGAAGGCCGTCCACGTCGGTACACAAAGCGTAGGCGCTGGCCACGCTGGCGCTCCCACTCGCTGGGAGTGAGTTTCTTGCCCCGGCGCCCCTTGCCTGCGGCCGACAAAGGAATCGCGAGCCAGAATCCGTCACGGGAGCGGATCACCGGCCCTTCATCGAACGCCCGCACGATGGTTGGCGCGTTCGACCACACGAGGCCCGCCGCCGAGATACTGGGTCGACCCTGGGGATAGGTGCGCGCTCGCCAGGTATTGGCCAAGCGCACGCTCAAGCCTGCTGCTGTGACTTGCGCGCGCAACTCCGCCTTCAGCCCTTCAGTTGATTCACGCACACCGGCACTGACCGAGCGCTCGGTGAGAGTGACTTCGTCCTTGAGCATTTTTTCTAGACTCCCTGAGAGCGCCGCCAACATCCTCACAGCGGCGCACCCGTCAGGGTCCAGACCAAACGATCCCGATCGGCCACGGGGGCACCAATCACCCGATAGGTACGCCCGTGGAGCATGAAAGTGTCTCCCTCCACGGGCCGCGCGACCTCCGCCGCCTGCACGTCAAACCGGCACGTATCAACCGCCAGACGGCTCTCGCCAAAGGCTTCAATCACATCAGCCCCTTTGGCGATAAAGCGGGCGGCAAGCTCCGCGCCCTCCGAGCGCCGGTAGGTGCCAAGCACCCCGAGCCGCACGAAGAGTCGGCCTACCGCCCGCTCGAAGGCGTGCTGCATGGGCGCTCAGGCAGAAGTGAGCTTGATCAACACCCCCGGGCGATGGCACATCGGCAGGGGATTAGCCTGCGTGTGCAGGTCGGTGCCGCGCTCAAACTGCCGTGGTGCCTGCTTGGCGTACAAGGGCTGGCCCAGCGTATTGACCGTCTCGTTAAAGTCAGCCGGTGCAAAGTAGGTGGCGAAGGTGTCCACTGTCCCCAGCGGAAATGCGTGCGCTTCACCCGCCGCGATGAAGCGGCGCGTTGCAATCTGGCCATCCGGTTGCAAGTAGGAAGCCTGCCCTCGGTACTCTTCAAACGTCACCCCGGTGTAGGTGAACCCCGAGCGCACGTCGTTGATGAGCACCGCGCCTTGCTGCCAGTTGGTGTAGGCGGTCTTCACTTCCTTGTGCGTGGTGAGTGCACGGAAGAATTCGGGCGAACACAGCACATGCACGCCCGTCATGAATTCCCCCTGCAGCGCATCCTCGATCCCCGAGAGGAGCTCATAGCAGTGCAGCTTCACTTCACTTGCCGCGTTACCAAGATCGAAGTTCACCCGCTGCGGCGTGATGCGGAATTCCGTGAAGAGGTTCGTGATCACCGAGCCATCGGCATCGAGGATCTCTCCCTTCAGGGCCCCCATGCGAAGATGTTCAAGCGTGAGCGCGTGCTTATTGCGCATCGTCTCAAGGTGCCGTGCGAGTACGCCTGAGATGGCTTCCATCTCGGTTTCCGAGCCAAAGGCACGAATGCCCTGGACTTCCTCAGGCAGCACCACGTCGTCGTGCGGGATGTGCGGCACGACGAAGGAGCGCAGCGTGCGCTTGCCGCGCTCACCCACGCTCCCCGGTGACCCAGGCGCTTTGGTCGGCAGCAGGTTCAGGCGCCCCGCGTACTCCTCCACGATGATCTGCCGGGTGCGCACGGGCTTGACCGGGAAGAGGTTCAGCGATTCCAGACGACCGTAACGGTTGGGGATCAAGTTGATGGCGGCGGTGAGGCTCGCCATGGAGAAACCAGGGTTCAGAAACGGGTTATTCATATGCATCTCCAGAAATGGAGAAACCCGCACGGGCCGTAAGGCCAAGCGGGTTTCAAGGGGAAGAGAAAGCGCTGTGGTGGTTCTGCGAAGGCTTAGGCCGATTCGCGCACGAGCACACCGCGCTCGGTGAGTTGCTGCTCGTAGGCGGTGCGCTGCGCACCCGTGAGTGCCATCGGCCAGACCAGCGCGGTCTTCGCCACGATGGCGTGACGAGTGATCAGGATCGCATCCCTGCGCTCCCCGCTCGTCGCATCGATCGCGTTGGCGAGTACCCCGATCGGCGTCTCGGTGCCATCGGTGGCCGCGGGGTCAAGTCCCCGGTGCTTGCCGTCGGCGGCGTTGCGCCCCAGCACCGTGCCCAGGGGCAGGTTCTGGCCAGCAGCGATCGTCGCAGCTTCCCGCGAATACAGGTTCGGCGCCTCGTACTTCAAGAGGTCTGCGAGGTTTTTAGGTTCGGTGATGACGGGCATGGGTTATTCCTTTCGGTTGAGTTTCTTGACAGCAGTGACGATGGGGGAGGTCTCGGGACGGTGAATGGCCTCGGTGCCCGCCTCGGCCGTGATGGTCGAGCGGATGTCGGTGACGTCCGACTTCGCTGCACGCGCATCGATCAGGGCGCGGCGCACATCCGCTTGGGTCTTGCCAGCAGCGATGAAGCCAGCCGCGCGCTCGGGACAGCCGGCCAGGAGACACAGCTCGGCAATGGCCTGGGCCGATTGGGTGACCTCACGGCGGGTGTCATGACGCGCCTGTGCCACCAGCACGGCGGCCTGATCCGCACCGATCATTTCGGGGGCAAGTGCTTCGGGGATATCTTGTTCCTCATTCATGGGGGTTTCCTTCTCTGGGGTCGCCGTCTCAGTGCGGATCACTCCCCTAACCCGAGACGGCGGGCGGTTGCGGGAGATCAAGAACTGCTGGAATTCGAGAAGGGTGGCCTCACACGTCTGCACGCCATCAGCCAGTCCCTGACCCACGGCGTTCGCACCGAAATAGAGCCCTGCGTCAGTTGCGCGCACGGCTTCGGCATCCAGCCCCCGCATCTGCGCCACGTGCTCGGTGAAGATGGCGTAGAGCCGGTCGACCTCGGTCTGCAATTCCGAGCGGGCAGTATCCGAGAGCGGCTCATGCGGGGAATAGTCATTCTTGCGGGTGCCTGCGGTGATCGCGCTATAGCGATAACCGTCCTTCGCGTCCCTCGCGGACTGGTCCACATGCAAGGCAATGACGCCGATCGAGCCGACCCCAGCCGTTTCCGTGACGAGTAGGCGCGTAGCGCTCGATGCAATCGCGTAGGCCGCCGAGTACGCGGCATCATTGGCCACCGCCCAGACGGGTTTGATCGCGGCTGCCTCTCGCACGCGCCGGGCAAGCTCGAAACTGCCGGAGGCTTCACCCCCCGGCGAATCGACATCGAGCAGGATGCCGCTGACCTGGGGATCCGTGAGTGCGGCTTCGAGCATGGCAGCGATCTCGCCATAGGAGGTCAGGCCGGAGGCGGCTTGCATGCCGAGTGAGCGCTTCACTAGAGAGCCGTGTATCGGGATCACCGCGACCCCTTGGGGTGCAGTCACAGCCGCTGCACGCTGGACTGCGGCTAGCTCCATGGGTGCGAGTGCCGGCACGTCGGCCACGCCGAGGCGCTGACCAATCACGGACAGAATCACGTCCAGCTTCGGGCGGTGAATCAAGAGCGGCGTCCCGAAGAGGCGCGAGGCAAGGTACGTCATGTTTGGCTGTCCTGTCGGTTTGAGTCATCCGTCGCGGTGGCGTCCGCCTGAGGATCGGTTTGGTTGGAAGGCGCGGGCGCCACTACTTGGTCGTGCCGCGCATCGGAATCGAAGACGAGCTCCAGTGCATCGGCACGTTGGTTGTCCGCTGCAATCTCTCGATCGACGTCTTCGGCGTCGTAGCCATTGCCGGAAATCGCCTCCGAGCGGCTCATGAGCCCCGCGCGGATCGCGAGCTTCATCGCGTTGAATTCCTTCTGCGGATCGACCCAGCTCCAGCCCTGCGGAATCCACTTTGCCGCCTGATACTCGCGCTTGCCATCGCGATAACCGGGCAAGGTGAAGCGGCCTTCCAGCACCGCCTGATCCATCCACGCACGCCAGATCGGGCGGCACAGTTGGTGCACGAGCACGCCGTGCTGCAGGGCTTCGCAACGCCTGCGGAATTCAAGCAACCCCGCCCGGATCGAGGAGTAGTTCACTTGGGTGAGGTCCCCTGTGAGCATTTCGTACGTGATGCCCATGGCAGCGGCCACCGCCCGGAATTGCTGGCGCATGAATTCGGCGTAGCTCGAGCCCACATCGGCAGGGGCCGAGAACTTGATGTCCTCCCCCGGCTCCAAAATCTGCAGCGTGCCCGGTTCCATCCCGGCGAGAGTCACGCCGTTCGCGTCCGCCGCCGATTCGCCCATCAGGTTGTCTTCTGGCGGCATGCGGGTGATGAAGCCCGCGAACATCGCGGCGGTTTTCTTACGCACGAGCTCCGCGTCGTCGTACTGGTCCAGTTCGTTGAGTTTGATGAGCGCCCGCGTGAGCCAGGGCTCGCCCCGGATCTGGCCGGGACGAAGGGGTCGAAAGAGGTGGATCAGTTCGGCGGCATCGATGCGTACGGTTTCCATGCCGCCCTGGCCCGACATCGGGGCGAGGAGCCCGTCGTTGGGGTGCGACCGATACAGGTGATAGGCCACGCGCCGCCCCAGCCGGTCGAACTCGATGCCGGCACGGATGACATTGCCACCGGGGAAATCGCGGTTCAGGGTCATCGGCAGATGCTCGGCCTCGAGTACCTGGATCTGCAGCGCCACCGGCAGGCCATCCTCGGATCGGCGGTAGCGAAGGCGAACCAGTGCTTCGCCCCCTTCGAGCATCGCCCGGGTGGCCAAGGCCTGCAGACCGTAGAAGTCGGTGAGACCTGCCGCATCGGCCTCTTCGCACCAGTCCCGCCACAGGCTGTGAATCGACTCTCGCGTGGCCTGGTCCTGCACCATGCTTTGCGGCTTGATGCCGGTGCCGATCGCGTTGGCGACGAACGCTTCGATCCCGGCAGCCGCCCAGGCATTGCGCCGCACGAGATCGCGGCTCTTCGCGCGCAACTCATTCTGGGCAAGGGACAGGGCAGCCACCGCCCCCGGATTGCTCGGCATCCAGGCGAGCGCCCGGCGTGCGCCGCCCGTGCCGTCGTAGACCGGCGTGCCGCCAAACCCACCAAAAACCCGGCGACGGAAGTTTTTGAACCAGACCATCAGAGCGCCTTCGCGGTGGTCACGCGGATCTGGCGAGACTTGGTTCGGCCGGAGTTACGAGCGAGCGCAGATTCAACCTCGGCAATCGCTGTCCTGATGTCCGCAACGCTGCGGTACTCGATGCTCTTGCCCTCATAGGAGACGCGGTGCTCGCCCGAGGCGAGGGCTTCGCGAAGCGCGCGCAAATGTTCTTCGGTGTAGGAAATCATGGCCACCTCCGTTCCGAAGAGTTGCGTGCTCGCCATAGCCGCGGTGGTCGTGGCGTTGAGGCAGAGACTGGGATATCTGCCCTCGTTTGGTTCGCCTCAGCGATTCGGGGACATTTGTCCCCCTATGTGAGAGGAATGAATCTGGACTCCAAATCCTGATGGCTTTAGCGTTTCCAAAGGGCCCCTGTTTCCAAAGGGCCCCTTGACGATGTAAGGATATTTCCTTACCATCAGCATCTGTCACGATCTGGAGCCCGCCATGCCTCAAATTCACGAAGTCGCCACCATCACCTCCAAGGGGCAAATCACCCTGCCCAAGCCCATTCGGCAGGCGCTCGGGGTCGCCACAGGCGGCAAGGTCGCGTTTGATTTCGATGGCGCAGCCATCGTTGTCACCCGTGCCGAGGAGGCCGAACACTCCGATCCGGCAATCGCCGGGTTCCTCGCTTTAATCGAGCAAGACATCGCTTCCGGCAAGAACATTTCCGCCCTACCCGCTCCCCTGGCCAAGAGTCTGAAGAAGGCGCTCAGAACCCGGGTTGACCCCGCCCAGGAAATTGAAGGTGACATCCGCTTGTGATGTCCTCTCAGTGGACATTGCTTTTTCACCAATGTCTGATCGATCAACTTGGTCGACTCACGGCGGCTGCAGAACGGGCCAAAGTGAGCAATCCCAAAACGGCTCACGAAAACGCCAACGTCAAGCTCCACACCGCTTTGGCCAAGTTGATTCTGGAGACCGTTCCCAGCGATCCGGCCCGCGATGAGTTTCGCCAGGGCAACACCATGGGCCCAGAGTTTCGCCACTGGCGGCGCGCCAAGATTGGTCGGCGTTTTCGATTGTTTTTCCGGTACGACTCGCGCTCCAGGGTAATCGTCTACGCCTGGGTCAATGATGAGAACACCCTGCGCTCATCGGGCAGCAAGCACGACCCTTATGCGGTCTTCCTCAAAATGCTCAAACGCGGCAACCCACCCGACACCTGGGACCTGCTGGTGCACCAATCCAAGAAGATCAAGCTCTAGCACGTCGCTAGCACACCAGTCTCTAGCCACGATCAACGCATCCAACGGCTGCGCACGATTCGGCGCAAAGGTTTAGGGGCTCCAGAATCAACAAGGCCACCGCTATGGGTGGCCTCGTCGCTGAGCGCGGGTTGTTGCAATGGGGGCGGCGGGTCATCCGATGCGCGCACCATCCCGAGCTGCCTTTCCATCTCGCGCCAGTGGCGCTCCTCATACCGGTCAAGCCCGGCGGCGGTAGCGGCAGCACGCGCGTAGACGTAACAGTCGAGCGCTTCGTTTCGTTCACGCATCTTTTGCCACTCGCGCACGGCAAAACCGTTGCGGTTGGGCCGCGTGATCAACTGCTCGGCGCATAGCTGCTGGATGAACTCAGCGTCCACCTTGGGCAGATGCACGTAGCCCGCCGGATAAACAGGCGTTACACCGTCTCCACCCACCTCCGCACTTTTTCTCAAGTTGTTGTAGAACTCGAGCTTGGCAATGCCGCCCGCCACCGAATACACCTTGATGCCCCGGCGCAGTTTCTTGCCGCCCCGGGAGACATCCACAGCCGTGGGCGTGCCGATCAGCGCGGCACCACGCGCCACACCCTTCACGGGCATCAGGCGCGCATCACGGCAGGCGCGCACAAACCCATAGGCCTCCTGCGTCGCAAAACCGGTGTCGAGCGCAAAGCGCGCCAGAGGCAAAGCGGCACCGCTCGCGTGGGTCCAACGCTCATCCAGCATTTCGCCCAAACGCCGCCACACCGCATCGCGCGCCGTGTCGCCCATCAGCACCCGGTGCTCCACCAGCCAAGCTTCCTTGCCCCGGCCAAAGGCCCAGACCGAGGCTTCGATCCGATCCTTTTGCACATCGGCCCCACCCACCAGCAGCAAGCCACCGTCAGGCACCGAGCCGATCCTGTAATCCTCCCGTCGCTCGAGCAGGCGTTGCCAATCGGGGGCCTCACCCTCTTCGATCCAGGTCTCGCCCAGTTCCGTGTTCTTGAAGGTCTTGATCTCCGCGGCCGACCCCGTCTCCTTCTTCACCGCACTCTCCCAGGCCGCAGCAATCTGCGCCCAACTGCGCCAGCCCACGGGGCTGTAGAGACTGGAGAGGTGAAAGCCCGCGGTCTTGCCCCCAGTGCTTTGCGCCATCGCGCGCCACTCGCCGTGCTCGAGCATCCAGGTCTTGTGATGCTCGCCAATCGGCTCTTCGCAGGACTCACAGACATAGGCGGCCGTCTCGGGCCTTGCCCCTGTGTCGTCACGCTGCCAGCGCAGTTGCTCAAAGCGCAGCCATTGCCGGTGCGCGCACTGCGGGCAGGGCACGAAGTAGCGGCGCTGGTCGCTCGCCTCGTATTCACGCTCCACGCTCGAAGCACCGGCGATCGTCGGGGTCGAGACAATGAGAATCTTGCGCCGGGCAAAGGTGCGGGTGCGCGCCTGCGCGAGCGCAATCGCATCGCCTTCGCCTTCCACATCGCGCGGGTAACCATCGACTTCGTCCAGAAACAGGTAGCGCACCGGCATCGAGCGCAGGCCCACAGCGCTGTTTGCTCCGGTCATCACCAGCACGCCGCCACGAAACTCTTTGGCGAGGATCGTGTTTCCGGCATCACGGCTCCTTGCCGGTGCGATCAGTTCGGCCAACACCGTCGACTCCTCGATCAGCGGATCGATCCGCTGCTTGGAATTTCTCTTGGCCATCTCCACTGTGGGCGAGACCGCCATCATCGGACCGGGCGCGTGGTGGATCACGTAGCCGATCCAGTTGTTGCCCATCTCGGTGTTGTGGGTCGGAGTCCAACCCTTGCCACACAGGAACAAGTGCTCCCGTGAGTCGACCGCGATGCAGCGCACCGGCACCGACGCCACTGGACGAATTGCAACAATGGCCTTGCGCCGCGACTTCCAGAGTCGCCCACCTTCGATCGAAAGCATCCGTGCACGCTTTCTCTCCAGGCAAAACATCGGCTCTTCCCGATATGCCGTCCATGAAACCCGCCACGCCTTTCGGCTGATGGACTCGCGCCCCTGAATCAGCTTTCGCTTTGCGGGGGTTTCATAAATCGACGGCTTGTAACCCAGGCTTCTCAGCAGTTCAGCCATTGCATCAACCAGCTTTCGGTCGCTGTTACCGAACTCGCATCGAGAACCATCAGGGGTGATGGTCCCATCACTGTCCATTAGCCCCCGCACCAAATCCAAGCGCTGCTGGCGCCCCGCCCTCAGGTAAGCGACAGGCACATGCTTGTTGCACAGCAGGTCGAACTTTCTGAGCAAGACCGAAAACGCTGATGACCCGCACCCGGTCGATCGCACCCCATTTTCATCCACAACCCTGAAAGTGGGATCGATGACGATGTTGGCGCACCTCCCCTTTCTCCACTTCGGCAAACGGAAGATGGCATCAACGCCGCATTCGGCCAGGTGCCCGACGATGTCAGCATCATCTTCATGAACACTGATGTGGTTCATCCATGCCGATCCATCTCCAAGCCACAACCCGAGCAAGTAGGGTTGAATCGGCAAATCCCGATCGGGCAACTGTATGGGCTTACACACATCGACCGAGTACCGGTTGCGCTTACCCTTGGCAAAGCGTTCGCGACCGACCATCTCCGCGGTGGTCACTACACGGTCTACCCGGCCCTCGTAGTTGTGCACTCCGACGGCCCAACGATGATCTGCATCGGCAACGATGCGCTCGCCATCTTCAAATTCGATTTCGTAACAAACCCGGTCATGAAATACCTCTGATCCGCCGAGCACTTGCACAGGCCAGCCTTGTGGATCAAAGACATAGTCACCAGTCTCGATCTCGCCCATGGTTGTCCAGCCTGTAGGGGTCGGAACCGGCGTTGACAATGCCAGCGGCGCGCCCAGCTGCGCGCCTTTCATGAACACCACGCGCTCGACGCCTGATGTGGGCGAGAGGCAATCCATGATCTCGCGCAAGTACGGCGTTCTGCTCGTCCGCCAGCGCCCGGGTTCGGCCGAAGCCTTGCTCGATAGCATCCGGTGCCGGTCCGCCCATTCGGACACGGTCAGGAGCGGGTCGGGCATGAGCCCCTCGCGCCAGGCTCGCTCGATTTCCTCTGCGCCCTCGTAATTCATCATGGTCAGTCCACGCGCGCATGTACTTCGCCCAGCTCCTGCAGGTGCTCACGGACTGTCGCGTCCAGTGCCACGTGCAGCGTGTGCGCATCCACGTTGAGCATCGAGGCCATCTGTGCACTCACGCGCGCGGGCCAGTTCAGCCACGCATCGCGCTCGGAGCGAGCGAGCTTGTAGACATGCGCAATGGCCTCTGAGCGATCGACAAGCTCGCCTTTGAGCCGCGCCAGGCGCACCTTGTTGGTCTGCGCCTTGACCACCTCGTTGACCGTGCGCGCCTGCAGGAGCGATGTGCCACCGGCGGGCAGGGCTCCGGCCGTGTCCTCCCGGCGTTGTGTGGTGACCTGAGCCGTTGCACGCTGGCGCGTGCCAGCTTTGGGCGTGTCGGTATTGCTCGTCCACTCCCGATCAGCGCGGTCGGCATTGAGCGTGCCATCAGGCTCAGGCGTGATACGCCCGGTCCGAATCGCCTTGTGCACGCTGGTGTCGCTCACCCCACGGTGGCGGGCATAGGCACGTATCGATAGTCCCATCGGTGTTGTCAATCATTGGTCGATTTCTCGCGGATGGTTGGGCGTTTTCTCCCGTATGCGGGCCTTGTCGCAGCGCAACGTCGAACGTTCCAAAAATTCTCTGGAAGTTGCAGATTTATTCGAGGAACCGCTTGGCTTTCCCGTCGAATGAAGCGTTCATGTCCGTGTCATCGATCACATCGCAAGGAAATGCACATGAACACCGCAGCCATCGACACCCTGGGCGGGAAACTCTCCGAGACCGCCCTGCGGCTGGTAATCAATCTCTACCCGAACATCCGTAGCGCGACGAACGCCGAGCTCGATGCCGCCTGCGCCGCGATGCGCGCGATGGCGCGCTCGACGGTAGACGAATTGCTCGCCGCCGCCCAGTCCGCGCCCGGGGTGTCACACCTTGCCTTCCAGAGCGCAGCCCTCACGCTCGCCCACGAGGGCGTGCGGGTCCTCCGGGCGGGCTGCAGATAAAGCTTGGCTTTCTTCCGGAATGAAGCGTTCATGTCCCCACACGATCAACCAACCAAGCGAGAGACCAAACGATGAGCTACCGAACGATTGCGATCCTCAAAGAGGACGGCACAACGCGCATCCCGCGCCCCTTCAACCGCGCGTGCTCGACCGATGAGATGCGCGAGCTGATCGATGGCTGGCAGCCGCGCACGGGGATCCTGCCGCGCGCCCGCTACGCGATCGAAAACCTCGGCACCGACCAACCTGTCGCCACGCGCGGCGAGATCAAGTTCTACGGATTTTTTGAAGACTGACCCAGACCATGAAGAGCACCCCCTCCAACCTCGAAAGGAACCGCAACATGACCACGCAACTCACACCCACCCAGCATGCCGTCCTCGCGCACGCGCAGCAGCACTCCGGGGGCAAGATCAGCTGGTTTCCCGACAACATCAAAGGCGGCGCGCGCAAGAAGGTCATCGACGGCCTCTTTAATCGCGCCCTGATCAGCTACGACGGCAACGACTGGTTCGTCGCCGCAGAGGGCTACGACGCACTTGGAACGCCACGACCCGCACCGGCACGCGGCCCAGTCCCGCCGGCCGCGCTCGACGCAGTGATCGCCAACGCCGAGGCTGCGCAGGCACCCGCCCCCGCAAAGCCCCGCACCCGCGAGCACAGCAAGCAGGCGCAGGTGATCGCGATGCTGAAGCGCCCCGAGGGCGCCACCATCGCGCAGATCTGCGAGAGGACCGGCTGGCAACAGCACACGGTTCGCGGCACCTTCGCAGGCGCCTTCAAGAAGAAGCTTGGCCTGGCAGTCACCTCCACGAAAGAAGCGGGCACCGAGCGCATCTACCGCGTCGCGGCTTGAGCGCGGGGGCCACGATGAAACTCCTCACCATCATGGAATCCCTGCGCGCTCAGGCGCGGCGCATGACCGAAGACGAGAATAGCCACGCCGACGAGATCGCCATCGAAATCCACCACGCGAAGACCGAGACCTCCATCCGGAACATCTACGAGCGCGAAGGTCTCACGGAGCTGGAAGAGCACGAATTTGTCGAGGTCATCCTCGGGCGACTCTCCGCCCTTCGTCGCACCACGATGAATTGAGCGCACGGACCGCCATGAAACTCATCACCATCCTCCAATCCCTGCGCGATCGGCCGCGTCGCCTCACCGATGAAGAAAATCTCTACATCGAGCACCTCGGTGACGAACTCAAGCGCGCATCGAGCGATGCCGCGCGCTGGCGCATCCTCGAGCGTGAAGGACTCTCCCGGCTCGATGGACTCAACTTCAGCGATGACGTGATTGGGAAACTCACCGGGATCCGCCGTGCGGCGATGAACTGAGCGCGTTCACCAATGTCTCATCCGAAACCATTGAAAGACAATCCATGAAGACCATAACCCTCACCATCGAGCGCAAGCCCCACACTTTCACGATCGAGGGCAACGAAGTCGAGCTCGAAGAGCTCGGCATCCGCCTTCCCTTCGCTCGAAAACCAACGAGCCTGCGCGAAATGTGCGCCACCGGCGAGCACGTCGTCTACGTCACCGAAACGGTGACCATGACGCCCGAGGCGTTCGACGCCTTTGCCTGCAACCTGCTCGCCTCACGCGACTGGCTCGCTGGCAAGGGCGGCTACTTTGGCCAGGGGCGACTGTGCGTGGAGATTTGCGCTCCCGGCCGCCCGTACCTCTACGTCGATCCCTCAGGCGGGGATTACGTTCGTTATCTTGCCCGGATAGGCTAAACGGGACGGGCGGCGGACCTCGCCCGGTCTTCAGCCCAGTTTGGTGAGCTCGCTCTGGCTATCGGCCAGCAGGTCGATGCGCAGGTTAGGCTGAATGTTGGCCACCAGGTGATTGATGCTCCAATTGATGACCCTGGCGCGATCCCGATCGGTGGCTGCATCGTCAAATTTGGCGAGGTAGCCGTCCATTTCCCGCAGCGCGCGCTCCAGGGTGTTGCGCGCATTCTCCAGGGATTCACGTGCGCTTTGTCGGGCAGCTTGGGCGATCAGTTCGTGTGCGGTTTCCATGGGTCGGCTTTCTCGATGTTGGTTGTGATGACCCCATTCACGCGCTATTCAAGCAAGAAGCCAAGTTGAAGGCGCATCTTTTCGGGCCATCGCTGTTCACGCCACCTGGTCTGCCACCGCGCTACCCAATTTCGCACGCACGATGTCGTAAATCATCCAGTCCTTGCGTTGTTCTTCCGCCTTGGCGTTGTTCACCCGTCCCAGGCACGCTTGCTGCCATTGCTTGAATACTTGCTCTTTGGACTGGCCGCGCAGAGATGTCACCATCTGCTTGGCGCATTCGATGTTCTGGTCATTCATTTCGGGGGCCGTCTCGGGTGTGGTTGCGACGACCCCATTCACGCGCTGTTCGATCACGAAGCCAAGCGCATCACACATCATTTCTATTGCGTGGCTTTACCGCAACTCAGCAGGCGCTGTTCCTTGTTGCAGCGCATTGAAGACCACCCCATCGGCCTGGCGCGTGGCCCGCTTTCCGGTCCAGTCCTGCCAGCGCTTGACGATCACGTCCACGTACTTGGGGTCGAGCTCCATCACGCGGGCGCGACGGCCTGTCTTCTCGCAGGCGATCACCGTGGTGCCAGAGCCCCCAAAGGGATCGAGCACGATGTCGCGCGTCTTGCTGCTGTTCCTGACCGCACGCTCCATCAGCTCCACCGGCTTCATCGTCGGGTGCAAATCATTCTTGTGCGGCTTCTTGATCTGCCATACATCGCCCTGGTCGCGATCGCCGCACCAGTAGTGATCTGCGCCATCACGCCAGCCGTAGAGGATCGGCTCGTACTGGCGCTGGTAATCCGCGCGACCCATCGTGAACGTGTTCTTCGCCCAGATGACGAACGTTGACCACTTGCCGCCAGCAGCGCGAAACGCCGATTGCAGCGTGTCCAGCTCGGATGAACTCATCGCGATGTAGACCGCGCCCTTGGTGACCGCCAGAATGTTCTGGCAAGTCGCCTGCAGGAAGGCGCCGAACCCGTCGCCCATGTTGTCGTTCAGGATCGGACGGTGGGTGCCGCGCAGCTTGTCCTTCGCGCTGTTGGCGTAGTTGACGTTGTAGGGCGGGTCGGTCACCGTCATGTCGGCCAGTTCGTCACCCAGCAGCGTCTTGTAGTCCTCTGCCCTGGTGGCATCGCCACAGAGCAGCTTGTGTTCGCCGAGCAGCCACACATCGCCCATGCGCGAGATCGGTGTTTCCAGCACCTCGGGCACCGCGTCATCATCGGTCTGGCCGCCACCGCCCTCATCGGCGAGCAGATCGGCCAGCGCGTCGGCATCAAACCCGGTGAGTGCCAGGTCGAAGTCATCCTCCTGCAGCGCCGCGAGCTCCACCCGCAACATCGCATCGTCCCAACCAGCGTTCTCGGCGATACGGTTGTCGGCGATGACCAATGCCCGGCGCTGGGTGGAGGTCAGGTGATCGAGCACGACTACCGGCACCAGCTCCAATCCAAGCTTCTGCGCAGCGGCGAGCCGCCCGTGACCGGCCACGATCACGCCATCACTGCCAGAGAGGATGGGGTTGGTAAATCCAAACTCGGCAATCGAAGCGGCGATCTGTGCGACCTGCGCATCCGAATGCGTTCTCGCGTTTCGAGCGTAGGGCAGGAGCTTGCTCGTTGGCCACTGCTCGATCCTGTCGGCAAACCAGGAGGCGGCGTTAGGTGCGCTCATTGCCCCACCGCCTCTCGGGTGAGTCGCTCGGCGGCCACAGCCTCGAAAGACTGGCCAGTGGCCAGCAGTGTCACGGGCACATCAGGATAATTCTGCTGGAATCGCTTCACCGCCACGTCCACGTACTGCGGCGCAATCTCTACCGCGCGGCCACGGCGGCGTGCGCGTTGGGCCGCGAGCAACGTCGTGCCGCTGCCGCCAAAGGGCTCGAACACGATATCGCCCTCGTCGGAGTAGGACTCGAGAATGAATTCAGGCAACGCCACCGGAAACACCGCCGGGTGATCGATGTCCTGACCGATCTTGCCCTTGTGCCGCATGATGCGGATCACGCCATCGGGGATCTTGGTGTCCTGGGTCACGGTGCCGACGTGGTTCCACGCCGTCTTGCTGCCGTCCTTGTTCCTCATCCCGCCAGCGCTGGTGCCGTCGCCCCGCAGATGGGTGTCGCGCCCGGCGTAGATGCAGGGCACGATCTTGTTGGGCTGACGGCTTTGATGATTGAAGTGGAAAACGAATTCGAAGCTAGGAGCCAAACGCCCGTTCCAGTCCCCGGGCAACCCCGGTCCTTGGTCCCAGACGTACCAGCCAAATCGCCGCCAGCCCGTGACGCGCATCCAATCGAGCCACCCGTCCCAGTAGGGGATGACCTCGTTGTCCTTGTGGATCAGGCCCAGGTTGACGAGCACCTGGCCGTCGGGAGCCATCGGCAAGCTTGCGAACACGCCGCGCATCAGAGAGTCCCAGTCGATGGTGGCGTTGGTGCTCAGTTGCGTGTACTGGCGTTGATTGCCGTAGGGCGGCGAGGTGAAGCAGAGCTTCGCTTCCTCACCGGCCATCAGGGCGGTGATCACGCCCGTATCGGTAGCGTTACCGCAGATCAACCGGTGGGCCCCGAGCTGCCACACGTCGCCCGAGCGCGATACCGGCGTGACGGTTACCGTCGGCACATCGTCGGCTGCGTCAGGATTGTCTTCCCCGTCGTCCTCGCCGCCCGCCTCGGTGTCCTCCGCCAGCAAGGATTCGATCTCCGCCGGCGCAAAGCCGGTGAGCGCCAGGTCATAGTCGGCACCCGTGAGATCGGTCAATTCCAGCGCCAGCAACTCTTCATCCCAGCCCGCATCGAGCGCAAGCCTATTGTCCGCAATGACATAGGCGCGCTTTTGTGTCGGGGAGAGGTGCGCGAGCTCAATCACCGGTACTTCGGTCAAATCGAGCTTGCGCGCCGCCGCGAGGCGCCCGTGACCACTGATGAGGCCATTCTCGCCATCGACCAGCAACGGGGAGGTCCAGCCAAACTCGACGATGCTGGCGGCGATTTTGGCCACCTGTTCGTCGCTGTGGGTGCGGGCGTTGCGAGCAAACGGGATCAGCGAGTCGACCAAGCGGTACTCGATGTTGAGCATGCGATTGTGGTTTTCCAAAAATACCTGCC
>SBAS01000064.1 GCA_005240145.1 Nitrosomonadales bacterium | reverse complement strand
GCGAACGGCCCTTCCAGATTCGACAGCAAGCCGATTTTCACGGTCTGCTGCGAATACGCCGCTCCTGAGAACGCGACCAGGACGGCCGCGCCCACGAGCGTGCGAACAAACGTTCTTTTCTTCATTTGATGCCTCCTGTAGGGGTTGGGAACTTCGAACCACTCGTAACACGCGACTTCAGGGCGGCCCACAAGCCGAGCAACCCATCCGGCGAAAACAACACGATGGCAAGGAACACGGTGCCGATCACGAGATTGAAGCGCTCGCGGTCGATGAGATCGATGGCAAAGGTCTGCAGCAGCACGAAGACGATGGCGCCGATAAACGGGCCGATCGGGTGGCGCATGCCGCCGAGCACGGCGATGATCAGCAGGTTGATCAGCCAGCTGGTGCCGACCGAATTGGGCGTGATCAGGCCGTTGTACCAGACCAGCAGGACGCCACCGACCGCGGCGATGACGCCGGCCACCGCGTAGGCAGCGATACGGTGCGCGGTGACGTTGAAGCCGAGCGCGTTCATGCGGCGCGGGTTGTCGCGGATGCCCTGCAGCGCGATGCCGAACGGCGCGCGGATCAGGTACCTGACGAACCCATAGCCCGCCAGCGACCAGAACAGCACCAGATAGTAGAACGGCACGGGATCGCGCCAATTGATCCCCAGCAGGGTCGGCGCCTGCATGCGCTGGAAGCCCTGGAAACCATTGAATACAGAGTAGTTCTGCAAGCATAGATAGTAGAAGGCCACGCCGACCGTGAGCGTGATCATGATGGTGTAGATGCCCTCGGTGCGCACCGAGAGCCAGCCGATGAAGGCGGCACAGAGGGTCGCGATGACGATGGCGACGGCGACGGCGAGCCACCACGGCCAGCCCAGGCTGATGGCCGCATCGGAGCTTCCCGCCGCGCCGAAGATCGCCACCGAGTAACCGGCGATCCCGGCCACCGTCATCTGCGCCAGCGAAACCATGCCGCCGTAGCCGCCGAGGAAGGTGAGCGAAAGCGCGATCAGCCCGAGCGCCAGCGACTGCGCGCCGATCTGGAAAGTCAGGAACGGGCTCGCGTAGACGGGGAAGGCGAGCAGGAACGCGAGCACGACCACATGGCGCAGCCGGATCCCGGAAATCAGGGACAGTCCACGATTTTCCTGTTCTGCTGGCTTGGAAATCGTGGACTGTCCCTGATTTCCGCGGGCAGGCACGAGTTTGCCCATGGCGAGGCGACCGACCCCGGCGTTCATGGCGCCTCTCCAGTCGGCCGCGCTCATGCCGCGGCTCCGAGGATGCCGCGGGGCCGGAACGCCAGCACCATGGCGAGGATCACGAAGGTGAACACCACGCTGTAGGTCGGCGCGTAGGCGAGGCCGTAGGTCTCCGCCACGCCGAGGATGATGGCGCCGACCGCGGCGCCCACCACGCTGCCCATGCCGCCCACGATCACCACGATGAGCGAGGCGAGCAGCAAGCGTACGTCCTCCCCCGGCACCATCGACAGTTCGACCGCGCCGATGACGCCGCCGAAGCCGGCGAGGCCGGCGCCGATCGCGAAGGTGACGGCAAAGACGAGATTCACGTTGACGCCCGTCGCGGCGAGCATGGCGCGGTCGTCCACGCCGGCGCGGATCATCATGCCGACGCGGGTGCGGTTGAGGAACAGCCACAGCAGCACGCCGATCACGATGCCCAGCGGCAGCAGCGCCATGCGGTACTTGGAATACGCGACGATCAGAGGAATGCCACGCAGCGGGCCGGAAAGGAAGTCCGGTGCGCTCATCTGGTGCACCGTGGCGCCGATCGACCAGAGCATCAGGTCGGCGATCACGATCGACAGGCCGATGGTCACCATCGTCTGACGCAGGTCCTCGCCCTGCATGAAACGGAAAATCGAAACCTGCATCAGCAGGCCCACCAGTGCGGCGACGAGGAACCCGGCTGCCAACGCGAGCGCGAAGTAGCCGGTCTTCTCGGCGACGAAATAGCCGACGTAGCCGCCCAGCAGGTAGAGCGAGCCGTGCGCGAGGTTGACGTTGCGCATCAACCCGAACACCAGCGTGAAGCCGCTCGCGACGATGAAGTACAGCGACGCGAGCGTGAGGCCGTTGAGCAACGTGATGAAGAAGAGCTTCGCGTTGTCCCAGATTCCCCAGACGACAAACACCGCGAGGGGCACCAGGAGCGCCAGGCTCCAGAACCATCTCCAGAATCTGGTCACGCGGCGGTCTGGCTCCAGCGCGTCCTCGCAGACTGGATCTCAGGCTGCTTGCAGAACTGGCCGTCCTTCATGATGGCGAGCAGCTTGGTCTGGCTCTCCAGGATCGAGATGTTGGAAAGCGGGTCGCCGTCCACCAGCAGCAGGTCGGCGAGGAAGCCTTCCTTGATCTGCCCCAGTTCCTTGCCCTTCATCATCATCTCGCCGCCCCACTTGGTGGCGGAGACGATCGCCTCCATCGGCGTCATGCCGAGGTACTTGACGAAGTAGCCGAGGTCCTTCGCGTTCTCCCCGTGCGGCGCCCAGGCGAAGCCGTAGTCGCCCCCGGGCAGCACGCGGATGCCACGCTTGAGCATCGCCTTCATGCTGTTCACGGCGGCCTCGAGCTCGCGCTCGTAGCCCATGCCCTTGGCGGTGTTGTTGTCGATGCCGACGACCTCGCCCTCGTAGAGCAGGCGGATGATCACCGACAGGCCGGGCGCGACGAAGATGCGGTCCTTCTGCGCCTCCAGCATGTCGAGCGCCTCGTCATCGGTGAAGCTGGCGTGGTAGATGACGTCGAAGCCGTGGCGCATCGCCTGCTTCACGGATTCGGAAGAGCGCGCGTGGCAGGATAGCCGCTTGCCGCGCACCTTGGTCTCGCGCGCCGCGATCGCGACTTCCTCGTCGCTCATCCAGCTGGTCAGCGCGTCCGCCCCCGGCACCAGGTTGTCGCCCGACAGGTTCAGCTTCACCGAGTCGACGCCGTATTTGAGGAACATGCGCACCGCTTTGAGCATCTCCTCCGTGCCATTGACGATGCAGCCGAAGGACAATTCCTGGAATGGCAAGTGCGGCAGCAGGTCGTCGCCGAGGGACCCGCTCACCGTGATCTCCTGGCTCGCGGCGAGGTAGCGCGGCCCTGGGATCTGCCCCGAGTTGATGGCGTCGCGGATCACGCAGTCCAGGCGCGGCTTCGGCGTCGCCGCGCCGACGCAGGAGGTCCAGCCGCAGTCGAGGTACTGCTTCGCCACCTGCGCCGCCCACAGCGTGTGCTCCTCGTGCGGCAACTTCTGGATCGCGTCCAGCGTCTTGGAGTTGGTCCAGCCGAAGTGGGTGTGCGCCTCGCACATGCCGGGCATCAGCGTGGCACCCGCGGCGTCGATCACGGTCACCCCGGCCACCGGCAGGCTGCGCGCGCCGCGGCCGATGCGCGAAATGCGGTTGCCCTGGATCAGCACCTCGCCCGCATAGGGTTGCGCGCCGGTGCCGTCGATGATGCGCACATTGGTGAACAAAGTATTCGCCATGATTTTTCCTCTATGAAAAACGTTGAGAGAAAAAACGACCTAACAACTCGTTGCACTCTTCGGGCTTCTCGTACGTCGTCCAGTGGCCGCAGCGCACCAGCACCTCGACCTGCGCGCCGGGAATTTTTTCGCCGATGGAGCGCACCGCCTGCGGCGGCGCGATCGCGTCCTCGTCGCCGGTGATCAGCAGCGTCGGGCAGGTGATCCTGGACAGGTCGGCGGCTTGCGCCTCCGACAGCGCTTCGCAGCTGCGCGCATAGCCCTCGGCGCACTGGCGCATGAGCGATTCGCGCACCGCCGCCACCGCCACCGGGCGCTTCGCGCGCGTCTCGCCCGAGGTCGCCGCCTGCACGATGGCATCCGCGATCAGCTGCATGCCGGGTTCGCCCTCGCTGCGCGCCTTGGCGCCGCGCGAGCGGATCGGGCCGCGGCTCGAATCGGGCGGCGCCGTGAGCGGGCCAAACAGGGCGAGGCTGCGCACCAGCCGGGGCTCCAGCGCCGCAAGGTGGAACGCGACGATCGTGCCCATCGAGTGCGCAACCACGTGGGCGCGCTCGACGCCAGCTGCGCCGCAGACCCGCATCAGCGCGCGCACGAATCGGTCGATTGAGAGCGTGCCTTCGACCCGATGCGAACGGCCCGATCCAGGCAGATCCGGGCGCACGGTGCGAAAGCGCGCGAGCCCGGGCAGCAGAGGGGTCCAGATATTGGAGGTACCGCCCAGGCCATGGATCATGAGCATGGCGTCGCCCGCGCCGTCGATTTCGACGGCCATGCGCTCGACGAACTGAGTGCTCACGCCAGGTCCCCTCCTCCAGGGTTGCTGCGCTGCGGAAACCAAAATTATACTCGAGTCTCAAATTGCCGTGCGAGACTACGGCCCTTCTCGAGCCGCTATGAACCGAAAATGCGAAAAGGCGCCGCCTCGTTTTACACGCTGCCCGACCTTGGCCAGGGCCACCGCGGCCGGGTGTTCCGGCGGCTGCTCGACGAGGCTGTCGCCCTGGTGAGACGGGGACGCATCCCGTCGGTGGCCGAAGTGGCCCACGCCGCGGAGGTTTCCCGAGCCACCGCCTACCGCTACTTTCCCAGCCGCTCCAAGCTGGTGAGCGCGGTGACCGCCGAAGCCCTGGCGCCCGTGCGCCGGGCGGTACCGCAGCAGGGCACACCGAAGCAGCGCCTGCACCTGTTGCTCAACCGCACCTACTCCCGCTTCAGCGAATACGAGCCGCACATGCGCGCCGCGCTGCAGCTGGCGCTGGAGCACCAGTCGCTGGAGCGCGCGGGCCTGCTGGAGGAGGAACCTTTCCGGCGCGGACAGCGCGAGGAGATCCTCAAGGTGACCCTGGCGCCGTTGCGCGCGCAACTGGCGCCGCGCGCCTGGAACCGGCTCATGAAAGCACTCGCAGTGGTCTACGGCATCGAGCCCATGATCGTGCTCAAGGACATCTGCGGCGCCAGCGACCGCGAAACCGAGGCCGTGGTGCGCTGGATGATGGACGCGCTCGTTGATGCGGCGCTGCGCGATAGAATCCGCAAATGAAAACCAAACCCCTCGGCCGCACCGGCGTGCAGGTCTCCGAACTGTGCTTCGGCACCATGTCCTTCGGCGGCGACGCCGACGAAGCCACTTCCGCAGCCTTGTACAAGGCGACGCGCGACGCGGGCATCAATTTCTACGACTGCGCCGACCAGTACAACAAGGGCAAGTCGGAGGAAATTCTCGGCGCGCTGATGCGCGGGCACCGCGACGAACTGGTGGTCACCACCAAAGGCTTCAATCCGGTCGCCGAGGACGTCAACGCGCGCGGCACCTCGCGCCGCCACATCGTCCGCGCGCTGGAGGCGAGCCTGAAGCGGCTGCAGACCGACCGCGTCGATATCTACTTCCTGCACCACTACGACAAGCGCACGCCGCTCGAGGAGTCGGCGCGCGCGCTGGAGGACCTGGTGCGCTCGGGCAAGGTGCTCTATCCCGCGATAAGCAACTGGTCTGCCTGGCAGACGCAGCGCGCGGTGGACCTGCAGGAGCGCTACAACTGGGCACGGCTGCAGCTGATCCAGCCGATGTACAGCCTGCTCAAGCGCCAGGCCGAAGTCGAACTGCTGCCGATGGCGGAAGCCAACGGCATCGGCGTCATCCCCTACAGCCCCGCGGCCGCGGGCATCCTCTCGGGCAAGTATTCCGGCACCGCCGGCGGGGAAAATGCGGGCAGATTCAAGACCAACAAGATGTACCAAACCCGCTACAGCGAGCCGTGGATGCTCGGGGTCGCCGAGAAGTTCGTCGCCTTCTGCAAGGACAAGGGCCTGCACCCGGTCAGCACCGCCGTCGCGTGGGTCGGTGCCCACCCGGCCATCACCGCGCCCATCGTCGGCGCGCGCAACCTCGAGCAGTTGCAGGATTCGCTCAATGCGGTGCGCATCGAGATGACTCCCGCGCTGCGCGCCGAAATCGCCGCACTCTCGCCTACGCCGGCGCCGGCCACCGACCGGCTGGAAGAACTGAAGGCGCCGAAGTCCTAGGCTACTTGCCGACCGCCAGCTTTACCCCGAAACCCAGCAACATGGTGCCCGCCACCTTGTTCAACCATCCAGTCACGCGCGGGCTGGCGCGCATGCGCTCGGCGGCAAAGTGCGTGATGAGGATGACGATCACGCAGTAGAGGAACGTGAGGCAGGCAATGGTGAGGGCCATGGCGCTGAAGGTGACCAGTCCCCGGTGCCTGGCCGGATCGACGAACAACGGGAAGAAGGCCATGTAGAAGACGATGGCCTTGGGGTTGAGCAAAGTGATCAGCATGCTTTGCCGGAAGAAGCGGCGCGGTTGCATGTGCAGGATGGGCGCATCGCCGGGCTTGGCGACGATCATGCGCACCCCCAGATACGCCAGGTAAATCGCGCCGGCGTACTGCACCACGGAAAACACCCCGGGATTCGACGTGAGCAGCGCCGCCACGCCCGCCACGGCCAACCACATCAGCACCTGGTCGCCCGCGATCACGCCCGCGGTCGCGGCGAGGCCGCCCACGAGGCGGCCCTTGGTGGTGGAGGTGATGATGGCGAGGTTCCCCGGCCCGGGGATCGCCAGGAAGACGATGACCGCGACGACAAAAGCCCAGTAATCCGCGATGCCGAACATGGTTACGCCAACCTCTCGTAGATGCGCACGTCCTTCGAGGCGATCCAGGGCGCGACGGTCCGGTCGAAGGCCTTGAAATGCTCGGTCGCGAGATGCGCGTCGAACGCCGCGCGATTGTCGTAGACCTCGTACAGGAAGATCAGCCCCGGCTTCGCCGGATCGGCGCAGACGTCGAACTGGCGGCAGCCGGGTTCACGCTCGCGGCTGGCGCGCGCGTTGGCGACCATCTGCGCGCGGAAATCCTGCAGTTTTTCCGGCTTGATCTCGAATTCGACGGTAACGACGTACATTCTGTTTCCTTTCAGACCGGATACTTCTGGCGCAGGTCGGCCACCTGTTCCGGCGTAAGGCAGCGGATTTTCTCGTGACGCAGCAGCAGAAACAGCCTCGCGGTCTCTTCCAGTTCCTCGACAGCGTCTGCCGCCGCGGACAGCGACGATCCGGCGACCACGGGGCCATGGTTGGCCAGTAGCACCGCGTGGTGCTTGGCGGCGAAGCCGCGCACCGCCCGGGCGAGCGCCATGTCGCCCGGCGCGTAATAAGGCACCAGCGGCAGGCTGCCGATGCGCATCACATAGTAGGCGGTGAGCGGCGGCAGTACGTCGGCGGGGTCAACTTCTTCCAGCACCGAGACCGCGACCGAATGCGTCGAATGCAGATGCACCACCGCCGCGTTCTTTGCCCGCTCTTCATACATCGCCAGGTGCAGGAAAGCTTCCTTGGAGGGCGCGTCGCCCGATATCAGCTTGCCCTTCCAGTCGAGTTTGGACAGGCGCGCCGGATCGAGCTTGCCGAGGTTCGAGCCGGTGGGCGTGAGCAGCCAGCCGTCGTCGCATTTCGCGCTCACGTTGCCGGTGGAGCCGTGCGTGAGGCCGCGCGCGTAGATGGAGGCGCCAAGGCGGCAGATGTCGTCGCGCAGCTTCGCTTCGCTCATTGCTGCATTCCCAGCGCCTTGTCGAAGAAATCGATAGTGCCAAAGTTACCCGATTTGAGGGCGAGCGCGAGACGGGGCTCTCCCACCGGCGTTTCAACCGTCTGCGTCCAGGGCACGCCCGGATCGATCTGCGGGCCGATGCGCAGTGCGCGCACGCCAAGCGCATTGACTACAGCGCCCGAAGTCTCGCCGCCCGCCACGACCAGCCGGCGCACTCCCCGCTCGACCAGACCACGGGCGACTTGCGCCAGGCACTGCTCGACCAGTTCGCCTGCGCGCTGCGCGCCGAGCCGTGCTTGCGCCTTGCGCACCGCGTCGGGCTCGGCGGTGGCGAACGCAAGCACCGGTCCGGCCGCAAGCAGCGGTTCGGCCCACGCCAGCGCGGCAGTCGCGAGATCCATGCCGTCGGCGAGCTGCAGCGGATCGATGCGAAACGACGGACGAGTCTTCACCCATTGCGCCACCTGCGCGTTGGATTGCGCCGAGCAGCTGCCCGAGAGCACCGCGGCGTGACCGCCCACTGCCGGGATCGCAGCTTCACCGCCCCGGCGAACGCCAAAGTTCGCGGGCAGGCCCATGGCGATGCCCGAACCGCCGGTAAGCAGCGGCAGTTCAGCGCAAGCGGCGCCCAGCGCCAGCAGATCTTGGTCCGACACGGCATCGACGATCGCGTAGCCGTAACCGGAGCCCCTGAGCTTTTCGAACGCCTCCTTCATGGCGGCGGCGCCTTGACGAACCGTCGGCAGCGCCACGAGACCGACTGTGCGCTTCGTCTGGCGACCGAGCACGCGCACGAGGTTCGCGTCGCGCATCGGCGTGAGCGGGTGGTCTCTCATCGGCGAATCCGACAGCAGCTGCTCGCCGACGAACAGGTGCCCGAGGTAGACGGTGCGCTTGTTGGTCGGAAACGCCGGGCAGGCGACCGTGAACGGCACGCCCATGGCGTCAAGGAGCGCGTCCGCGACCGGACCGATGTTCCCGGCGTCGGTCGAATCGAAGGTGGAGCAGTACTTGAACAGGATCTGGCCTGCGCCGCGCCGGCGCAGCCAGGCCAGCGCTGCGAGCGACTGTGCCGCCGCATCGGCCGCCGGTGCGGTGCGGGACTTGAGCGCCACCACTACCACGTCCGCGTCCCCCGGCTCGAATCCCGCCGGCACGCCGATCGACTGGATGGTGCGCATGCCCGCGTTCTGCAGCATGAGCGCGACGTCGGTCGCGCCAGTCAGGTCGTCCGCGATGCAGCCGAGATACATCAGCGCGTCACTCGGGATCGAAGCCAGCCAATTCGATGCGCCGCCCCTCGGCATGCGAGGCGTACACCGCTTCGAGCAGTTTCATGTTGGCGAGGTAGTCGCGGCCAGAATTTTCAAGAGGCATCTTTCTCAATAGATGATTTACCACATGCGCCTGCAGCGCATCGCAGGCGCCGCCGCCGAAGGTGTCGTCGCGCCCCCTGTCGTAGGGATGCTCGAACTCCGGCTGCTGGTGCGGCTTCCACCACAGGCGCGCCTCGCCGTCCAGGCGCAGCACGCCCGCAGAACCCTCCAGCCAGCACTCTCCCATGGTGCGCCTGGGATTCTGTGCCACGTGGTCGTTGAGGCGGTTGCCGTCAAAGAGGCCCGTGGCGCCGCTCGCGAACTCGAACACGATGTAGCCGGCGTCCTCGCCGGCGATGACCGGATTCACCTTGCGCAGCCGCGCCGTCACCGCGGTGACTTCGCCCATCAGGTAGCGAAAGGTATCGATGAGGTGGATCGCGGTCTCGAAGACGAGGAAACGTTCCATGCCCTGGAAGTAGGGTTGCCGCTCGAGGTAGGCGCGCGGCCCCTGCCCGTCGCCGGGCCGCAGGCGGAACGCGATGGAGTGCAGCGCGCCCAGGCGCCCGGCGTCGATCAGGCGGCGTGCTTCGCGAAAGTGCGGCATGAAGCGGAAGTTCTCGTGCACCGCGAGCGTGATGCCCGCCGCGCGCGCGATCGATTCGATCTCGAGCGCTTCGGCATAGCCGCGTCCGAACGGCTTCTGGCAGATGGTCGCGATGCCGTGCCGCGCCGCCAGCTCGACATACTCGCGATGCGTGACCGGCGGCGTGACGATGTCGAGCAGCCCGGGCCTTTCGCGTTCGATCATTTCCGCGACGCCGCCGTAGACGCGAGCAATGCCGAAGCGTTCGGCGAGCGCGCGGGCCTTGGCCTGGTCACGATTGCAGATCGCGGCCAGGTCCACCTCCGGCATGCGCTTCCAGCCGTCGAGCTGAAACTGGGTGAAGTAACCTGCGCCGGCGACCGCTACACGCAATTTCGCCATGGCCTAGAGGTTCGAGAGCACCGCGTCGCGAATCGCGGCGGTGCCATCCGTGCCGCCGAGCTCATAGGGCCGCATGCGCCCGGACGCAAACACCGTATCGACTGCGCGCTCGAGCTTGCCCGCCGCCTGCGCGAGCGCGTCATTGCCGGACCTGTCGGCGAGCCAGTCGAGCATCATCGCGGCGGACAGGAAGGTCGCGGTTGGATTGGCCCTGCCCTGGCCGGCGATGTCGGGCGCCGAGCCATGGCAGGGTTGGAACAGGCCATGCGCATCGCCGACATCGGCCGAAGGGGCCATGCCCATGCCGCCCACCAGCGCCGCGGCCTGGTCCGAGAGGATGTCGCCGAACATGTTCTCGGTGACCATGACATCGAACATCCAGGGCTTGCGCACCAGGTCCAGCGCGGTCGCATCCACATAGTGGTGCTTCGCCGCCACGCCCGGATGGCGCGCCGCCACCTCGTCGAAGATCTTGCGGAAAAACGCCATCGAGACGAACACGTTCGCCTTGTCGACACAGGTCACGCTGCCAGGCTTGCCGCGCAGCTTGCGGCGTTCGGCGAGCCGAAAAGAGAATTCATGCACGCGCCGCGACCCCTCTCGGGTGATCACCATCGTGTCGCGCGCCTCGCGATCGGCCTCGACCACGCCCTTGCCGCGCGAGGCGAACAGGCCCTCGGTGGACTCGCGGATCAGCACCAGGTCGATGTCCCTGGCGCGCGGATCGGCGAGTGCCGGCGGCACCCCTGGAATCGCGCGCGCCGGGCGCACGCCGGCGTATAGCTCAAGCCGGAAGCGCAGGTCGAGCTGCGGCGCGATCTCGGTGCCGTCCGGATAGCGGATCTCCGGCCAGCCCATCGCGCCGAACAGGATCGCGTCGGCCGCCTTGGCCGCCGCGAAAGTCGCATCGGGCAGCGCATCGCCCGTCGCCTTGTAGTGCTGGGCGCCCGCAGGATGATGCTTGAACCGCAATGCAAAGCCCGCGCCGCGCTGCAGCTTCTCCAGCACGGGCAGCGTCGCCTCGATCACTTCATTGCCGATGCCGTCGCCCGGCAGTACGCAGATGTCGAATTCCTTCTTCATGCCTGGCTCCAGTGGACCGGCGGCGCGCCGGCGATCGGGCTGCGAAACACCGCCAGGGCGCCGCCAAGCAGGCAGCCCAGGTAAACCGTGCGCAGGTCCGCCCCCCCGAACGCGAGACTCGAGATGTTCTTCAGGCGCCGGCTCCTGATGCCATCGAGGTGGGGCCGGCCCATTTCGCCGGCCTGAAACGCCTGCTCGACCCACTCGAGGTGCGCGGGGTCGCAATCCTCGATCATGAGCTGCTGCGAACCGTCCGGCGCGACGCGGATCACGCGGTTGGAAACGATGCTGGCAATCCAGACGCCGCCCTCGGCGTCGAACGCGAGCCCGTCGGGGAATGTTCCCGCGCCGAACACGGCCACGGTTTCGCGCGATCCGAGCGCGCCATCGGGCGCGATGCGAAAGCGCGCAAGCCGGCGCGCAAAGGTTTCATTCACGTAGAGGAATTTCCCGTCCGGACTGGGCAGCGCCTCATTCGTATAGCCCAGCCCGTCGGCGACCACCCGCGCGCCCCTTGCATCCGCGAGCACGATGAATCCATCCGCCACGTCCGCACGGTAGGCAGCGGCGCGCGGAACCTGCCGCGTACTCACCGTGATCCAGACGCGCCCGAGCGCGTCCTCATGCACGAAATTCGTCGGCGGCAGGTCGATGCCATCGGCGCGCAGCACGACCGTGCGCACGGACCCGTCCCGTCCGAGCTCGAAGACCCCGCCGGAGGACTCGCCCAGCTCGGCAAGAAGGAAGCTGCCGGTCCTACGCAGCGCGATGCCGTTCGGACGCGGCAGGCGACCCTCCGGCAGCATGCCGGTATAGAGCGCCTGGGTGCCATCGGCGCGGCGCAGGGCGACGCCACCGCGCCAGTCCGAGGTGTACAAGTCCCCCGCCCGGGTCGCGAGCACGCACTCGGGCCGCACCAGGTCCTGACCGATGAACCTGACCTGGTCCAGAGATACCGCGGGAATCGCCATTGTTTGCGCTGCCCTTTCCGCTCGTACCGTTCATAGTACTGTGCAAGGCTGCATAATCCATCCATGTGCCGCGCGCTGCTCTATCTCGGTCAACCCGTCCTGCTGGACAACCTGCTCTACCAGCCCGACTCGGCGCTGATCCGGCAAAGCTACATGCCCAAGATGCTGCACATGCTGAACCTTGCCGGCTTCGGCCTGCGCGCCTGGGATCCGGCCAGCGTCAATCCGCAACAGGCCTACTCCTACTACTCGCAGTCGCTGCCGGTGTTCGACCGCAACCTGCAGAACCTGGCGCAGAAAATCCGCCCCAGCTGCGTGCTCGGCCATGTACGCGGCGTCGCCTATTCCACGCGCGTGGAAATCTCGCTGCAGAACGTGCACCCGTTCCACTTCACCAATGTTCCGCTGGTGCTCGCGCACAACGGCGACCTGGCCGAATTCGCGCGCATGAAGCCGCTGCTGCTCGCATACATCAAGCCCGAATACCTGGCGCAGATCCACGGCACCACCGACAGCGAATGGATTTACGCTTTGCTGGTGTCGCAATTGCCTGATCCGTTTGAAAAACTGGAGGAGAAAAACCTTTTTGACGCAATCAGGAAAACCCTTGAAATCATCCGCGCAATCCGCGCCAAGCTCGGCATCGCGCTTTCATCCTCGGTGAACCTCTTCGTCGCCAATGGCACCCAGCTTGCCGCCGTGCGCTACTGCTTCGATTTCGGCTGCTACCGCACCGAGGATCCCGCCAAGGTGCATGAAGCCAACATGAACTTCCTTTCGCTCTGGTACACGCTGGGGCGCGACTACGCTTTGCACGACGGTGAATGGAAAATGAACGGCGGCGCCGAAAACGCCGACTCCATCATCATCGCCTCGGAGCCGCTGACGAAAGACACCGCGGCCTGGGTCGAGCTGCCCGAATACGGCGCGCTGTTCGCCGAAATCCGCAACGGCCGCCCGCATGTGGCCGTGCGCCTTCTGGATTGACATGACCATGAGAAATATCTTCCTCGCACTGGCGCTCGCGCCGATCGCCGCGCACGCGCAGCAGGGCGTGTTCGAAACCAGATCGATGACGCCGGAAACCGCGCTGGTCGCGGCGCGCGCCGCCCTCGAGAGTTGCCGCAAGGCCGGCTACCAGGTCGGCGTGGCGGTCGTCGATCGCGCCGGCATCCCGCAGGTGATGCTGCGCGACCGCTTCGCGGGCGCGCACACCGTCAAGGTCGCGATCGACAAGGCCTGGACCGCCGCGAGCTTCAGGATTCCGACCTCGCAGCTCGCCAAGGAAACGCAGGCCGGCGCGCCGATGAGCGGCCTGCGCAGCCATCCGCGCGTGCTCGCCATCGGCGGCGCGCTGCCGATCGAATCGCGCGGCTCCACGGTCGGTGCGATCGGCGTCTCCGGCGCGCCCGGCGGCGAAGCCGACGACGCCTGCGCCGCAGCCGGCATCAAGGCAATTGCCGACGCGATCGAGTTCTAGCAACGAGAATGTCGTTCCCGCGAACGCGGGAACCCAGGTTTCGGTTTGTGGCCCAGGCCTTTGCCCCGAGGTCGGCCGCAATCGCTCGAAGCTGTTCCAACGCCCCCTCCAGATCCTCGATCATTTCCTGCGCGATCACCTCGGGCGCCGGCAGGTTGTCCGAGTCCTCCAATGACTCGTCCTTGAGCCAGAAGATGTCCAGGCTCGCTTTGTCGCGTGCGACGAGTTCGTCGTACCGGTACGCACGCCAGCGTCCCTCGGGCTTCTTCTCTGACCAAGTCGCTTTGCGCTCGTGGCGGTTCTGGGATTCCTCCTGCTCCGATACTACTTCTTCAGCAGCTCCGGATGATTCCGCTTGATGCGGTCGGTCACCAGGTTCTGCAGCTTCGCGGTGAGCTCTACCAGATCCTTCGCCTCGGCCTCGGACGCCGGCGGGGCAGCTTCGTATTCGGCAGCATTGCGCCTGTCGTGGTAGCGGTCGAGCGCTGTCCAGAGTTCCGTCGACGCGCCCGCGGTGATGCCAAGCGCTTGAAAGATGATCTTTCGGTGACCCTTCGAGGAGACAGGGCGATAGCCCTCGGCGCGCAGCGCGGCGAGCGCCAGCGCGTGCGAGACGCCGTACGCCAGGATAAATCGGCTGGGGGCGCTCAACGAACTATTGCGGCTATCGCGCAACCGATCCTCGGCGCCCCGCAGCAGGCGTCCGATTTCGTCTGCGCTGGTCGGCTCAGCGACGAGCTGCCCGGCGCGCGCGAGGTTTTCGAGATTGTTCTTGCCTGAACTCATCGAGAGTAGCCTCGTTGCCGATCAGCCAGATCTTGGGCCCGCTGAGAATGGCGCCGATGAAATGGTGTTCTGCGCGCAGCATCGAGCAGAACTCTTCGGTCGAGTAGAAAACTGCGGAAATCTTCCGACCGAGTCGCTTGTGCAATTCCGTCAACGGGACGGAGAGAGTCGATGGCGGCAGGTCGGTTACGATCAGCAGATCGATGTCGCTTGCCGCGCCGGCGGTGCCCTTGGCAATCGAGCCGTAAATGAAGGACAGGCGGATGCGGTCTTTGGCCTGCGCGAGCATCTCGCGCAGGACGTCGGCAATGCCGAAGGTCTTGGTGACGATGCCAATCAGTTCGCCGTAGATCGGCGCTTCGTGGTTGGTACGGAAGTGAACCTGGTTGGCGCGTTTCTCGCGCAGGACGAGACCCGCTGCCACCAATTGCTCGAGTTCCTTCTGCACCTGGCTGAGCCCGCCTCCGGCTCGCACGGCGATCTCCCTCAAATAGAAAGATCGATCAGGTTGCCCGAAGAGCAGCCCGAGCACGTTGCGCCGTGTCTTGCCGAAAAGCGCGCGCGCGGTATCAGTATGGGTTGCGATCATGCAAGGGATATTGTATCTAAATACAGTACGTTCGTACAGTATATAGGTACAACTAGCTTTCTGCGTCCACCCTGAAGATCTGTCCGTGCAAGGCCGCTTCGAGTTCCGCGGCCTGATTCCCGGCGGCGGTGAGCCGCGCATGGGAGATGAGACGCGTGAGCTGGGTGTTGGTGCGGCCGATCGAACGCATAAGGGAACGGTGGATGGCGTGGTGCAGGCTGACGGTGGCGCCTGAGGCGCCGTTGTAGATGTCGAGGAAAGCCGCCCGCGGGATTTCCAGCAGGCAGCAGGCTTCGCGCGCGCGCGCATTGTTGGCGCGCGGCGCGGCGTTGATCACGGCCATGAAGCCCACCAGCTCGCCCGGGCCGGCAACGGCGACGCGGCGCTCGAGCGTTTCGCTGCGCGTGAATACCTCTAGCGCACCACGAATCACCAGGTAACAACTGTCGGCGGGGCGTCCGGCGACGAAAGCCCAGGCGCCGCGCGGCAATTCCAGCACCTTGCCGCTGGAGGCCAGTTCGTCGATTTCTTGCGCATCGAAGCCTTCGAAGAACGGCAGCACGTGGAGGAAGGATTTCCAGTCGAAGGAGGCGTGGCGCGAGCGCTTGACGAGCGCGAGGGGATCGGCGGCGGGCGCGGCCTCGGTGGCGGGGCGGTCCTCCACCGCCGGGTAGCCCTTGACACGGTCGTTGAGCACGCGCAGCTTGTCGGACAAAGTGCGGGTGATGGTGCGCTGGACTTCAAGCGCCGCAACCTCGCGGCTGGCCACCAGCGCGCGGAAATCATCGCGGCCGACGAACCAGGCATCCACATTGGATTGTGCGACCACGGTGGCGGACACGACCCCGCGCTCGATCAGCGCCATCTCGCCGAACATGTCGCCATCGCGGAACTGCGCCACGGCGAGCGAGCCGCCGCCGGGCAGCGCAACGCTCGCTTCCACCGAGCCGGCGCGGATCAGGAAGCAGCCGCGCGAGGCTTCGCCCTGGCGCACCAGCTCGGCGCCCTTCATGAACGACACTTCGCGCGCTACGGCGAGCAATTGCGCGAACGGATGTTTCGCAGCCGCCACCCTGGTTCCCCCTTGGGCGCAGTCTACCCGGGGTAAACTGCGGTGCAAGCCATGGCCCTCGACCTGCTCATCAAGAACGGCCTCCTCATCGACGGCACCGGCGCGCCGGCAAAGCGGGCTGACGTCGGGATTTTGAATGGCAGGATCCTTTCCATTGAAGAAAAAATTCAGGCAAGAGCCACAAGGACCATCGATGCGTCCGACCTCGTGGTCGCCCCCGGCTTCATCGACCCGCACACGCACTACGACGCGCAGATCTGCTGGGACGGCGCGCTCACGCCCTCCTCCTGGCACGGCGTCACCTCGGTGGTGATGGGCAATTGCGGCGTCGGCATCGCGCCCTGCCGGCCGGAGACGCGTGAAATCGCCATGCGCGACCTCGTCAATGTCGAAGCCATTCCCTTCGAGGTGCTAAACCAGGGCATCACCTGGGACTGGGAAACATTTCCGCAGTTCATGGACGCCGCCGCGGCGCGCAAACCCTCGCTCAACCTCGCCTTCCTCGCCCCGCTGACGCCGTTCCGCCATTACGTGATGGGGGAGGCTTCGATGGAGCGTGCCGCCTCCGTTGCCGAAACGAGCGAAATAAAAAAACTGCTGGGAGAGGCAGTTGACGCCGGCGCGTTCGGCTTCTCCAGCACGCTGCTCAACCAGCACATGGGCTACGCCGGACGGCCGCTCGCCTGCCGCAACGCGAGCCGCGACGAACTGAAGGCCTACTGCAACGCGCTGAAGGAGCGCGGCAAGGGTTCGATCGAGATCGCGATGACGAAGCAGATCGGCGTCATGGAGGAAGCCGAACTCGAGCTGCTCGATTTCATGCTCACGGAAAGCGCGCGGCCGATCACGTTCATCGCCATGTTCGACCGCGACGACATCTCGGAGGCGGTGCGCACCTCGCTGCGCAAGGCCGCGCCGATGATCGCGCGCGGCGCGCGGCCGCAGACCTCGCCCCTGCCGCTCACGCGCGAGATCAACATGCGCAATCCGTTCTCCTTCGCCGCCTTCCCGTCCTGGAAGCGCGTGTTCGAGGACAAGTCGAAATCCGCCCAAGCTGCTGTATATAAAGATGCAAGTTTTAGAAATCGATTTCGTGAAGAGTTGAAACGGCCAGCGGCCTTCGGCAACTGGGCGCGCATCACGGTTCACGAAGTCAAAAGCCCGGAATTGAAAAAATGGGAAGGACAGACGGTCGCCGAGGTCGCCGCCGCACAGGGCAAGGACGGCGTCGATGCCTTCCTCGACCTCACGCTCGCCGACGACCTCGACAACGAGTTCACCATGGTCTCGTTCAACAACCGCGTCGACCGCATGGCCGAGATCCTCAACAACCGGGACATGCTGCTGGGACTGGGCGACGGCGGCGCGCACCTCGACATGCTCTGCGACTCCGGGTACCCCTCCTACATGCTCGGCACCTGGGTGCGCGAGAAAAAAGTGCTCACGCTGGAAGAGGCCGTACGGCGCATGACTTCCGACCCGGCGGATTTCTTCGGCATCCGCGACCGCGGCCGCCTCAAGCCGGGCTTGGCGGCGGATATTGTTGTTTTTTCTGAAAAAGAAATTTCTTCAGTAGGTCGCCCCGAGCGGCTCTACGACCTGCCCGGCGGCGGCAAGCGCATGGTGATGCGCTCGAAAGGTATCGAATACACGGTTGTCAACGGTGCGGTGACCTGGGAAAACGGCACGTTGACTGGAGCCACTTCTGGAAAGGTACTCAGATCATGAATGTTTTTTTGCAATTTCTTTTTGCCTGTCTTGCACTTTCCACGGGATTTGCTCAAGCGCAGTACCCGAACCGCCCGATCAAATTCATCATGGCCTATCCACCCGCCGGCAGCTCGGATGTGCTCGCGCGGCCGATCGCGAACGAGATGACCAAGGGCCTCGGGCAGCCGGTGCTGCTCGAGTACAAGCCCGGCGGCGGCTCCACCATCGCCGCCGACTTTACCGCCAAGTCGTCGCCCGACGGCTACACCATCGCGCTGCTGCTGACGGCGCACGCGGTGAACGCGACGATGATGCCGAAGCTGCCCTACGACACGTTGAAGGACTTCACTCCGATCACACTCGCCGCCGTGGCGCCGCTGGTGGTCGAGGTGCACGCCGACTCGCCCATCCGTACGCTGCGCGACCTGATCGATACGGCGAAAGCCAACAAGGGCAAGCTCAACTACGCTTCGGCCGGACCCGGCAACACCAGCCACCTCGCCGTGGAGCTGTTCAAGCTGACGCTCGGCATCGACATGACGCACGTGCCATACAAGGGCAGCGGCCCGGCGATCACGGCGATTCTCGCCCGCGAAGTGGACCTGATGTTCGATGCCGTCGGTTCGTCGCTGCCGCAGATCCAGGCCGGAAAATTCCGCGCCATCGCCGTGACCACGGCGAGGCGAGCCGCCGTGCTGCCCAATGTGCCGACCGTGATCGAATCCGGCGTCCCGGACTTCGACGTTTCGGTCTGGTACGGCGTCTTCGCCGCCCCCGCCACGCCGCAGCCCATCGTGCAGAAGCTCAACGCCGAGTTCATCCGCGCGATGAACGTGCCCGAAGTGAAAAAACAGATCGAGTCCTCCGGCTACCAGGTGGTCGGCTCGACGCCGGCCGAACTCGACGCGCACCTCAGAAAGGAAATCCCCCGCTGGGCGAGAGTCGTCAAAGCCGCGGGCGTGACTGCTCAATAGCCGGGATGAACACGGCCGCGAGGGAGGTCGCGCCGGAGCGCCTGCTCGAAGTCGTCGCGGCAGTGACGCGGGAAGCAAGGCCGCACGTCGAGCCGCATGTAACGCTCGACAGCTCGCTGGAACGCGAACTCGGCCTGGACAGCCTCGCGCGGGTCGAACTGGTGCTGCGGCTGGAAAAGGAGTTCGGCGCCGCGCTGCCGGAGCAGGCGCTCGCCACCGCCGAATCGCCGCGCGACCTGTTACGCTTCCTGCTCTCGTCCGCCGGCCACTCGCCGCAGGTCGCCGAGACCAAATCCGCGCAGCTGGTGCAGGGCGAAGGGGTGCGCGCACCCTCCGAAACGCAGGCGCGCTCGCTGACCGAAGCGCTGCAATACCACGTCGAGCGCCAGCCCGATCGCCTCACGGTATTCATGTACGAGGAGAAGCAGGAGTTCCCCCTCAGCTACCGCGCGCTCTGGGACGGAGCGATGGGCTACGCGGCGCACCTCGCGCAGGCCGGCCTGCAGCAGGGGCAGATGGTGGCGATCATGCTGCCCACCTGCAAGGAGTACCTGTATTCCTTCTACGGCGTGCTGCTCGCGGGCGGCGTGCCGGTGCCGCTGTACCCGCCGGCGCGGCTGACGACGATCGAAGACCACATGAAGCGCCACGTCAGCATCTTGAAGAGCGCGGGCGCGAACATCATGATCACGATCCCGGAGGCCAAGCCGCTCGCCTACCTGCTGCGCGCCCAGGTCGAATCGCTGAGCCAGATCATGGTTCCCGCGGAAATGAATGCAACGTCGGGCAAGAACTTCACCGCCGTCCACGGCAAGCCCGGCGACACCGGCTTCCTGCAGTACACCTCCGGCAGCACCGGCAGCCCCAAGGGCGTGGTGCTGTCGCACGCCAACCTGATGGCCAACGTGCGCGCCATGGGGGCCGCGGTGAGCGCGAATCCCGCGGACGTGTTCGTGAGCTGGCTGCCGCTGTACCACGACCTCGGCCTGATCGGCGCCAATTTCGCCTCGCTCGTGCTCGGCTTTCCGACCGTGTTGATGTCGCCCCTGGCTTTCCTGTCGCGGCCCGCGAGCTGGATGCGCGCGATCCACCGCCACCGCGGCACCATGTCGGGCGGCCCGAATTTTTCCTTCGAACTGTGCCTGCGCCGCATCGCGGACGAGGACATGCAGGGCATCGACCTCTCGTCGTGGCGTTTCGCGTTCAACGCGGCCGAGCCGGTAAGCCCGGACACCATCGTGCAGTTCGAGCAACGCTTCGCGAAATGGGGCCTGCGCAAGAACTGCCTCTCGCCCTCCTATGGCCTGGCGGAATCCTCGGTGGGCGTGGCGATCACGATCCCGGGCACGCCCTGGCGCGCCGACCGGCTCGAGAGAGAACATTTCACGAAAACGGGGGAGGCGCTGGAGGCGCCGGCCGCCGACGCTTCGCCCCTCATCGTCATCGGCTGCGGCACGCCGATTCCCGGCCACGACATCCGCGTGGTGGACGCAGCGGGGCTGGAGCTGCCCGACCGGCAGGAAGGATTGTTACAGTTTCGCGGGCCCTCCTCCACCTCGGGCTACTACCGCAATCCGGAAGCGACGAGGACGCTCTTCGGCAGCGGCGACTGGGTTAACACTGGCGACCGCGCCTACCTCTCCGCCGGCACGCTGTTCCTCACGGGGCGCGAGAAGGACATCATCATCCGCGGCGGCCGCAACATCAGCCCTTACGAGCTGGAGCAGGCGGTGGGTGACCTAGCCGGCGTGCGGCGCGGTTGCGTCGCGGTTTTCGGCAGCAAGGACGCGGCAAGCGGCACCGAGCGCGTGGTGGTGCTGGCCGAGATGCGCGACAAGGACGCGGCGCGCCACGATGATCTCAAACGGATGATCAACGACCTGGCGGTGGGCCTGATCGGCGCGCCCGCCGACGACATCGTGCTCGCGCCGCCCTCCACGGTGCCCAAGACCTCGAGCGGCAAGATCCGGCGCGTCGCGGCGCGCGAATACTACGAGCGAGGGCCATTGGCGGTGCAGGGAGGTGCGGTCTGGCTGCAGTTCGTGCGCCTGATGCTCGCGGGCGCGGCGCCACAGCTGCGCCGTGGCCTGCGCACCCTGGGTGGTGCGCTCTTCGCGCTGCGCGCCTACGTGGCGTTCGCCGTCCTGATTCCGATCGCCCTCCTCGGCTCCCTCGTCCTGCCGGTCAAAGCCTGCTGGAGCGTTGGCAGGCAGGTCTCGCGTCTTTTTCTTTTTCTTTCGGGAATTTCTGTTCTGGTAAGAGGAAAAGAAAACCTGAACGTAAACACGTCGGTCGTGCTGGCGGTGAATCACACCAGCTACCTCGATGCGCTGGTGCTGCTCGCGATCCTCGAGTACCGCGGCTATGCCTTCGTCGCCAAGCGCGAGTTCCAGGACAATCTCGCCATGCGCGCGCTGCTCTCAGGCTTCGGCACGCAATTCATAGAGCGCTTCGACGTCGCGAAAAGCGCCGAGCACGCGGGCGAGCTCGGCGAGGCGGCGAAACGCGGCGTGTCGCTGATCGTCTTCCCGGAAGGCACGCTCAAGCGCAACACCGGCCTCATGGATTTCCGCACCGGCGCCTTCCAGGCCGCGGCGCAGGCCGGCATCCCCGTGGTGCCGATCGCGCTGCGCGGCATCCGCTCGGTGCTGCGCGACGGCACCTGGTACCTGCGCCGCGCTGCGGTGACTGTGAACATCGGCACGCCGATCGTGCCGGAAGGCGAAGACTGGGCAGCTGCCGTGAAGCTGCGCGACGCCGTGCGTGCCGAAATCCTCAAATCCTGTGGCGAGCCGGACCTGGCCAGCCCGCCTGGCTGAGGGGCTCAGCGCACCACGAGTACCGGAATGCGCGAGTGTGTCAGTACCTTGTGCGTTTCGCTGCCGAGCAGCAGGCCTTTCAGGCCGCGCCAGCCGTGTGATGCCATCACGATGAGATCGCACCTGTACTTGCGCGCGGCTGCAATGATCCCCTCGTAAGGCTGGTCGCTGAACTCGCAGGCCGTCTTGGCTACGGTGCCGCCCGCTTTTCTCGATGCAGCGTCGAGCAAGCGCTTGGCGTGCGTGCGCGCGCTACGCCGGTAGCGCGCAGGTGTGACGAAATGCTGCAGCACCGCGCCCTCGGAATACGACACCGGCGCGCGATACGCGGGCGCCGCGTAAAACAGCGTCAGGGTCGCGCCGGTACTGCGCGCGAGCATCGCGGCCTCCTTGACCGCACGCTCGGCAAGCTGGGAACCATCGGTAGGGACGAGAATCCGGTTGTACATGGTCGCTCCTGTTGAAGTGGACACGGAACGATCATAGGCAGCGGACACCGCCCGGTATTGAGCTAGATCAACTCAGCAGTGCAGGCCAGCGCGCCGGGTCAGTTCCTCGACGTTTGTGATGCGCACGCTGCGCCGGTTCACCGACAGCAACCCTTCCTTCTGGAATTGCGTGAATAACCGGCTCACGGTCTCGAGCTTGAGGCCGAGGAAGCTGCCGATCTCGGCGCGCGTCATGCGCAGCACGAAATCGCGCGCCGAGTAACCGCGCGCCGCCAAACGCTGCGAGAGGTTGAGGAGGAATGCGGCGAGCTTCTCCTCCGCCCGCATGCTGCCCAGCAGCAGCATGACGCTGTGATCGCGTACGATCTCGCGGCTCATGACCCGGTGAAAATGCTGCTGCAGCGGCTCGAAGCGCCGCGCCGTCTCCTCGAGCTTGGCATAGGGGATCGCGCAGACCTCGCCATCCTCGATCGCCACCGCGTCGCAGCCATGCTGGCCGGCGCCGATGCCATCGATGCCGAGCAGTTCGCCCGCCATCAGGAAGCCGGTGACCTGGTCGCGGCCGTCCGCGGTCGTCACTCGCGTCTTGAAGAAGCCCGAGCGCACCGCATAGAGCGCTCGGAACGGATCGCCCGCGTGGAACAGGCTCTCGCCCTCGGCGATGCGCCGGCGCGCATACACCAGCTCGTCGAGGCTCTCCAGCTGCTTCGGCGTCAACCCGACCGGCAGGCACAGCTCGCGCAGGCTGCAGGTCGAGCAAGCCACTTTGAGGTCGGCAAGGGCGATGGCCACGGACACCTTATAGCCTAATTGGGGGTGCTTTGACCTGGATCAACTGCGCTCTTGCGCTTCGCAATAGGCTGGATGCATGAACAAATACCTTCCCCTGATCTGCGCATTTCTACTTGCAGCGTGCCAAAAGACCCCTACCGCCCCGGATCCCTATGCTATCTCGACGATGGACCTGAAGCCTGTGCCGGCCAAGGTCACATCCGAGCGCCACAAGGGGGCGTTCGCCGAAGGAGCCTCGCTCAGCATGGGCGCGGTTCTGAAACCCCTGGATCCCTCGGCGATCAAGACCGTGCGCCTGGACACCACGCACAAGATTATCGAGATTGCGCCCGGCGTGAAGTTCAGCGCCTGGACCTTCGGCGACACGGTGCCGGGGCCCACGGTGCGCGCGCGTGTCGGCGACAAGATCCGGTTTGTCATGACCAACCGCAGCGACGAGCCCGTGCCGGGCGTGCGCGTCACCGCGGCGCCGATGATGCACTCGATGGATTTCCACGCCGCAATGGTTTCGCCGCAGGACAAGTACCGCTCGATCGCGCCGGGCCAGACCATCGAATTCGAGTTCACGCTCAACTATCCCGGCATCTTCATGTACCACTGCGGCACGCCGATGATCCTCGAGCACATCGCCTCGGGCATGTACGGCGCGGTGATCGTCGAGCCGCGCAACGGCTATCCGACCAAGGCGGACCGCGAATACGTGGTGGTGCAAAGCGAGTTCTACATCAAGCCCGATCCCGGCAAACAGAAGGTGGACGGGGCGCCGCTCTACGTGCTCGACACCGACCGACTGCGCGACTCGCGGCCGACGCACACCGTGTTCAACGGCGTGCACAACGGCATGGTCAAGAACCCGCTACCGGCCAAGGTTGGCGAACGGGTACGCATGCACGTGCTCAACGTCGGCCCGAGCAAGACTTCGAGCTTTCACGTCGTCGGCACGATCTTCGACCGCGTCTGGTTCGAGGGCAACCCGGACAACCAGTTCCGCGGCATGCAGACCGTGCTGCTGGGTTCCTCCAACAGTGCCACGGTCGAGTTCCTGATTCCGGAGGAAGGCTCCTACATCATGGTGGACCACCACTTCGCCAACGCCTCGCAGGGCGCGATCGGACTGGTTTCCACCGCCACCAAGCCGCCGGCCAAGGAACTGGAGCACCACAACATTCCGGCGACGCGGACGCCCACCGATCCCGAGGCGATTGCCGGCAAGCTGGGGTTCGAATCGAAGTGCCTGGCCTGCCACACCGTGGGCGAAGGCGACAAGCTCGGCCCGGATGTCGCCGGCGTCACCAAGCGCCGCAGCAAGGAGTGGCTCACGCGCTGGATGAAGGAGCCGGAAAAGATGCTGCAGACCGACGCCGACGCCAAGGCCATGCTGAAGGAATACAACAACCTGCCGATGCCGAACCAGAGCCTGACCGACACCGAAATCAGGCAATACCTCAAGTACTTCGAATGGATCGACGCGCAACCGTCCTCAACGCACTGAGCGCAGCGTGTTTCACCTACGCGAACGCAGTGCTCGCCTGCGGCTACTGCGTCGAGGACAAAATGGCGGCCGCCTACGACCACGCGGTTGTGACGCGCGCCCTCGGCCAGAAACATCACATTGCTTTTTTCCATGTCGAAAGCGCGCTTGTGCCAGGCGAGGCAACGAAGCGTGTGCTCGAGAAGGCGGCCGAGTCATCGAGCGGGGCGGACAAGGGCAGTGCGCGCGTGTCGGTGGAATCGGCAACGCTTGCGGTGGCCTTCGATCCGCAACGCTCGCCGGTCATGACCTTGCAGCAGGACATCGAGCGCCGGCTAGCGGGGAAAAAATTATCGCTGCTGCTACTGCAGGTGATGGATCAACCCGCGCAGTTCAGCCCCTCGGTGTCGCGCGGATTGCGCGCGCAGGGAAAGCTGGCGCGCTAGCGGGTAATCGGAGTCTGTCCCTGATTTTCCTCTGCTCTCAGGCGACCTGGCCCAGAACCACCAGCGCGCCCGCGGCGAGCAGGAGCCAGTTGCCGGAAGTTCCAACGACGCGCGCCTGGAAGACCTCCGCATAGAGCCCCCAGGCGTGCGCCAGGCGCGCCACCAGCAGCAGCGCGCCGAAGCTGTAAACCAGCCAGTGTTTCGCGCCCATGCCTTCCATGAGGCCCATCAGCAGGAGCGTCATCGGCACGTACTCGATGAAGTTCCCCTGCACGTGGATCGCCCGGCCGAGTTCCTGGTCGCCGCCGTCGAGGTAGCTGATCTTCTTTTTCGCCCGCAGCACCGTGATGCGGATGCTGATGCCGACCAGCATCAGCGCGAGCAGCGCGGTAAATACCGCCGTGATGGGTATCGCCTGCATGATTTGCCTCCCTTAAAACTGGAAGCATACAACCTGCGCTAGGATCCCGGCGTGCGATGCGGTGCACGCGCTGCTCAAGACTGCGCTCTCGGCGCCAGGCTATCGTAAGGCGACGAACATCATCGAGCTCGAGCTGGCGCTGCGCGAAATCGAGATCTTCGGCATGATGCGCGACCCGGAGCGCTACCACCTCAGCCTCTACGGCGTACCCGACGCCAAGACAGCCTGGGGCTGGCGCTTCGAGGGGCACCACCTGTCGCTCAATTTCACGCTCGCGGGCGACCGACTCGCAGAACGACGGTAACCACGTGCACACGGTGTGGCGCGATTTCAGCGGTGACTTCGGCCGCGACCTGCTGCGCCAGCACTACGCGCTGGCGAAGGGAACTTCGCACCGCCACTAACGGCTGAAATCTTTTCTTTCCAGAAACCAGGAAATTCCCAAGCCGAGCACGAGCCCCCAGAACGCGGCGCCGATGCTGAAGATCGTGACGTCGGCGACGGTGACGAGGAAAGTAACCAGCGCGCCCAGCGCGTACTTGCCGCCGAAGGCGACGCTGAACGCGGCCTGCAGCACGCGCAGCATGGCGAGGCCGCCGAGCGCGGCGATGAACGCGCCCGGCATCGCGAGCAGCAGGCGCACGAAGACGGGCGACAGGAGCCCGAACACGAGCGAGAGCGCGCCCACGAGCACGCCCGCCGTGTAGTGCCGCCGCATCTCGCCCGAGGACGAGAGGATCGCGTTGACCGGGCCGGTGAGGCAGGTCGAGACCGAACCGACGAAGGCGGTGACCATTGAGCCGGCGCCGCAGGCCACGGCGATGGCGTCGATCGGCGGCTTGTGGCCCGCGGCGCTCAGCACCGCGAAGCCCTGCCCGTTCTGCACCACCAGCACCGTGATGGCGAGCGGCACCACCAGCTCGATCAAGGCCTGCCAGGAAAACGCCGGCCGGTAGAGATTGGGGAATGAAAGAATCAATTCTTTGCCTTCCATTTGAAATTTGCCGAAAACGACAACGCAGGCAATTCCCACGACGAACGCGCCGATCAGCGGCGGCAGCCAGCGGCCGAGTTTTTTTGCGAAGGAAAGGAAAATAAAAGCCACCACCATCGGCGCGGCAATGGCGAAGTCGTCGTGCACCGCCTGCACCAGTGCGGTGCCGAAGCGCAGGAACACGCCCGCCACCATCGCCATCACGATCGGCATCGGCGCGGCCTCGGTGCAGCGGCGCACCCAGCCGGAAAGCCCTAGCGCCGCCATGAGCACGCCGGTGGCGACGAAGGCGCCGATCACTTCGGCCAATGACAGGTGGCCGAGCGCCGGTCCGACCAGCACCGCGCCCGGAATGCTCCAGAAGAACACCAGCGGCTGCCGATACCACAGGCAGAACGCGATGCTGATCAGGCCATTGATGAAGAACGCGCCGAAAATCCACGACGCGAGGTCCGACTCGGCAAGGCCGCCCTGCGCGCCGACGGCGAGAATCACCGCCACCGGGCCGCTGGCGGCGAAGATGAAAGCGACCAGCGCGTTGGCGCCGTAGAGCGCACCGACATCCCTGAGAAAGTCCTTCACCGCCGGAGCTTGGCCAGCGCCGGCCGCAAATATGTCAGGAACAGTTCCGGGTTTTCCGCCATCGGAAAATGCCCCATGCCACGCATCACCTGGAATTCCGCTCCCGCGATTTTCGCCGCGCTAGCGCGCGAGAGCTCCGGCGTGCAGGAATAGTCGTATTCCCCCGTCAGCATGATCACCGGGCATTTCTTCGTGTCGATGCGCGCGATGCGCTCGCGCATGTCCCACTCGCGGCCGTAGAAGCGGATGTCGCCCCAGAACACGCCGTAGCCGCCCTGCGAGTACTCCCACCAGATTTCGCGCTGGCGCTCGAGCGGGCTCTGCGGCGCCATCAGCCCATGCACCCATTCAGGCACGAAAGCCGATTCGTTGACCTGCGGATTGCGCGTCCAGGGCACCTCGCGGCCGATGATGCGCTCGCTCGCCTCGCAGGCGATGACCCCGCCGAGGCGCTCGCCCCAGCGCAGCGCCATCTCCAGGCAGATCTGTCCCGCCATGGACGAGCCGAGCAGTACCGAGCGCTGCAAGCCGAGCGCCGCGATCACCGCTTCGATCGCCGCGATATAGCGCTCCGTGGTCAGATCCCAGGCCCCGATCGGCGCGCCCTCCGGCGGCAGGCTCTTGCCGTGCCAGGGCAGGTCGAAGGCGACCATGCGCCATTCGGCGCCCAGGCCGGCGTCGTTCAGCAGCTTGTAGAACTGGCGCGAATCCGATCCTGCGGTATGCAGGCACAGCAGGTCGCGGCCGGCACCTGCTTCCTCATAGTAGACGCGGCTGGGCAGGCCTTCGAATTCGATCCAGACATAGCCGCCCCTGATCGGTTCCTTTGAACCGAATGTTCTTTTCCCTTTCGGTTGGTCGGCAGAAGGATTCAAAATCCCTCTGCCCAGTTCCAGCACCCGCCGCACCAGGTGCATGTTCTGCGCCAGCGCAAGCTCGCTGCCGGAGACCTTGAATTCGGGCACGCGCATCTTCATCGCGTAGATGCCGTGGTACGGAGCGGGCGGCGGAAAGGAGAAGAATTTCGCCCAGACGTCCTCTGGCGCCTCGAGCGTGAACAGAGCGGCTCTTGCGCTGGACTTCTCCGTCACGGCGACGGCAGAACCTTGAAAGGAAACCTCCGCCTCGCGCTCCCCAGCCACCAACCGGAAGCAGCAGTCCACGTTCGCGGAAAACGCCCCCAGCTCCGCGTCCGCGCGCGCAGCTGCCTGCAGCGCAGCCAGGAATTCGGCCCAGCGCGCCTGCAGGAACCCCTGCATTACTTCAGCGCGGACTTCAGCAGCTTGCCCATTTCAGCGGGGTTTTTCGTCACCTTGATGCCGCAGGACTCCATCACCGAGAGTTTTTCCTGCGCCGTGCCCTTGCCGCCGGAGATGATCGCGCCGGCGTGGCCCATGCGCTTGCCCGGAGGCGCGGTGACGCCGGCGATGAAGCCGACCACGGGCTTCTTCATGTTGGCCTTGACCCACTGCGCCGCGGTTTCCTCGTCCGAGCCGCCGATCTCGCCGATCATGATCACCGCGTCCGTTTCCGGATCGTCGTTGAACATTTTCAGCACGTCGATGTGCTTCAGGCCATTCACCGGGTCGCCGCCGATGCCTACCGCGGTGGACTGGCCGATGCCGAGTTCGGTGAGCTGGCCGACCGCTTCGTAGGTGAGCGTGCCCGAGCGCGACACCACGCCGACGCGGCCCTTCAGGTGAATGTGGCCGGGCATGATGCCGATCTTGATTTCATCGGGCGTGATCACGCCCGGGCAGTTGGGCCCGAGCAGCAGGGTCCTGCGCTTTTCCTTGCGCATGCGCTCGCGCAGGTGGACCATGTCGCGCACCGGGATGCCCTCGGTGATGCAGATCGCGAGGTCGAGGTCGGCCTCCACCGCCTCCCAGATCGCCGCGGCGGCAAATGGCGGCGGAACGTAGATGACCGAGACGTTCACTCCTGTCTGTTTTTTTGCTTCAGAAACATTCTTGAAGATTGGAATTCCCTCGAAGCTCTCGCCGGCCTTCTTCGGATTGACCCCCGCTACGTAGCAGTTCTTGCCGTTGGCGTAGGCGCGGCTGGTCTGGGTGTGGAACTGCCCGGTCTTGCCGGTGATCCCCTGCGTGACCACCTTCGTGTTCTTGTTGATCAGGATGCTCATGACCGAGCCCCTTTCGGCGCGGCTTTTACCGCTTCCACCGCTTTCTGCCCCGCTTCGCCCATGTTGCCCGCGGTGATGATCGGCAGGCCGGAGTCGGCGAGGATTTTCTTGCCGAGGTCCTCGTTGGTGCCTTTCATGCGCACTACCAGAGGCACGGAGAGCTTCACTTCGCGCGCCGCCGCCACCACGCCCGCGGCGATGGTGTCGCATTTCATGATGCCGCCGAAGATGTTGACCAGGATGCACTTCACTTTCGGGTTGGAGAGCATGATCTTGAAGGCCGCCGTCACCTTCTCCGCGGTGGCGCCGCCGCCGACGTCGAGGAAGTTGGCCGGCTCGCCGCCGAAGAGCTTGATGGTGTCCATGGTCGCCATGGCAAGGCCCGCGCCGTTGACCATGCAGCCAATGCTGCCATCCAGGGATATGTAGGACAGGTCGTACTTCGAAGCCTCAATTTCGAGCGGGTCTTCCTCGTCCAGGTCGCGCATGGCGACGATGTCGGGGTGGCGGAAGAGCGCGTTGTCGTCGAAATTGAGCTTCGAATCCAGCGCGACGACCTTGTCCTGCGCCGTGAGGATCAGCGGGTTGATTTCCGCCAGCGACGCATCCGTCTCGTCGAAGCACCTGTATAGCGCCTTGAGCAGCTCCTTGGCCTCCTTCAGGGCAGGAGCAGGAATTCCTATCTTTCGCGAAACATCCTCCGCCTCTGCGTCCGTCAACCCGGTCGCGGGATCGATGAAGACCTTGTGGATCTTTTCCGGCGTGTGCGCGGCGACTTCCTCGATGTCCATGCCGCCTTCGCTGGAGGCCATGAGGCAGGCGCGCTGCGTGACGCGGTCCACCACCATGCCGACGTAGAGCTCCTTCTTGATGTTCGCGCCCTCTTCGACCAGCAGCCGGCGCACTTTCTG
>SBAS01000115.1 GCA_005240145.1 Nitrosomonadales bacterium | reverse complement strand
TCCCAGAACCCGCCCCGTCCGCTACCTGCTCGATGGCGAACTGCGCAGCGTCGCAGCCGGCGACCCTACGCGCACCGTGCTGCAGCACCTGCGCGAGGACCTCGGGCGCACGGGAACCAAGGAAGGCTGCGCCGAAGGCGATTGCGGCGCCTGCACGGTGGTCCTGGCCGAGCTGGATGGCGCCGGCCTGCGCTACCGGGCCGTCAACGCCTGCATCCAGTTCCTGCCGACGCTCGATGGCCGCGCATTGCTCAGCGTCGAGAGCCTGAAGCACCGCGCCACCGGCGCGCTGCATCCGGTACAGCAGGCAATGGCCGACTGCCACGGCTCGCAATGCGGTTTTTGCGCACCGGGTTTCGTGATGTCGCTGCATGCGCTGTACAAGACCGATCCCGCACCGGGGCGTGCCTGCATCAACGACGCGCTTGCGGGCAATCTTTGCCGCTGCACGGGATACCGCCCCATCGTCGAGGCGGCGCAGGCCATGCATGCGTTGGGCACGGCTGTTCCGGCTGGCGAACAGGACTGGATCAGCGCGCCCGCCGGCTCGCGCTCCAGGGCCGCGCGTGCAAGCGAGGCGCGGCTCGCCAAGGCATTGCGCGCGCTGCAGCGACGCGACGGCCTCGCCATGGCAACTGAACGACTGGGCGAATTCCACGCGCCGCGCTCGATCGCCGCGCTGGCCCGGTTGCGCCAGCGTTTCCCCGACGCACGCCTGCTTGCCGGCGGAACCGACCTGGGCCTGTGGGTGACCAAGCAGCACCGCCGCCTCGGCAACGTTCTCTACCTTGGTAACGTGACGGCGCTGCGGCGCATTCGCGCATCGCCCCGGCACATCGACATCGGCGCGGGGGCCGCGCTGACCGACGCCTTCGCAGCGCTCGAGCAGCACTATCCGGAGTTGCGTGAAGTGCTGCGCAGATTTGCCTCGCCGCCGATCCGCAATGCCGGCACGTTGGGCGGCAATATCGCCAACGGATCGCCGATCGGCGACAGCATGCCGCCGCTGATTGCGCTTGGCGCGAAAGTGGTGCTGCGCAAGGGCGGCGCGCGGCGCACGCTGGCGCTGGAGGACTTCTATCTCGCCTACCAGAGGACGGCACTCGCGCCCGGCGAATTCCTCGAGCGGGTGCGGGTGCCGCGCCGACGTCGCGGCCTGCGCCTGGCGAGCTACAAGATTTCCAAGCGCTTTGACCAGGATATCTCGGCCCTGTGCGCTGCGTTCGCCATTGAACTCGACCGGGGCGTCATCCTTTCGGCGCGCATTGCCTTCGGCGGCATGGCGGCGACGCCGAAGCGCGCGGCGGCCTGCGAGAGCGCGCTCCGCGGCAAGGTCTGGAGCGATGCAGTCTGCGAACAGGCCCTCGCCGCACTGGCAACGGATTACGCGCCGATCAGCGACATGCGCGCCTCTGCCGCTTATCGGCTGAAGGTCGCGCAGAATCTGCTGCGCAAATTCCGACTCGAAACCGGCGGCGCGCTGGGCAAAGCGCCCAGCCGCCTTTACGACCTCACCGGGGTACCGGCGTGAATCACCCGCAGCCGCGGCAGCGTGCGGGATTCGCGCCTGGCGGTGCAGGCGAACCGGTGCGGCACGAAAGTGCCCACCTGCACGTAATGGGCGAAGCCGCCTATACCGACGACATCCTCGAAGTACGCGGCACGCTGCATGCGGCCTTCGGGCTGTCGCGCATCGCGCACGGCCGCCTGCGCGCGATGAACCTGGCACCGGTGCGTGCCGCACCGGGCGTCGTCGCGGTGCTGACCGCCGCGGATATCCCGGGGGAGAACAACACCGGTCCGATCCTGCACGACGATCCGATCCTGGCCGAGGAAGAGGTCCAGTACAACGGCCAGCCGATTTTCCTGGTGGTGGCGAGAACCGTGGACCAGGCGCGCAAGGCGGCCCGCCTTGCCCTGATCGACTACGAGGAACTGCCGGCGACCCTCAGCATCGAGCAGGCGCTCGCCGCCAGGTCCCACATCCTGCCCAGCGTGGTGCTCGAGCGCGGTGACTGGAAGGCGGCGCTTGCCGGCGCCAGCCACCGCCTGAAAGGCCGCCTGCGCATCGGCGGGCAGGAGCACTTCTACCTGGAGGGGCAGGTCGCCTACGCAGTGCCGAAGGAGGATGGCGATATGCTGGTGTACAACTCGACCCAGCATCCCGGGGAAGTGCAGATGCAGGTTGCGCACGCGCTTGGCATCGCCGCGCACCGGGTGCTCGTCGAGTGCCGGCGCATGGGCGGGGGCTTCGGCGGCAAGGAAACGCAGCCCGCGCTCCCGGCTTGCGCCGCCGCCATCGCCGCGCGTCATACGGGCCAGGCAGTGAAACTGCGCTATGACCGCGACGATGATTTCGCGATCACCGGCAAGCGGCACGACTACTGCGTCGAGTATGAGGTCGGCTTCGACACCGCGGGATGCATCCAGGGGCTCGACGTCCTGTTCGCCTCGCGCTGTGGATTCTCGGCGGACCTGAGCGGCCCGGTGAACGATCGCACCGTGATGCACGCGGACAACTGCTACTTCCTGCCGCACGTACGGATCGTTTCGCATCGCTGCAAGACGAACACGCAATCGAACACCGCCTTTCGCGGCTTCGGCGGGCCGCAGGGGATGCTGGCGATCGAGCAGGTGCTGGACGAGATCGCACGCCACCTCGACCTTGACCCCATCGCCGTGCGCCGCGCGAATTTCTACGCACCGGGGCGCGACCTGACGCCCTACGACATGAAGGTGGAGGATTTCGTCGCTGACCAGCTGTTCGACGAACTCGAGAAGTCTGCCGGTTACGCGGCGCGCCGCAAGGCGATCCGCAAGTGGAATGCGGCCAGCCCGATCGTCAAGCGCGGCATTGCCATGACGCCGGTGAAATTCGGCATTTCGTTCACCGCGACGTTCTACAATCAGGCGAGCGCGTTGGTGCACATCTATTATGCCGACGGCAGCGTGCTGGTGAATCACGGCGGCACCGAGATGGGCCAGGGCCTATACACGAAAGTTGCGCAGATCGTGGCGCGGGAATTCGGCATCGGCCTGGACAGCGTACGCGTCTCGGCCGCCGATACGAGCAAGATTCCCAACGCGTCGGCCACCGCGGCATCCAGCGGCAGCGACCTGAACGGCAAGGCGGCGCAGGCGGCGGCACGCGAGATCAAAGCGCGACTGGTTGCATTCGCCGCTGAGCGCTTCAGGGTGGCGCCCGAGAGGGTGCGTTTTGCGGCCAACCAGGTCGAGATCGGCGCCGAGTGCAAGAGCTTCGCAGAACTGGTGCGCCTCGCGTACTACGCCCGCGTGCAGCTCTGGGCGAGCGGTTTCTACAAGACGCCGAAGATCCACTACGACCCGAAAACGCTCAAGGGTCGGCCGTTCTACTACTTTTCTTACGGCGCCGCGGTGTCGGAAGTCGCCATCGACACCCTGACCGGCGAAACCCGGCTGCTGCGCGCCGACATGCTGCACGACGCCGGACGCTCGCTCAATCCGGCGATCGACCTGGGGCAGGTCGAGGGCGGATTCATCCAGGGCATGGGTTGGCTCACCTGCGAAGAACTGCGCTGGGACGAGCGGGGCCGATTGACGACCCACGCGCCCTCCACCTACAAGATTCCGGTCGCGTCCGATGTGCCGGCCGATTTTCGTGTGCAGCTCTGGGCGCGCGGCGAAAACGTGGAGGACAGCGTGCACCGCTCCAAGGCGGTCGGCGAGCCGCCGCTGATGCTCGCCATTTCGGTGTTTCATGCGATCCGGGACGCGATTGCGGCGGCAGCGGACTATGCGCACGCGCCGCAGCTCGATGCGCCTGCCACACCGGAAGAAGTGTTGCGCGCGGTAGACGAAATCAGCGCGCGCGCGCGATGAACGACTGGCTGCAGGCGCTGGCGCTGGCCGCTTCGGCAGGCAAGCCCTGCGTGCTGGTGACGGTTGCCTCGTCGAAGGGATCGGTGCCGCGCGAAGCGGGCGCGAAGATGACGGTCTCGGCAAAGGAGGTGCACGGCAGCATCGGCGGCGGCCAGCTCGAGCACCAGGCGATCGAGATCGCGCGCGGCATGCTGGGTGCCAGCGCCACCGAACTGCGCCGGTTCCCACTCGGGCCCAGCCTCGGCCAGTGCTGCGGCGGCGTGGTCGAATTGCTGTTCGATGCAATCGCGGCGCCTCAATTGCACGTGGTGCTGTTCGGTGCAGGGCATGTCGGGCGTGCGCTGGTGAAGGTTCTGGGCATGCTGCCCTGTACCATCACCTGGGTGGATGAGCGCGAAACCGAGTTTCCTCGTGACATTCCGGCCAACGTGAGCTGCGAAGCGATCAACGCGCCCGAGTCCGAAGTGACACGCGCGCCTGCCGGCAGCTGCTTCCTCGTCATGACCCACAGCCATGCACTCGACTTCGAGCTTACGCGCGCCATTCTCGCGCGCGGCGACTTTCGCTATTTCGGCTTGATCGGATCGCTCACCAAGCGGCGGCGCTTCGAGCAGCGCCTGCGCGCCCAGGGCGTCGGCGGCGGGACCATCGCGCGCATGACCTGCCCGATCGGCGTTGCGGGAATCGGCGGCAAGGAGCCCGCGACCATCGCCGTGGCGGTTGCCGCCCAGCTGCTGGCATTGCGGGAACTCGGCGCAGCGCAGGAACGCGTGGCAGCCGCGGGTGCACGTGGCGGCTGATCCGGCACCGCCGCGCCTCGCACTGAGCGGCATCCGCAAGATCTACCCCGCGGTAGTGGCCAACGACGGCATCGACCTGGCCGTCCGTCCGGGCGAGATCCATGCCGTGCTGGGCGAAAACGGCGCGGGCAAGTCGACGCTGATGAAGATCATTTACGGCGTGGTGAAGCCGGACGCCGGGGAGATCCGCTGGGACGGCCGGCAGATCGAGATCGCCCATCCCCGGGCCGCGCGCAGCCTGGGCATCGGCATGGTGTTCCAGCACTTCTCGCTGTTCGAAACGCTCACCGTGGTCGAGAACGTGGCGCTGGCGCTCGATCGCGAACGCGACCTCGCGGCGCTCTCGCGCCGCATCGAGGAGGTTTCCGCGCGCTACGGCCTGCCGCTCGACCCGCGGCGCCTGGTGCATTCGCTTTCCGTCGGCGAGCGCCAGCGCGTCGAGATCCTGCGCTGCCTCCTGCAGCAACCGAGACTCCTCATCATGGACGAGCCCACCTCGGTGCTCACGCCGCAGGCGGTGCAGAAACTTTTCGACACGCTGCGCCAGATCGCTGCAGAAGGTTGCTCGATCCTCTACATCAGCCACAAGCTTGACGAGATTCAGGCGCTGTGCCATGCCGCGACAGTACTGCGCGCCGGCAAGGTCACCGGCAACTGCGACCCGCGCCAGGAGTCCGCCTCGTCCCTGGCGCGCATGATGATCGGCAAGGATCTGCCGGTCTGCGAGCACCCGCAAGCGAAGCAGGGAGGCGAGGCGCGACTGGTGCTTGCCGGGCTGTCGCAGCGCTCGGAGGACCCCTTCGGCACCGACCTGCGGGATATCCATCTCAGCGTGCACGCGGGAGAAATCGTCGGCATCGCCGGGGTTTCAGGCAACGGACAGCAGGAACTGCTGGGGGCGCTGTCCGGCGAGGTGCCCTTGGCAAATGCGGCGCCGGTGCAACTACTGGGCGTCGAGGCCGGGCGCCTTGATGCAGGGCTGCGCCGGTCGCTCGGCCTGGGTTTCGTGCCCGAGGAACGGCTGGGGCGCGGAGCGGTGCCCGAGATGACGCTCGCCGAGAACGCGCTGCTCACCGCGCATCGCAGCATGGGATTGGTGCGCGGCGGGCTGGTTCGGCCCGAACGCCTGCGCGCATTCGCGCGCGACGCCATAGAGAAGTTCACGGTCAAGAGCAGCGGCACCGAGGCCGAGGCGAAAAGCCTGTCGGGCGGCAATCTGCAGAAATTCATCGTCGGGCGCGAACTGCTGCAGTCGCCCAGGGTGCTGGTGGTCTCGCAGCCTACCTGGGGCGTGGATGTCGGGGCGGCGGCATTCATCCGCCAGGCGCTCGTCGAGCTGCGCAACGCGGGCGCCGCGATCCTGGTGATCTCGGAGGAACTGGATGAGCTGTTCGAGATCTGCGACCGCATCGCCGTCCTCGCCAAAGGCCGCCTGTCGCCGGCCGTTCGCGCGCGCAACACCAGCGTCGCGGAAATCGGCATGTGGATGAGCGGCCTGTGGCCCGGCGCCGGCAACGGCGCGCCGGAGGGGACTTCGCATGTGGCTTAGGCTCGAAGCGCGCGCCGCGCCTTCGCGAGCCATGCGCTACCTCCCGCCACTGGTAGCGGCAGCGCTGACAATAGTCGCGGGCTTCGCCGTGTCCCTGGCGCTGGGCCGCGATCCGCTCGCGGCGTTTTATGCGTTCTTCGTACAGCCGGTGTCGAGCCTGAACGGTGTGGCCGAGTTGCTCCTCAAGGCCTCGCCGCTGATGCTGATCGCCACCGGCCTCGCCATCGGCTATCGCGCCAATGTCTGGAACATCGGCGCCGAGGGCCAGCTTATCCTCGGTGCCATATTCGGCGGCGGCCTCGCGCTGCATCTGCCCGGCGTCGATTCGCGCTGGCTCCTCGCCGCCATGGTGCTTGCCGGCGCGCTGGGCGGCATGCTCTGGGCGGCGATTCCCGCGCTGCTGCGCAGCCGCTTCAACACCAATGAAATCCTGGTCAGCCTGATGCTGGTCTATGTCGCCTCCCTGCTGCTGTCGTACCTGGTGCAGGAGCCCTGGCGCGATCCGCAGGGCTTCAATTTCCCGCAGTCGAAGATGTTCGCCGATGCAGCCCTCTACCCGATCCTCCTCGACAGCACGCGCCTCAACGCCGGTTTTCTCGTCGCGCTGGCGGTGGTCGCCTGCGGCTGGTTGTTCGTCGCGAAGAGTTTCCTCGGCTACCAGATGCGTGTCGCCGGCCTCGCCGGCGCTGCCGCGAGATACGCCGGTTTCAGCGCGCGGCGCAGCGTGTGGATCGGCATGCTTGCCGGCGGTGCGGCTGCCGGCATCGCGGGGGTCGGCGAAGTCGCCGGCCCGATCGGCCAGCTCACGCCCTCGATTTCCCCGGGCTACGGCTTCGCGGCGATCATCGTGGCCTTCGTCGGACGCCTGAATCCGGTCGGCATTTTCTTCGCCAGCCTGCTGATGTCGCTGCTCTACCTGGGCGGCGAAGCAGCGCAGATGGAGCTGCGTCTGCCCTCGGCGATCACCGGGCTGTTCCAGGGCATGTTGCTTTTTTTCCTGCTCGGCTCGGACGTGCTGATCCACTATCGCGTGCGCCTGCTGCGCAGGGCCGCCGCGTGACCGAACTGCTCGTGCCGATCGTCGTCGCCACGCTCGCAGCGGGCACGCCGTTGGTGTTCGCCGCGCTCGGTGAACTGGTGACCGAGAAATCCGGCGTTCTCAACCTGGGCGTCGAGGGCATGATGCTGGTGGGGGCCATCGCCGCGTTCGCCGCCACCGTGGCCAGCGGCAACACATGGGTGGGCGTAATCGCCGGCATGCTCGCGGGCGCGGCGATGTCGCTGGTGTTCGCGGCGCTCGCGCTGACGCTGCAGGCCAACCAGGTGGCGGCGGGGCTCGCCTTGAGCCTGTTCGGCCTCGGACTGTCGGCCTTCGCCGGCAAGCCCCTGGAAAGCATTGCATTGCAAGCACCGCTGGTATTCAGAATTCCGCTGCTGTCGGATGTTCCGCTGCTAGGCCCGATGCTGTTCTCGCACCAGCCGCTGGTCTATCTGTCCTGGCTGCTGGTGGCCCTGGTGAGCTGGTTCCTCTATCGCAGCCGGGCCGGACTGGTGCTGCGCGCGGTGGGTGAATCGCCGGTGTCGGCCAACGCCATCGGCTACCCGGTGATCGCCATCCGCTACCTGGCGACGCTGTTCGGCGGCGCCATGGCCGGGATCGGCGGGGCGTTTCTGTCGATCGTCTACACCCCGATGTGGGTCGAGGGCATGACCGCTGGACGCGGCTGGATCGCGCTCGCGCTGGTGGTCTTCGCCACCTGGCGCCCGGGGCGCGTCCTGGCCGGTGCCTACCTCTTTGGCGGCGTCACGATCGCGCAGTTCTTCGCGCAGGGCGCGGGCGTGGCAGTGGCCTCGCAGCTGCTGTCCAGCCTGCCGTACCTGGCGACCATCGTCGTGCTGGTGCTGATTTCGCGCCACCCGAATATCATCCGGCTGAATGCGCCGGTGTCGCTGGGCAAGCCTTATCATCCGGATGCGTGAGTGCGGCCAGACTTGTTCAACCAAGGAGAAGAAGCAAAATGATTCGCCATCAGATAGTGAAATTTCTCGGTGCGGCCACTGCCGCTGCGGCAGTTGCGGTGGCGGGAAGCGCGCAGGCGCAACAACCGCTGAAGATCGGTTTCGTCTACGTCAGTCCGATCGGCGATGCCGGTTGGACCCACCAGCACGACCTCGGGCGCAAGGAGATGGAAAAAGTGCTCGGCGCGAAGGTGGCGACCAAATATGTCGAGAACGTCACCGAAGGGGCGGACGCCGAGCGCGTAATCCGCGAGCTCGCCGCGAGCGGGCATGCGCTGGTGTTCACCACTTCCTTCGGCTACATGAACCCGACCGTCAAGGTGGCGAAATCCTTCCCCAAGGTTTCCTTCGAGCACGCCACCGGCTACAAGCGCGAAAACAACGTCGGCACCTACAACGCACGTTTCTACGAGGGCCGTTACCTCACCGGCATCATCGCCGGCAAGATGACCAAGTCGAACATCGCGGGCTACGTGGCCGCCTTCCCGATTCCGGAGGTGCTGCAAGGCATCAACGCCTTCACACGCGGCATGCGCAGCGTGAATCCGAAGGCCGAGGTCAAAGTGATCTGGGTGAATTCCTGGTACGACCCGGGCCGCGAGCGCGAAGCCGCCACGACGCTGATATCGCAGGGCGCGGACATCATCAGCCAGCACACCGATTCCACCGCCCCGGTGCAGGCGGCACAGGAGAAAGGCGTCTACGCCTTCGGCTACCACTCCGACATGTCGAAGTACGGGCCCAAAGCGCACCTCACCGCGAGCACGCACCAGTGGGGTGCCTTCTATACCAGGGTGGCGCAGGAGGCGATCGCCGGCAAGCACAAGCCCTCGAACATCTGGGGCGGGATCAAGGACGGCATGGTCAAGCTCGCGCCGATCAATCCCGTGGTGCCGAAGGACGTGCAGGAGATGGTCGCCAGGGCCGAGGCCGACCTGCGCTTGGGCAAGCTGCATGCGTTCGCCGGCCCGGTGAAGGACCAGGGCGGCAAGGAGCGCGTTGCCGCCGGCAAGTCCATGCCCGACGACCAGCTTGCGGTGATGGACTACTACGTCGAGGGCGTGCAAGGCCAGCTGCCGAAGAAGTAGGCATGGCGCGGGACCGCGGCCCCGGATGAGCGATATGCTCGCCGTGCGGGGCAGTCTGCTCCACTTCCTGCGCGATCCGGGCGGGGAAGGTTCGTCCGGCGCGGAGTATTTCGAAGACGGCCTGCTCCTGCTGCGCGACGGTCACGTCCTCGAAGCCGGCGACGCGCAGGCCTTGCTTCAGCGCTTGCCTGCACAGACGGTGTTGAAGGATTTTTCGGGCAAGCTGCTGCTGCCCGGGTTCGTGGACTGCCACATCCATTATCCGCAGACCGACATGATCGCCTCGTACGGCGAGCAGCTGCTCGATTGGCTGGAAAAGTACACCTTCCCGGCAGAGCGCCGGTTCGAGGATCCGGCTCACGCGCGCGAGGTGGCGGACTTCTTCCTTGAGGAGCTGCTGCGCAACGGCACCACGACCGCACTGGTGCTCGGCACCGTGCACCCGCAGTCGGTGGAGGCGATCTTCGAGGCCTCGCGGGTGCGTGGCTTGCGCATGATTGCGGGCAAGGTGCTCATGGATCGCAACTGCCCTGAAGATCTGCGGGACACCCCGGCAAGCGGCGATGCGCAGACCCGTGCGCTGATCGAGCGCTGGCATGGCCGCGACCGTATGCTCTACGCCGTGACGCCGCGCTTTGCGCCGACGTCCTCCGCAGAGCAGCTGCGGCGCGCGGGCCGGCTGCTTGAGGAGTTTCCCGACGTTTATCTGCACACGCACCTCGCCGAAAACCGCAGCGAGGTCACTTGGGTCGCGGAACTCTTCCCTTCGAGCCGCAGTTACCTGGACGTGTACGCCGGCTTCGGCCTGGTTCGCCCGCGATCGGTGTTCGCACACTGCATTCACCTCGACCATGCGGACCGCAAGCTGATGGCCGAGCGCGGGGCGATGGTCGCGTTTTGCCCGACTGCGAATCTTTTTCTAGGCAGCGGCCTTTTCGATCTGCTGCGCGCGCGAGAGTGCGGCCTGGCGGTGGGCCTCGGAACCGATGTAGGGGCCGGAACGAGCTTCAGCATGCTGCGCACGATGCAGGAAGCCTACAAGGTCGCCCAGCTCGGCGGGCAGACCTTGTCGCCCTACCGGGCGCTCTATCTCGCGACGCTCGGCGGCGCGCAGGCGCTGAAACTCGAGCACAAGATCGGCAGCTTCGAGGCAGGAAAGGAGGGCGATTTCGTGGTCATCGACCTTGCGGCGACACCGTTGCTCGAGCGGCGCATGCGCCACGCGCGCAGCCTGCCCGAAAAGCTGTTCGCCATGATCATGCTCGGCGACGATCGCTGCATCGCCGCTACCTATGCGATGGGACGAGAAGTCTATGCAGCCGGCCGTCACGCGCCGACATGAAAGCGCGCCCGCGCGCTAGTTCGTGGTTATGCCTCTTTGGTCGTCGTCAGCTGCCCCGGTACGTCGAGTAACTCCAGGGCGAACAAAGCAAAGGGACATGGTAATGCGCTGCCGCATCGGCGATGCCGAAGCGCAGCGGCACGCGGTCGAGGAACGGCGGCTCAGGCAGCTGCACGTCCCGTGCGCGGAAGTAGTCCGCGACGTGAAAGACGAGTCGATATTCACCGGCTGTCAGCGCTTCCCCGGCCAGCAGCGGTTCGTCGGTTCGCCCATCGCCGTTCGTGCGCAGCGCTTTCAGGAGCGTCCATGCCCCGCTCTGGAGCCGCGACAGTTCGACCTGCATTCCCGCCGCGGGCTTGCCGGTGGCGGTATCGAGGACGTGCGTGGACAGACAACCCATCTCAGGCCTCCCGAATCAGATTGTCGAGCCGCCCTCGGGCGATGTGGCCGATCTGCTCGAGCGCGTTGGCGATTTCCGATTCTAGGCCGTTGTGCCGCCGCCGTTCCATCTCCGCGATCACGCTTTCACGCGATGCGTGCAACCGCAGCGCGACGATGCAGGCAAAGCCGAACTTTTCACGATAGGCACGGTTGAGGCCGGCTATTCTCTCAAGTTCCGCGCGGCCGAGCGCGGTGAATCCGAGGCGCCCTTGTTCTCCCGTCGAATCGAGGGTGAGCGTTCCGGCCTTCGCCTCGCTGCCTGCAAGCTCCGGATGCGCCAGGATCAGAGCGAGCTGTTCAGGCCTGCTGGCCCGCAGTACAACCCGTGTCATCTGCTCGTGAAGAACCTCGATCGATTCAAACGGCCGCTGCTTCCACGCCGCCTGCGCGACCCAGGGTGAATGCTCGAACACCATGCCAAGCAGCGCAACAAAGCCTCCCTCGTCCAGCGCATTGATTTCCGCAAGCGGCATGCGCTGTGCGCCGGGCATCAGCCCGACAGCCGCTCGGCGAGCACCGCATCCAGGCCGGTCGAAGGCGCATGGTGCCCGGGCGCAGGGCGCGGGTAAGGCCAGGGCGCGCCAGCGCACAGGGCAGCCGCCTCGCTTGCGCCCGCGCTCACGCTGTCGATGATAGGGAAGCCGGCCAATGGCGAAACGCGCGCGGCGAGCCCGGCGAAGCCGGCGCCGCCGAGGATCACCGCGTCCGCGCCCCGCCTTGCCGCGCGGCATTCGTCGGCCAGCACGTGCACGGCGGCGTCCGGGTCGGCGGCCGCCTGCGCCCCGGTGAGTGCGATGGTGCGCACGCCCGCGAGCGCATCGCCGAATCCCAGCTCGCGCGCAAGGCGCGTGAGCATCGGACCCCAGCGATCGCCGCCGGTGACGATCGCAAAGCGTCCGGCCTCGCGGGCGGCGACGCGCATCGAGGCCTCCGCCATGCCGAGCACCGGGACCGCGCTCACTTCGCGCAGCGCGTGCAGGCCCGGGTCGCCGAAGCAGGCGAGCAGGACCGCATCGCAACCCTGCGCATGGTTCGCCCAGGCGTCCAGCGCAGCGTGCGCGGCGATCGCGCTGGCGGCTTCGCTCGTGATGTAGCGGGCGCCGAACCGGCCGCCCGCCATGCGCCATTCGATGCCGGGCGCCGCGCCGCGCAGGTGGCGCTCCAGGAGCGCGGTGATGGCAGCCGTGGTGTTCGGGTTGATGGCAAGAATGGCCGGCATCAGGCGGTGATGGCGGTGTGGATGCAGCGCACGACGTGCCCGGCCCCGAGATCGACCGGCGCGGGCGCGGCCTCGCGGCAGGCGGCGGAAGCGGAGGCACAGCGCGGTGCGAACGCGCAGCCGGGGGGAAGGTTGGCCAGGTCCGGCGGACTGCCCGAGATCGTCGTCAGGCGATTGCCCGAGAGCCGCCCGCCCTGCGCGCGCGTCGAGAGCAGGCCGATGGTATAGGGATGGCGCGGCGTGCGGATCACATCGCGCACCGCGCCGATTTCGACGATGCGCCCGGCGTACATCACCGCGATGCGGTCCGCCACCTCGACGCCGACGCCAATGTCGTGGGTGACGAAGATCATCGACAGATTGAGATTGCGCTGCAATTCGCGCAACAACAGCAGGATCTGCACCTGTACCGTCGCGTCGAGCGCGGTGGTGGGCTCGTCGGCCAGCAGCACCTTCGGGTTGCAGGCGAGTGCCAGCGCGATCATCGCGCGCTGGCGCATGCCGCCAGACATTTCGTGCGGATAGGCGTCCAGGCGCCGTTCCGGGCTGGGGATGCGCACCTGCTCGAAGAGCTCGAAGGCGCGCCGGCGCGCGGCCTCGGCCGATACCGCCGGTTCGTGTTTGCGGATTGACTCGGTGATCTGCTGGCCGAGCGAATACACCGGGTCGAGCGCAAGCATCGGTTCCTGGAAAATCATCGACACCGTCTTGCCGCGAAAATCCGCGAGCGCTGCGCCCGTCAGGGCCATCACGTCGACGCCCGCAGCCACGATCGATCCCGCGATGCGGGTCTTCGCCTCCGGATGCAGGCGCAGCACGGAGCGCAGCGTCACGCTCTTGCCGGAACCGGATTCGCCGAGCAGGGCCACCACTTCGCCGGGGGCGACGGCAAGGTCGACGCCGTCGACGGCGCGCACGTGCTTGGCGCCGCCGGTGAAGGTGACGCGCAGGTTGCGGATATCGAGAACGGTATCTGCCATGGGTGCCTGGATGCCGCCGGTTACGCGGCCCGCGCCGGCGCCTTGCTGTGCCCGGACATCGGGTCGCCCATGTGGCAGGCGACCCAATGCTCCTGCGCGCGCATGCCCAGCCCCGGCACGCCGGCCGCGCAGACGGGTTCGGCGTGCGGACAGCGGGTATGAAACCGGCAACCCGGCGGCGGGTCGATCGGATTGGGCGGATCGCCGCTGATCGGCGCCGCCTCGGTGCGCCGGTCCGGGTTCATCGACAGGAGCGACCCCACCAGCGCGGTGGTGTAGGGGTGCCGGCTGTCGGTGTAGAGCGCCTCGGTAGGCGCGAGCTCGGCCACGCGCCCGAGGTACATCACCAGCACCCGCGCGGCCATGAAACGCACCACTTCGAGGTCGTGGCTGATGAAGACGTATGACAGGCCGAACTCCTGCTTGAGATCCAGCAGCAGGTTGAGCACTTGCGCCTCCACCGATTTGTCGAGCGCCGACACCGCCTCGTCCAGCACCAGGATGCGCGGCTGCAGTGCGAGCGCACGCGCGATGTTGACGCGCTGGCGCTGCCCGCCGGAGAGCTCGTGCGTGAAGCGGCCGGCGAAACGCCGCGGGTCGAGGCCGACCCGCTCGAGCAGCGCATGCGTGCGCGCCTGCGCTTGCGTGCGCGCCGTGCCATGCACCATCGGCCCGAAAGCGATCGATTCCTCCACCGTCAGGCGCGGGTTGAGCGAGGCGTAGCTGTCCTGGAACACGAGCTGCACCTGCCGCCGGAACTCCTTGAGCGGCAGTGCCGCGCTGCCGACCGTCTTGCCGCCGAAGCGGATGGTTCCCGCGGAGGGCTCGATAAGGTGCATGAGCAGCCGGGCGGTGGTCGATTTGCCGCAGCCCGACTCACCCACCACGCCCAGCGTTTCGCCCTGGCGCAGGTCGAAATCCACGCCGTCGACCGCCGAGACGACGCTGGTCGCGCGGCCAAGCAGGTTCCTTTTCACCGGGAAGTGCTTTACCAGGCCCCGCACTTCGAGCAGCGGCACGTTGTCGGATTCGCGCATGCGCTCTAGGCCTTGATGTCCATCGCCGAGCGCAGCCCGTCGGTCATCAGGTTGAAGGAGATCGAGGTGATGAAGATCATCACCCCCGGCAGCGCGCACAGGAGCGGCTGCGTGTACATCGCGGTGCGCAGGGTATTCAACATCAGGCCCCAGTCAGGCTGTGGCGGCTTCACGCCCAGGCCGAGGAAGGACAGGCCGGCGGCGAGGATCATCGACACCGCGACCAGGCTCATGGCGTAGACGAAAATCGGCCCGAGCACGTTGCCCAGCACGTGCTTCCTGATGATCAGCAGCGCGCCCGCGCCGCTTGCCTTGGCTGCCTCGACGAAATCGCGCGAGCGCACGCCGGTGGTGACGCTCTCGGCGACGCGCGCGATAGGCGGAATGAAAACCAGGGTAAGCGCAATCAGGCCGTTGGTCATACCCGGGCCGAGGGCGCCCGCCAGCGCCACCGCCAGCAGCACCGAGGGAAAGGCGAAGAACACGTCTACGGTGCGCATCAGCAATGTGTTGGTCCAGCCGCCCGAGTATCCGGCAACGATGCCGATCGCGGCACCGATGAAAAGCGCGCACAGCACCGGCACGATGCCCATGAACAGCGAGATGCGCGCGCCATGGATCAGGCGGCTCAGCATGTCGCGCCCGAGCTCATCGGTGCCCAGCGGATAACCTTCCGTTCCCGGCGGCTTGAGCCGGCGCAGCGACATGCCCTGAAAAGGGTCCTGCGGCGCGATCCAGGGCGCGAACACCGCCATGAGGATCAAGCCGAGCACCACCAGCGCGGCGGCGAGCGCCACCGGATCGCGCAGAAAACGCCGCCACACCGTGACCCAGAAACCCGGCGAGCGGATGATTTCGTTCACGCGCTCAGGCACGCTGGATCCGCGGGTCGAGCATGGTCTGCATCACGTCCACCGCCAGGTTGAGCACCACGAAGAACATCGCCAGCACCAGGATCGTGCCCTGCAGGAGCGGCAGGTCGCGCTGGAAGATCGCATCGTTGAGCAGCAGGCCCGTGCCCGGCCAGGCGAACACGGTTTCAATCAGGATCGAGCCGCCAAGCAGGTAGCCAAGCTGTATGCCCATCACCGCCAGCGCGGTCGGCGCGGCGTTCTTCACCACGTGACCGAAGATGCCGACTTCCGAGAGGCCCTTGGCGCGCAGGCCGACGACGAACTCCTGCGAAAGGATCTCCGCCACCAGGGCGCGCACCGTGCGCGCGATGATGCCCATTGGAATCACCGACATGGTGACCGCCGGCAGGATGAGGTACTTGAAATGCACCCAATCCCATTTCCAGTCCTCCGAGCCGCCCGGCCCGGCGCCAGTGGGCGGCAGCCAGCCCAAGGTCGCCGCGAAAACGATCACCAGCACCATGCCCAGCCAGTAATGCGGCACCGACACGCCGAACACCGACAGCGCCGAGGCGGTCTTATCGATCCAGGTGTCGCGGAAATAGCCGGCGACAAAACCGAACAGCGTACCCAACAGAAAACCGATGCAGGTGGCCAGTGCCGCCAACATCAGCGTATTGCCGACCGCTTTGCTGATTTCCGTGCTCACCGGCCGCCCGGTGCGGATGGAAGTGCCGATATCGCCTTGCAGCACACGCCAGAGCCAGCGCAGGAATTGCTCGTGGTAGGGCCGGTCGAAGCCGTAGAGCGCCATCATCTGTTCCTTGATGGACTGCGAGGCATCGGGTGGCAACACCGAAATCAGCGGATCGCCGGGCGCGAGGTGCACGAGCGCGAAACAGACGATGGTCACGCCGAGCATGATCGGCAGCGTCAGCAGGACGCGCTTGGTGGCGTAGAGGATCAAGGCGGCGGAGAACTTTGCTTTGCGAAAAACAGCGGCGGCGGGCGCGATGCCCGCCGCCGTCTGGAACCTGCGGACTTACTGCATGCTCATCGGCGCGAGATCGATGAACCAGCTCTTGGGCTGCACCACGCCCTTGACCTTGGAGCTCATCGCGCGTGGACCCACGTCGTGCGCCACCCAAAGGAACGGCGCTTCCTCGACGATGCGCGCATGCAGCCGCGCCAGCGCCGCATCGCGGCCCTTGTCGTCGAACGAAGTGCGCGCCTTGGCGATCAGGTCGTCGAACTCCGGATTGACGAAGTGGCCCCAGTTGTTCGACACCGGCGGCTGGGTCTTGCTGGAGGTGAAGCGCACCATGGCGAAGAACGGGTCCATCGCCGCGAAGGTCACGTTGGTGGCATGCGCGCCGCGCGACTTCGGATCCTTCGCCCCTTCGCGCCAGTTGGTGAACAGGGCGTTCCACTCGACGACTTCGAGCTCGACATCGAAGTAGCACGCGCGCAGTGCCTGTTGCACGAACTCGTTCATCGGCACCGGCTGCATCTGGCCCGAGCCGGAGGCAGAAGTCAAGGTTTTCACCTTCAGGCGCTTGTTGGGCCCAAATCCGGCATCCGCCATCAGCTTCTGCGCCGCCTTCAGGTCGTACTTGATCTCGAACTTCGGGTTACCCCACCAGGGATGCCCGGGCGGCACCGTGCCCTTGGGAATCTCCATCAAGCCGCCCAGCGCCTGCTTGAGCTCCTCGCGGTTCACGCACAGGTTGGCGGCGTGGCGCACGCGCTTGTCGAGCCACGGCGAGCCCTCCACGAAGGAAAACTGCCAGGGCCAGACGTGCGGCTGGGCGTTGGTGTGGAGGATGAAGCCTTTCTGCTTGATCTGCGGCACCGCGTCGGGCGCGGGACTTTCGATCCAGTCCACCTGCCCCGAGAGCAGCGCCGCCGTGCGCGCGCTCGCCTCCGGCATCGGCAGGAGCACCACGCGATCGAGCTTGGTACGGCGCTTCGGGTCCCAGTAGGCCTCATTCTTCACGTACTCGACGCGCTCGCGCGGCGAGAAGCGCGCCATCTTGAAAGGGCCCGAACCCGATGCGTCGGCGGCGAAGGCCGCCCAGGCCTGCTTGGCGCGTTCGGCGGCGTCGGACACCGAAGCGAGTGCGTCGTATTTCTTCTGCCAGTGCGCCGGAGAGGCGATGAAGAGGTTGGTCAGGTTGAGCGGCAGGAAGCTGTCGGGCTCCTTGGTGGTGAGTTCCACCGTGAAATCGTCGATCCTGCGCGCCGATACCAGGTTCGGCATGCGCGACACCGTGACGCCGATCTGGTCGGGCGCGAAGTGGCGCGCGTCCTTGTTCAGCACCTTGTCCACGTTCCAGACGATGGCGTTGGCGGTGAGCTCGCTGCCGTCGTGGAACTTGACGCCCTTCCTGAGCGTGAAAGTCCATTTGGTCTTGTCGGTATCGCTCACTCGCCACGCGGTGGCGAGGCCGGGAATCAGCACGCTCGGCTTGTCCGCCGAAGAGAGATCCCACTGCGTCAGCGCGTCATAGAGCGGAATGCCGGTGAAACGGTTGCCCTCGAATCCCTGGTCCGGCTGGCCGGAGGTTTTCGGGATGTCCGCCGCAGTCATGGCGATACGCAGCACCGACTGCGCGCCGGCGTCCTGCGCAAACGGCAGCGCGCCAACTACGAACAGCGCCGCTACCGTCAGGGCGATCGATTTGCGTTGCATATTTGCTCCCTTAATTGGTTGATGGCTCGAACCCGATCTGGCGGACGCAAGTCTAGCAAAAAATATTCCCGGAAAAGCACGGCGGCGCGTGCCCGATAGTATGATTTCGCCATGCCCGCGCTCATGGTGAACGGTTCCCGGCTGTGGAACTCGCTGATGGAACTGGAGAAATTCGGCGCCGCGCCCAAGGTCGTGCCGGCTGCGACGTGAACCGGCGGGCCGTTAACGCAGGTCTGTCGGCGCGGCGCATGCTTGAGCGCTGCGCAGCGCTCGCCTGCCAATCGGAGCTTGCCGGCGGCCTGACGCGCGTATTCCTGTCGCGTGAGCAGGCTGCGGCAAATGAGCTTGTGCTCGGCTGGATGCGCGAAGCGGGCATGAGCGCGAAGCTGGACGCGATCGGTAACGTCGTCGGGCGCTACGAGGGCGAGCGGCCCGGGCGGCCGGCGCTGCTGTTGGGATCGCACCTAGACACGGTGCGCGACGCCGGCAAGTACGACGGCATGCTCGGCGTGGTGAGCGCGATCGAATGTGTCGCAGACCTCGCCGCGCGCGGCAGGCGCCTGTCATTCGCGATCGAGGTCATTGGGTTTGCCGACGAGGAGGGCGTGCGCTTCAGCTCGACCCTGCTCGGCAGCCGCGCCGTCGCCGGAACGTTCAAATGCGAGGTGCTCGACAGCGTGGACGCGGACGGGGTCAGCATGCGCGCCGCGATGCGTGCGTCCGGACTCGATCCCGAGCGCATTGCGCAGGCGGCGCACCGGCGCGAGGACGTGCTGGCCTACGCCGAGCTGCACATCGAGCAGGGTCCGGTGCTGGAAGCCGAGGGCCTGCCCGTGGGCGTGGTGACCGCGATCAACGGCGCGACCCGGTTCGCGATCGAGGTCGAGGGAATCGCGGGCCACGCCGGCACGGTGCCGATGAACCTGAGGCGGGACGCACTCGCGGCCGCCGCCGAATGTGTGCTGGCGATCGAGCAGCGATGCGCGAAGGTGCCCGAACTCGTCGGCACGGTCGGCAAGCTGGAGACGCTTCCCGGGGCGGTCAATGTAATCCCGGGCCGGGTGCGTTTCACCATCGACATCCGTTCGCCGCGCGATCCAGAGCGCCTCGCTGCCGTGACCGAGGTCGTCGCGCAGATGGAGACGATCGCGAAGCGCCGCGGCGTTGCGATCAAGGTCTCGAAGACCCACGAGGGCAACGTCGCCAAGTGCGCGCCGTGGCTGCAGGAACAGATCGGCGCTGCGATCGCAGCCGAGGGCATCGCGGTTCGCAAGCTGCCGAGCGGCGCCGGCCACGACGGCATGGCGATGATCGATCTGTGCGACATCGGCATGCTGTTCGTGCGCTGCAAGAGGGGCATCAGCCATAATCCTGCCGAAGCAATCACCGCGGAGGATGCGCAAACCGGAGTACGCGTGCTGTTGCGCTTTATCGAGAATTTCCGGCCCCAAGCACGGGTATGAGCACCGCTGCGCGCAGACGGATTCACGATTTCCTGTCTGGAGAGCGCGCAGCGCAGATCCGCTTTCTCGCCGAACTGATCAAGGTACCCTCGGACAATCCGCCCGGCGACTGTGAGCGCTCCGCGGCCAAAGCGGCGACACTGCTGGGCGAGCTTGGCTTCGCGGTGGAGCGTCTCCCGGTTCCGAACGAGCTGGTGAAGGCAAACGGGATGATGTCGTGCACCAACCTCGTGGTGCGGGAACGGTTCGGGGAAGGCGGGCCGACGATCGCGCTCAACGCGCACGGCGACGTGGTGCCGCCGGGAGGGGGCTGGAGCTGCGATCCCTACGGCGCCGAGCTCCGCGAGGGCCGCATGTACGGACGCGGGGTTGCGGTGTCGAAGTCCGATTTCGCAACTTACGCGTTTGCCTTGCTTTCGCTGAAAAAATTCTCCAGCGGACTGAGAGGAGCCGTCGAGCTGCACTTCACCTACGACGAAGAAGCGGGCGGCGCGATCGGCCCGAAGTGGCTGCTCGAGCAGGGCATCTCGAAACCCGACTATGCGATCAGCGCCGGGTTCGCCTACGCCGTGACCACCGCCCACAACGGCTGCCTGCACCTGGAAGTGGAGATCCTGGGCAAGTCCGGACACGCAGCCGAGCCCGACAAGGGCGACGACGCGATGGAGGCGGCAGCGGCGATCCTCGGGGACCTGTATTCCTACCGCAAGGCGCTCACCGCGCTGCCTTCGGCGATCCCGGGTATCGGCTACCCGACCCTGGTGGTTGGGCTGATCTCCGGCGGCATCAACACCAACGTGGTGCCCGACCGGGTGGTGTTCCGGCTCGACCGACGCATCACACCCGATGAGATTCCCGGGGCAGCGGAAAAGTTCATCACCGCGCTGATCAAGGAATCGGTGCGCAAAATGCCGGGTATCCGCGTCGAAGTCCGCAGGATCCTTCTGGCCAATCCGTTCGTGCCGCGCCCCGGGCAGGAACGGCTGGTGCGGGCACTGCAAGCCGGCGCGCGCACGGTGTTCGGCCTCGAGATCGAAGCGCGTGGCGTGCCGCTCTACACCGATGCGCGCCACTACAGCGAAGCGGGCATACCCACGGTGCTCTACGGCGCCGGCCCGCGCACGCTGGAGGAGGCGAACGGCCACCGCGCCGACGAGAACCTGAAGCTCGACGACCTTTACAGGGCGACCGAAGTTGTCGCACTCTCGCTCTTTGACCTGCTCGGAGCGAGTGATTGAAAGAAACCTACCCACGCGACCTGGCCGGATACGGGGCAGCGCCGCCCAGGGTGAAATGGCCGGGCGGCGCGCGCATCGCGCTGCAGTTCGTCCTCAACTACGAGGAAGGGGGCGAGAACTCGGTGCTGCACGGCGACAAGGCGAGCGAAGCGTTCCTTTCGGAGATCGTCGGCGCGCAGGCCTTCGAGGGCGCGCGCCACATGTCGATGGAGTCGCTGTACGAATACGGCGCGCGGGTCGGCGTGTGGCGGCTGCTGGCGCTGTTCCGAAAATACGACCTGCCGCTCACCGTGTTCGGCGTCGCCATGGCGATGGAACGCAACCCGGCGGTGGTCGAGGCCTTCCTCGAGGCGAAGCACGAGATCGCGAGCCACGGCTGGCGCTGGATCAGCTACCAGCAGGTACCGCTCGAGGAGGAACGCGCGCACATGCAGCGCGCGATCGAGATCCACAAGCGCCTCACGGGGTCGAGGCCGCTGGGCTGGTACACCGGGCGCACCAGTCCCAACACGCGCCGCCTGGTCGTGGAGGACGGCGGCTTCGTCTACGACGCCGACGATTACAGCGACGAGCTGCCGTTCTACGACACGCGCTATAGGAAGAAAGGCGGCAAGCCGCAGCTGGTGGTGCCCTACACGCTGGACGCGAACGACATGCGCTTCGCCACGCCGCAGGGCTTCAACTCCGGCGAGCAGTTCTTCCAGTACCTGAAGGACTCCTTCGACGTCCTCTACGCCGAAGGCGGTCGCATGATGTCGGTCGGCATGCATTGCAGGCTGGCGGGCAGGCCCGGACGTTTCAATTCCCTGGAGAGATTCCTGAAATATGTAGGAAACAAGAAAGTCTGGGTCACCCGGCGTATCGACATCGCGAGGCACTGGCTGAAACATCATTCCCATGTTTGAAGACATCAACCCGGGGCCGAGGCTCCTCATGGGCCCCGGGCCGATCAACGCCGACCCGCGCGTGCTGCGCGCCATGAGCGCGCCGCTGCTCGGCCAGTTCGATCCGCAGTTCCGCGGCTACATGCAGCAGGTGTCGCAACTCTACCGCGGCGTGTTCCAGACGCAGAACCGGCAGACGCTGCTGATCGACGGCACTGCGCGCTCGGCGATCGAGGCGGCGCTCGCTTCGCTGATCGAGCCCGGCGACCGGGTGCTGGTGCCGGTGTTCGGCCGCTTCGGCCACCTCAAAGTCGAGATCGCGAAGCGCTTGGGCGCCGACGTGCGGACCGTGGAGACAGAGTGGGGCCAGATCTTTCCGGCGGAGGTGCTCGAAAAAGAGATAAAGAAACAGCAGCCGAAGCTTGTCGCCATTTCGCGCGGCGACACCTCCACAACGATGGCGCAGCCGCTCGCCGCGCTCGGGCGAATCTGCCGCGCGCACGACGCGTTGCTTTATGTCGACGCCACCGCCACGCTCGGCGGCATGGACCTGCCCACCGACGCCTGGCAGCTCGACGTGGTGAGCGCCGGGCTGCAGAAATGCCTCGGCGGCCCCTCGGGCGCCGCGCCGCTCACGCTCAACGAGCGGGCGGAGCGGGCGATCGTGCGGCGCCGTCATACGGAGCAAGGCTTGCGCGAACAGAACCAGCAGGATGGCGAAGGTCCGGTGATCCGCAGCAACTACCTCGACCTCGCCATGATCATGGACTACTGGTCGGACAAGGCGCTCAACCACCACACCGAGGCGACCAGCATGCTCTACGCGGCGCGCGAATGCGCCCGCATCCTGCTCCAGGAAGGTCTGCCGCAGGCGTTCGCGCGCCATGCGCTCGCCTCCAGGGCGCTGACGCGCGGGCTCGAGGCGATGGGTCTCAAGCTCTTCGGCGACCCGAAACACAAGATGACCAACGTCACCGGGGTCTTCGTGCCGCAGGGCGTGGACGGCGAGAAGGCCCGCAGCGCGCTGCTGGGCCACTTCGGCATCGAGATCGGCACCTCCTTCGGGCCGCTGCGCGGCAGGATCTGGCGCATCGGCGCCATGGGCTATAACGCGCGCGAGGATGCCGTGCTGATCACGCTGGGCGCGCTGGAAGCGGTGCTTTCGGCGCAAGGATTCAGGCTGCCCCGGGGCGCCGCGGTCGACGCCGCGCTCGGCGTCTACGGCGAACTCTGACCATGCCCGTGCCCGAATCGCCGCTGGTCGCGTTCGGCGCGTTCTCCTAGGAAACGAGGCTGGCTGCGAGTTCCGCGGCGCGCGCGCTGGAGGGCGCGACCACTACCCCGGCCGAGCGCAGGATCGCGACCTGGCGCGAGTAGCCTTGCGGGTCGCCATCGGTACCGGTCACCGAGGCGATGACCACTTTCGAAGACAAGTCGTTCTGCGCGAGGACTGCCGCCGGATTCTCGTGCGATCCATAGCCAAGCACAACATCAACCAGCAGCAAGCCCACCCGCGGGTCCTTCAGCGCCGCGGCGATGTGCTCGTTGCGCAACTCGGGCTCGATCATCGGGTGCGGGCGGCCGCGCGTGAACTCGTCGTCGCCCAGGTCGATAAAACGATGGCCACGGCGACCGCCGAAGATCAGTTCCGCCTCGGCGCACAGGGTTCCGCCGCAGAAGAGCCCCACTGCCCTGCGTTTGCCTTTCTTCAGCCTGCTCCTGAACGGGGCGATCTTCTTTCCCGTGGCGCGTTCTGAAACATCGGTGAGCGTGCGTGCAAGCCCCGGCTCTTTTGAGCCGAGGAAGCACACCTCGCTAGGCTTGTGCAGCCGCTTCACCCGCTCCAGCACGCGCCGCGCGACCGCCGGCGACGGCGGCTTCGAGATCACGATGATCTTCGCCGTGCTTTCATCTTGATCAAGAGCCTCGAGGGCAGCCAGCGTAGCAAGCGCGCCGACGCGCTCGTCGAGGTCGCGCCCGCCGACGCCGATGCCGTGCGAGACGCCGCCGCCCAGGCGCGCGATCAGCGAAGACACCTCCTGCAACCCGGTCCCGGAGGCGGACACGATGCCGATGTCGCCGCGCGGCACCGCGTTGGCGAAGGCGACCGGGGTCCCCGCGATCAGCGCCGTGCCGCAGTCCGGCCCCATCATCAGCAGGCCTTTCTCGCCCGCCAGTCGCTTCAGCTCGACCTCGGCTTCGAGCGGCACGTTGTCCGAGAACAGCATCACATGCAGCCCGCGTTCGAGCGCGCGCCGCGCTTCGCGCGCGGCGTACTCACCCGGAACCGAAATCAGCGCCAGATTCGCCTGCGCCAGCGATTCGAGCGCACCGCCAAGGCTGCGCGCGCGAGCAAACGTTGCGGTTGAGCCCTTGTCTTTCTCGTGCATGGACTGCAAGGCGAAATCGAGCGCCGCGCGCCCCGCCGCTGCGTCCTGCGCGAGCACCGCGATCACCAGGTCGTTCGGGCCGGCAGCCTGGCCTTCGGCGGCGAGCAGGCCGGCGTCGCGCATCAGCGCGCGGTTGGACGGTGTGCCGATCATCACGGCCGCGCCGAGCACGCCCGGCAGCGCCTCGAGGCGCCGCGATACGCGCATCAGCGCGACCGAATCGAGATAGCGGCCCTGCTCGACGCGGTTAACGACCAGCGGCATCGCCAAGCGCCAGCAAAGCCTGCTCGAAACACGCAAGGGGCGCGCGGGCGACGCCTGCCCCGACCTGGCCCACGCCCGCCCTGCGATGCGCAATTCCGGTGTTGATCGCCGGGGCGATCCCGGTCTCGATGACGCGGCGCACGTCGATGCCGGTCGCGGTGCCGGAGAATTCGAGCGCCGGGATCGTCCACCTCGGATTGCGCGCCACCGCGATCTCCGCCATGGCGCGCGTATAGGCGAGCGCATCGGCAAAGCCACCCGCGCCGATGAAGCCCGCGACCGCGGGCGCCGCCGCCATGGCGAAAGCGCCCAGCCCCACGGCCTCGAGGATCGCCGAATCGCCGATGTCCGGATTGGCATCGGCCGCGGAGAAGCCCGGAAAGAAAAGGCCCTGCGGCATTTCCACGGGCGCGGTGAACCAGCGCTCGCCGGTGCCCGCGACGCGAATGCCGAACTCGGTGCCGTTGCGGCTCATCGCGGTGACGATCGTGCTGCCGGCCACACCCCGCGCCGGATCGAGCATGCTTTTGCCCATGGCCATCGCGATATTCAGGAAAAACTGGTCGTTGCCCGCGATGAAGGCGAAGGCTTTTTCCAAGGGTCCGCCACCAGCGGCCATGCTGGGCGCGATCGCCCGGAGGAAAAGCGAAGTGCAGGCGACGTTGCGCTGGTGCATCTCGTCGCCCATGGCGAGGCCGCGCGCGATCAAGGGGCCAAGCGCGATGCCTCCGGCGAGCTCCAGGGCCCTGCCGAGCAGCGGCCCGAATTCGTCGCGCAGCCAGGCGAGGCGGGCCAGCACCTCGGCATCATTGCCGCCGAAGCGCATCACCTTGCCCAGGCCTTCGTTGAGGGCGCAGAAAGCGCGGTTGCCCCCGCCTTTCGCCAGCCCGACGCGGTTCTCGACCACGAGCAGCGGCATGCTGCGCGTCGTGATGCCGGTCATCGGGCCCACCGCGCCGTGGTGGTGATTGGGCGAGAACGCGATCTCGCCCGACGCGGCGAGGCGCTCGGCGGCAGTGAGGTCGGCCGCCCAGCCCTCGAAGACGAGCGCGCCGCAAACCGCGCCGCGCAGCGGGCCGCACATCTCGCGCCAGCCGAGCGGGGGTCCTGTGTGCAGCACCAGGCGCCGCTCCGCCAGCGCCGGGATCAGCTCGTCCGCGCGATGCACGCCGGCGAGCACGGGTTCGGCGGCAAGCACGCGCTCGATGACCGCCTGGTTGGCGGCCGCTATCGCCGATTCCATTGCGGCAAGACGCTCGAGCGCGGCGAGCAATTCGGGCTTGCCGCCGGCGGGCGGCGCCCAGTCTACCTGCGCCACCTCGGCGCCGCACGCGGCCAGATCGCGCGCGAAACCCGCGAGACCAATGTTGATCGCGCGCACCGGGCCTGCGAGCAGCGCGTCGATGCGCGCCCCGTTGGACATCGGCGTTTCGCCTCAGCGCCGCGCGCGCCAGCGCAGCTGTGGATAGCGCTCGCGCGGGCCCGCGGGCGCGAGCCAGGAGGGCACCGTGGCTTCCAGCAGCACGGGCCGGATGCCGAACGGAAACGCGCTCGCGGATACGTTCGGCACCTGCATGGAATAGTGGTTGTCGCGCGTGAGCAGTTTCACCGGCAGCAGTTCCATCGACCAGGCCTGCAGGTAGGACAGGCCCTCGGGCAGGCCGATAACGAGGCGGCGCCGGCCGGTGATCGCGCAGGCCAGTGCGACCAGTTGGCGCAGCGTGTACTCCTTCGGCCCACATAAATCGTAGCTCTTGCCGGCGGCTTCTTCATTGTCCAGCGCGGCGACGAAGGCGCGCACCACGTCGCCGACGTAGACCGGCTGGAAGCGCGCCCCGGGCGAACCCAGCACGAACAGCGGCGTCCAGGCGGCGAGCCGCGCGAACAGGTTGAGGAAGCGATCCTCGGGCCCGTAAATGATCGAGGGGCGGAACACGGTCACCGCCAGGTCGTCGGCAGCGAGCACCGCGCGCGCGCCAATCCCCTTGGAGCGCAGGTATTCGGATGGCCCGTCGGTATCGGCGCCGAGCGCGCTCATATGCAGCAAACGCCTGACGCCGGCCCGGTGGCAGGCGTTGACGATCGACTGCGCCAGCTCGACATGCGCCAGCTTGAAATCCGGGCCGTGCAATATCCCCGCGAGGTTCACCACCGCATCGCGCCCTGCGGCTAGCGCCACAAGCGCTTTCGCATCGTTCACGTCGGCTTCGACCACGTCCACCGTGGGCAGCAGGATCAGGTGCTTGGCGCGCTCGCGGCGGCGCGTCGGCACGGTGACGCGCGCACCGCGCGCGGCGAACGCGGCGACCAGGTGCCGGCCGACGAAGCCGGCGCCGCCCACGACGAGAATGTTCTGGTGCTTCACGGCAGTTCCTCGTTGAACCGCTCGTTGGACGCCCTTGCCGGGATCCGCCCCAGCCGGTCCTTGAGCGGCACAATCTTACCGTCGAATATCTGCGCGTAGTACATGGTGTTCGCCATCACCTTCTTCACGTAGTCGCGCGTTTCGTTGAACGGGATGGTCTCGGCGTAAATGGCGCCTTCCAGCGGCTGGTCGGCGCGCCAGCGCCGCGCGCGGCCCGGGCCGGCGTTGTAGGCGGCCGAAGCGAGCACCGGGTGGCCCAGGTCATCAAGCACCAGCCTCAGGTAGCCCGTGCCCAGCGCGACGTTGATCGGCACTTCCGTGACGCGGGCCGGCGAAAAATTCTTCACGTTGTTCTTCTTCGCCATCCAGCGCGCCGTGGCCGGCATCAGCTGCATGAGCCCGGCTGCCCCCACCGAGGACCTGGCGTTGACGATGAAACGGCTCTCCTGGCGCACCAGCCCCAGCACCCAGGCCTCCTCGAGGCCGAAGGCGCGCGCGTGCTCTTCGAACACTTCCTTGAAGGGGGCGAGGAAACGCACCTTGTAGTTGTGCGCGCTCAAGGTGCGCTCGGCCGTGTTGATGGCGCGGTCGAAGATCCCCGCGCGGCGCGCGACCTCGGCGGCCGCAAGCAGCTGCGCGTCGTCCATGCTGCGGATGGTGAAGATCCATTCGCGCGTCGCCTCGGCGCGCAGCTCGAGGCGGTACAACTCCAGCGCGCGCGCGAGGCCGGCGATCGCGCCGGCGGCGCTGACGTCCGCCTCGCTCGCGACATGGAACGGCTCGGGGATGCCGGCCATGGCCCCCAGCTCCTCGGCGGCGAGCAGGCCGTAGAAGTTCGGCTGCCCCGAGATGCGCAGGAAGTAGGCGCGCGCACCGTCGTCGCTCCCCTGCTTGCCGAGCGCGCGGCCGTACCAGTAGGCCCAGGCCGGATCCTGGCGCGCGCTCACCGACATGCGGTCCACCGCGTCGCGCACCATCTGCCAGTCAGCTGCGCGCAGCGCCGTGCGCGCCTTCCACGCCAGCTGCTCATCGTTCAGCGCCATTTCATCCGCCAGGCCATACCAGCGGCGCGCCTCGGGTGCGTGCTTGCGCGCGCCTTCGTAGGCGAGACGGCCCCAGATGTAGCTCACATCCTGTGCGGGAAGATTCCCGCCCAGCTTGCCGCGCAGGAGTTCCGCCGCCGCCTCGGGTTCGGCGCGCCCGAGCCGCAGCATGGCCAGCACCGCCATCTCGCGCGTCGGGCGCTTGTGCAGGAAGCGCGTCGCGCCGGCGAGAAAAATCTTCGGCGCGGTGACCACCTGGTTGAGCTGCCGCTCGTCGTGCTTCTCGCCCCCGGGCAGGAAGGCGAGCGTGCGCCGCGCCGCGCCGACCTGGTTGTTTTCGAACAGGAGCCTTACCCGGCGCCAGACGTCGTCCACGCTGACGCGCCGCGCCTCGAGCATGCTGTCGACCAGCGTATTGCAGCCCTCGGGCAGTTCGCGCGGCTCGAGCCAGACCGGCTTGGCCTCGTCGAACGCGCCTGCATCGCCGCGCGCCAGGCGCGAGAGCCAGGCGTAGCAGCGCAGTTCCAGGTCGTCCTGCGCGAGCAGCGGCAGCTCCTGGTCGAAGCTCTGCCAGTCGGCGCGCTTGCCGAGTTCCTTCAGCCAATCCGCGCGCAGGCGCTCGGCGACGTAGCTGCCCTGTTCGCGCAGCAGGAACGTGCGCACCTCCGCATCGGGTTTGTCTTCGAGGCGCAATTTCAGCCGCCAGTACTCCAGGTACGGCGCGAGCACATGGCGGCCAAGCGGCGCTGCGGCTTTGGCGAGCCTGGCCGCGTCGCCGGCGCGAAACGCGTCGTGGGCCTTGAGCAGAGCTTCGTCCGCCGGCGGGACTTTGGGCGCGGCGATTCCAGCGCCGATCCAGCCGGCGAGTGCTGCTATAGTAAGGAAACGCCTAAAAATCATGGACTAAGCTTAGCACTGCGCGATTGACGCTGCATGGATGCCGAACAACTCAAGGCCTGGCGAAAAAGCGAACGCACGCGGCTGATTGCAGCGCGCGCCGCGCTCGATCACGCCACGCTCGAGCGCTACCGGCACAGCATCGACATCCATATCGCGCGCTCGTTTCCCGGGCTCGCCTCGGCAAAGCTCGCCTTTTGCTGGCCCATCAGGGCAGAGTACGACGCGCGGCACCTGGTAAGAACGCTGCGCGAGCTCGGCGCGTTGACCGCGCTGCCGGTCGTCGTCGCGCCGAGGCAGCCGTTGATTTTCCGCGAGTGGCATCCCGGCGTCGAGACGGCCCTGGGACCCCTGGAGATCCCTTACCCGGTCAACTCAAAAGAAATCGTTCCAGACGCCGTGCTCCTGCCAATGAACGGCTGGGATGGCGCCGGTTACCGCCTGGGCTATGGGGGCGGTTTTTTTGATAGGACTTTAGTTTCTATGCCGAAGAAACCAACCGTCATCGGAGTGGCATCTGAGATGGCCAGGATCGAGACCATCCACCCGCAAAGCTGGGACATTCCGGTGGATTGGGTGGTGACCGAACGCGGCGTCTACCGCCGCGACCAGCGTAGTCTGACGTTTCTCGGCGAACCCGTACTGCATGAAACTCCGTCCCTACGCTGACGCGGACGAAAGCGCGGTCGTCGAACTCTGGCGGCGCTGCGAACTCACGCGCCCCTGGAACGATCCGCACAAGGACATCCAGAGGAAGCTCACCACGCAGGCCGAGCTTTTCCTCGTCGGCGAACTTGCGGGAACGGTCGTCGCCACGGTCATGGCAGGCTACGACGGGCACAGGGGCTGGGTGAATTACCTCGCGGTTGCGCCCGAGCACCGGACCAGGGGTTACGGCCGCCTGCTGATGCGGCACGTCGAAGAGCTGCTGGCCGCAAGGGGCTGCCCGAAATTGAACCTGCAGGTGCGCACCGGCAACACGGCGGTGCTGGAGTTCTACCGCCGCATCGGCTACAGCGCCGATGACGTGGCGAGCCTGGGCAAACGCCTGATCCCGGACCTGCCGCCGCGCTAGCGCTTGCAGGCGAGCGTCACGCCGTCGCCGATCGGCACCAGCGCGATAGTCACCCTGCGGTCGCGGCGCAGCTTCTGGTTGAAGGCGCGGATCGCAAGCGTATCGGCGCTGCGCTCCCGGCGATCGATCACCCGCCCATGCCAGAGCGTATTGTCGATGGCGATGATGCCGCCGCGGCGCACGAGCTGCAGGCAGCGCTCGAAATAGTTTTGATAATTGGTCTTGTCCGCGTCGATGAACGCGAAGTCGAAGGGGCCCTTCAATTTCTTCAGCGTTTCAAGCGCCGGCGCAAGTTTGAGTTGAATCTTTTTGGATACGGAAGCCAGGGCCCAGTACTTTCTCGCTATCGCGGTCCATTCCTCGCTCACGTCACAACAGACCAGTTTGCCGCCAGGCGGCAGGGCGAGCGCCACGGCAAGCGACGAGTAGCCCGTGAAGGTGCCGATCTCGATGCAGCGCCGCGCGCCGGTCGCGCGCACCAGGATCTGCATCAGCGCCGCCTGCTCGGGCCCGATCTGCATGCCGCCCATCGGAATCCGGCGCGTCACCGCGCGCAGGCGGCGTTGCACCGCCGTCTCGCGCACGCCGGTGGCGATGACGTAGGCCGCCAGGCGTTTGGGAAGATCTATGGCGCCGCGTGCCATCCTATTTTTGGCCGCGCGCCATGCTCAGGCGAGGAAAAGACGGTACGCCGGATTGCGCGTCTCGTCGGCGCAGGGATAGCCGAGCTTGCCGAGGAAGCGGCGGAACTCGCCCATGTCGGCCTTCGGCACCTGCATGCCGACCAGGATCGAGCCGTAGTCGGCGCCCAGGTTGCGGTAGTTAAAGAGGCTGATGTTCCAGCCCGGGTTCATCGCGGTGAGGAACTTCATCAGCGCGCCGCGCCGCTCCGGGAATTCGAAGCGATACAGGAGTTCGGTGATGCTATTTTTGTTTTTGGGCAAATGCCCCCCGATCATGTGGCGCATGTGCCCCTTGGCGACTTCGTCGTCCGAGAGGTCGAGGGTGCGGAAACCGCCCCGCCTGAGGCTCCTCACGATGCGCGCGGTCTCGTCGCGGTCGTGCACCGTGACGCTGACGATGATGTGCGCCTCGCGCGGATCCGACATGCGGTAGTTGAACTCGGTGACGTTGCGCCCGCCCAGCGCGCGGCAGAAGCGCCGGAAGCTGCCGCGCCGCTCCGGCAGCGTCGCCGCGAGCACCGCCTCGCGGTGTTCGCCGACTTCGGCGCGCTCGGCGACGAAACGTAGCCGGTCGAAATTCGCGTTGGCGCCGCAGGCCACCGCGACCAGGGTCTTGCCGCGGATTCTCCTGCCGCGTTCGGCGTGGCGCTCCACCCAGGCCTTGGCGCCGGCAATCGCGAGCGCGCCCGAGGGTTCGAGCACCACGCGCGTGTCCTCGAACACGTCCTTGATCGCCGCGCACATTTCGTCGGTGTCCACCAGCACCATTTCGTCGACGAACTGCCTGGCCAAGCGGAAGGTCTCCTTGCCCACCTGCTTCACCGCCACCGCGTCGGCGAAGAGGCCGACGTGATCGAGCACGACCCGCCGCCCGGCCTTGAGCGAGCGCGTCATGGCGTCGGCATCCACCGGCTCGACGCCGATCACGCGCACCGAGGGCCGCAGGCGCTTGATATAGGCGGCGATGCCTGCGATCAGGCCGCCGCCGCCGACCGCGACGAAGACGGCGTGGATCGGCCGCGCGCTCTGGCGCAGGATCTCCATGCCGATGGTGCCCTGCCCCGCGATCACGTCCGGATCGTCGTAGGGGTGCACGAAGGTCAGACCGCGCTTGCGCTTCAACTGCATCGCGTAGCGGTAGGCCTCCGAATAGCTGTCGCCGCGCAGGATCACCTGCGCGCCGCGCGCCGCGACCGCGTCGACCTTGATTTTCGGCGCCGTCACCGGCATCACGATCAGCGCGCGGCAGCCGAGCTTCTGCGCCGCCAGTGCCACGCCTTGGGCGTGGTTGCCCGCGCTCGTGGCGATCACGCCCTTCGCCAGCTTCGCCGGCGGGAGGTTGACCATCTTGTTGTAGGCGCCGCGCAGCTTGAAGGAGAACACCGGCTGCAGGTCCTCGCGCTTCAGGAGCAGCCGGTTGCCCAGGCGCCGCGAGAGGGCCGGCGCGAGTTCGAGCGGCGTCTGTTGCGCGACGTCGTAGACGCGCGCCTTGAGGATTCTTTCGAGATAGTCGTTGCGTTTCATCGGCTCGAACTGGAATTTTACGCGGCCTGCAGCTTGGAAATCAGGGACAGTCCACGATTTCCACACGAACTAAGGAAATCGTGGACTGTCCCTGATTTCTGATTCTCAGGCTGCTTGAAGCTTGGCCACGGCGACGGCGAGCCATTTCACGCCCTGGCGGCCGAAATTCACCTGCACGCGCGCATCGCCGCCGTCGCCCTCGGCATCGACGATCACGCCGGCGCCGAATTTCGGGTGCGTGACGCTCTGGCCGATGCGAAAGCCCGAGTCTTCGCGTTGTCTGGCGAAGGATACTTTTTCCCGTTTCGGAAAATAGGTGTCCTTGTCGTCTGAGTAGGACTTGCTTCGCGCAGGCAGATCGAACGCCATCGCGCGCTGTGAGCGCGCGAAGCGCGGCGTCAGCCACTTCTTCAGGCCTTCCGGGATTTCCTCCAGAAAGCGCGAAGCGAGGCTGTAGCGCGTCTGGCCGTGCAGCATCCGGGTCTGCGCGAAAGTCAGGTAGAGGCGCTTGCGCGCGCGCGTGATGGCGACATAGGCAAGGCGGCGCTCTTCCTCCAGGCCGTCCTTTTCCATCGCGCTCTGTTCGTGCGGGAAGAGGCCCTCCTCCAGGCCGCTCATGAACACGGCATCGAACTCCAGGCCCTTGGCCGAGTGCACCGTCATCAGCTGCAGCGCGTCCTGGCCTTCGCCTGCCTGGTGCTCGCCCGCTTCGAGCGCCGCGTGGCTGAGGAAAGCGACCAGCGGCGTGACTTCCTCCACGACCTCCGGGTTGTTGCCTTCCATCCGGGTTTCATCCTGCACGAAGGCCGCCGCGGCGTTGACCAGTTCTTCCAGGTTCTCGACCCGCTCGGCGCCTTCGCGCTCGTTCTTGTAGTGCGCGACCAGGCCGCTGCGGTGGATGACGCGCTCGACCATTTCGGGCAGAGGCAGGTCTGTGGTCTCTTTTTGCAGTTCTTCGATCAGCTTCTTGAAGCCCGCCGCCTTTCCCTTTGGGTCCAAGACGGCAAAAAGCGAAAGCCCGTTTTGCTTCGCGGCATCCTGCAGCTGCTCCATGCTGCGCGCGCCGATGCCGCGCGGGGGAAAATTGGCGATGCGCAGGAACGAGGTGTCGTCCGCGGGATTGGCGACGAGGCGCAGGTAGGCGAGCGCGTGCTTGACTTCGGCGCGCTCGAAAAAGCGCAGCCCGCCGTAGACCCGGTAGGCAATGCCCGCGCCGAAAAGGGCGTGCTCGAGCACCCGCGACTGCGCGTTCGAGCGGTACAGCACCGCGACGTCGACCAGGCGCGTGCCGTCCCGCTTCAGCGCGCTCGTTTCTTCGGCGATAAAGCGCGCCTCGTCGGCGTCGCTTTCGCCCTCGAATACGCGCAGCGGATCGCCCGGCCCGGCGGAGGTCCACAGGTTTTTGCCCAGGCGCGCGCGGTTGTTGCCGATCAGCGCGTTCGCCGCATCGAGGATGTTGCCCTGCGAGCGGTAGTTCTGCTCCAGGCGGATCACCTGGCCTTTGGAGTACTCCGTCTCGAACTCCGCCAGGTTGCCGACGTTGGCGCCGCGGAAACCGTAGATCGACTGGTCGTCGTCGCCCACCGCGAAGAGCCCCGATTGCGCTCCCGCGAACTGCTTCAGCCAGCGGTACTGCAGCCGGTTGGTGTCCTGGAACTCGTCCACGAGGATGTAGCGAAAGCGCGCCTGGTAGTGCTGGCGCAATATTTCGTTCCGGCGCAGCAGCTCGAAGCTCCGCAGGAGCAGTTCGGCAAAATCCGCCACGCCCTCGCGCTGGCATTGCTCGTCATAGGCGGCGAAGAACGCCACCTGGCGGCGCGTGATGTCATCGGTGATTTGCACGTCGCCGGCGCGCAGCCCTTCCTCCTTGTGGCCGTTGATGAAGCGCTGCAGGTCGCGCGGCGGGAAACGGTCCTCGTCGATGTTGAGGCTTTTGGCCAGGCGCTTCACCGCCGAGAGCTGGTCCTGGATGTCGAGGATCTGGAACTCGCGCGGCAGCCCGGCTTCCTGGTGGTGCGCGCGCAGCAGGCGGTTGGCGAGGCCGTGGAAGGTGCCGATCCACAGCCCGCGCGGGCTCACCGGCAGCATCGCGCTGAGGCGCGTCACCATTTCGCGCGCCGCCTTGTTGGTGAAGGTGACCGCCAGCACGCCGCCGGGCGTGACGTGCCCCGAGGTGATCAGCCAAGCGATGCGCGTGGTGAGAACGCGCGTCTTGCCGCTGCCCGCGCCCGCGAGCACAAGGGCGTGTCCCGCAGTTCCCTCTTCATGCAGGGTAACCGCCGCGAGCTGTTCGGGATTGAGGTGTTCGAGGTGCAGCGACACTGAGGCCGCAGATTCTACTGCGGCTTCAGACCCAGCTCGCCGGCGAGTTTGGTCCAGCGCTCGATGTCGGCGCTGATCACGCCCGCAAATTCCTGCGGCGTATTGCCCACCGGCAGCAGTGCCGATGCCAGTAACCGTTCACGCACGTCGGGCAGGGCGAGCGCCTTGCGCGTTTCCGCGTAGAGCCGGTTGACGACCTCGGCGGGCGTGCCGCGCGGCCCGAGCAGGCCGAGCCACTGCCCGGTGTCGAAGCCCGGGAAGCCGGACTCGTGCAGCGTGGGAACGTCCTGCATGGTCGGGAAGCGATCCTTGCTGGTGAAAGCGAGGATCTTGATGCGGCCCGACTTGTGATGCGGGATGAGCGGGGTCGAACCAAGCACGGCGAGCGGCACCTGCCCTGCCACCAGGTCCGTCACCGCCGGACCACCGCCCTTGTAGGGCACGTGCACCATGTCGATGCCGGCCAGCTTCTTCAACAATTCCCCCGAAAGGTGCTGGCCGGTGCCGATGCCGGAATGCGCGAACGAGAATTTGCCGGGCTGCGATTTCACCAGCGCGATCAGCTCCTGCACGTTTTTCACGGGCACCGAACTGTGGGCCGCGACCGCGATCGGCTGGGTCGTGACCTGGGTGATGGGCACGAAGTCGCGCAACGTGTCGTAGGGGACGCTTTTCATCACCAGGTGCAGCGTGGTGACGGGATCGGCCGCAAACAGGATGGTGTAGCCGTCGGGCGCGGCGCGCGCCACTTCGGCCGCGCCGATGGCGCCCGAGGCGCCGGCGCGATTGTCGATCACGAACTGCTGTCCGAGCGCCTGCGTCAGCTTGTCGGCGACGGCCCGCGCTGCCACGTCGGTGGCACCGCCTGGCGGGAACGGCACGATGAAGCGCACCGATTTCGACGGCCAGCCCTGCGCCTGCGCCGCGCCCGAGGACACGAGAAATATAGCCAGCCAGAGGACATTCTTCATGCGGAACCCTCCCTTATAATCCGCCGCTTCCATGCTTCAGCGTTACGATCCCCGCCGCGTCGAAAGCGAGGCCCAGTCGTTCTGGGAGTCGCGCCGTTCGTTCCGCGTCAGCGAAGACGCATCGCGCCCCAAATTCTACTGCCTGTCGATGTTTCCCTACCCCTCGGGGAAGCTGCACATGGGGCACGTGCGCAATTACACCATCGGCGACGTGATCACGCGGCACCACCGCATGCGCGGCATGAACGTGCTGCAGCCGATGGGCTGGGACGCCTTCGGCCTGCCCGCCGAGAACGCGGCCATGGCGAACAAGGTGCCGCCGGCGAAGTGGACGCGCGACAACATCGCCTACATGAAGAAGCAGTTGCAGGCCCTCGGTTTCGCGCTCGACTGGGAGCGCGAACTGGCCACCTGCGACGCGAGCTTCTACAAGTGGAACCAGTGGCTGTTCACGCGCCTGTTCAGGAAGGGCATCGCCTACAAGAAGACCGGCGTCGTCAACTGGGACCCGGTCGACCAGACGGTATTGGCGAATGAGCAGGTGATCGAGGGCCGCGGCTGGCGCACCGGCGCGCCGGTGGAAAAGCGTGAAATCCCGATGTACTTCCTGCGCATCACGCAGTACGCCGACGAACTGTTGGCTGCCCTCGACGGCATGAGCGGCTGGCCCGAGCAGGTCAAGCTGATGCAGAAGAACTGGCTCGGCCGTTCCGAGGGCGTGCGCATCGGTTTTGAATATGAACTGGAAAAGCAAAAGCGCGTGTTGTGGGTATTCACCACTCGCGCCGACACGCTGATGGGGACGACGTTCTGCGCCGTGGCAGCGGAGCATCCCATTGCGGCACATGCGGCGAGGAACAATAAGGAACTCGCCGCGTTCGTCGAAGAATGCAAACGCGGCACGGTGCTCGAAGCGGAACTGGCGCAGATCGAGAAGAAGGGCATGCCCACCGGCATGTTCTGCACCCATCCCATCAGCGGCGAACAGCTTGCGGTCTGGGTCGGCAACTACGTGCTCATGACCTACGGCGAAGGCGCGGTCATGGGCGTGCCCGCGCACGACGAGCGCGACTTCGCCTTTGCGCTCAAGTACGGCCTGGCGATCCCGCAGGTCATCGACGTCAGGGACTTCTCCGCCGACACCTGGGCCGATCACTACACCGACCACGGCAGGTGCATCAACTCCGGCAAGTACGACGGCTTGAACTTCCAGCAATCCGTCGACGCCATCGCGACCGACCTGAAGGCGAAGAACCTGGGCGAGAAGCAGGTGCAGTGGCGATTGCGCGACTGGGGCATCTCGCGCCAGCGCTACTGGGGCTGCCCGGTGCCGATCGTGCACTGCCCCGCCTGCGGCGACGTGCCGGTGCCCGACGACCAGTTGCCCGTGGTACTGCCGGAACACCTGGTGCCCGACGGCACGGGCAACCCGCTCAACAAGCTGCCGGCGTTCTACGAAACCAAGTGCCCGTCCTGCGGCAAGCCAGCGAAACGCGAAACCGACACCATGGACACCTTCGTCGATTCGTCCTGGTACTTCGCGCGCTACGCCTGCCCCGACCAGGCGAACGCGATGGTGGACGAGCGCGCCAATTACTGGATGGCGGTGGACCAGTACATCGGCGGCATCGAGCACGCCATCCTGCACCTCTTGTATTCGCGCTTCATCACGCGCGTCATGCGCGACGAAGGCCTGCTCAAGGGCTTCTCGGAGCCCTTCACCCGGCTGCTTACGCAGGGCATGGTGCTCGCCGAGACCTACTACCGCGATACGCCGGAAGGCCGGCGCGAATGGGTAAATCCGTCGGCGGTGGCGCTGACGCGCGATGCGAAGGGAAAAATCCTCTCGGCGAAAATGAAGGACGGCAGCGACGTCGTGTTCGACGGCATCGGCACCATGTCGAAGTCGCGCAACAACGGCGTCGATCCCCAGGAGCTGATCGAGCGCTACGGCGCCGACACCGCGCGCTTTTTCATCATCTTCGCCTCGCCGCCCACCAGCAGCCTCGAGTGGTCCGACGAGGGCGTCGAGGGCTCCTACCGCTTCCTCAGGCGGCTGTGGAACTATGGTTTGAATTTTTCGGGGGGAAATTCAGCTCAGAGCGAGAAGGACAGGGAAATCCGCCACGAGATCCACGCCGTGCTGAAGCAGGCCAACTATGACCTCGGCAAGCACCAGTTCAATACCGTGGCCTCGGCAGCGATGAAGATATTGAACGCGCTGGAAAGGCTTCCAGGCGTCAAGAACGACGTCACGCAGGAAGGGCTCTCGATCCTGCTGCGGCTGCTTTCACCCATCACGCCCCACATCTGCCACGCCCTGTGGACGCAATTGAACTTCGGCAAGGACATCATGACGGCGGCGTGGCCGGATCCGGATCCGACGGCCCTCGAGCAGGAGGAAATCAGCTACGTCATCCAGGTCAACGGCAAGACGCGCGGCAACGCAAAACTGCCGAAGTCCGCCGACCAGCAGACCCTGGAAGCGATGGCGGCCGAGGCGGTAAAGAAGTACATTGAGGGCAAGGCGGTGCGCAAGACCATCATCGTGCCCGGCCGCCTCATCAATATCGTCGTCTGATGCGTACCTTCGCCTTCGCGCTTGCGCTCACCTGCCTGCTTGCCGCATGCGGCTTCCAGCTGCGCGGCGCCGCGCCGCTGCCTTTTGACACGCTCTACATGACCGGCACTTCGGCCGGCATCGGGCTGGACCTCAAGCGCAACATCCAGGCGGGCACGCGCACCACGGTGATCGAGGACGCGAAAAAAGCGCAGGCGGTGCTGGAGCTGCTGCAGGAGCTGCGCGAGAAGAAGATCCTGTCGCTCGCCGCCACGGGGCGCGTGCGCGAGTTCCAGCTCATCTATCGCGTCGCCTTTCGCGTGCACGACGGCAAGGGCGGCGAATTCCTGCCCTTGAGCACCGTGCAGCTCACCCGCGACGTGAGCTTCAACGACACCGACGTGCTGGCCAAGGACACCGAGGAGGGGCTCCTCTTTCGCGACATGCAGTTCGACATGGTGCAGCTGATCCTGCGCCGGCTCTTCGGCGCGCAGCGGCCCAAGCCTCCCCCGCAGTAAATGCAGGTTCGCGCCGAGCAACTCGAAGCGCAGCTGCAGAAGAACCTTGCCGCCGCCTACCTGATACACGGCGACGAGCCGCTGCTCGTGCTCGAAGCCGCCGACGCCGTGCGCGCCGCCGCGCGCAAGCAGGGCTACGACGAGCGCGAGGTGTTCGTCGCCGGCAGGGGCTTCGACTGGGGCGAGCTGCGCAACGCCGGCGCCAACCTTTCGCTCTTCGGCGGCAGGAAAATCCTCGAGCTGCGCATCCCGGGCGGCAAGCCCGGCGTCGAGGGCGGCAACGCGATCGCCGCCTGGTGCGCGAGGCCCAACCCGGAGAACCTGCTCGTGGTCACCATGCCGCGCCCGGAAGGGCCGTACTGGAAAGCCGCGTGGTTCACCGCGCTCTCCGCCGCCGGCGTGGTCGCCGAAGTGAGCACCGTGGAACTTGCGCGCCTGCCCGACTGGCTGCGCGGGCGCCTCGCGCGCAACGGCCAGAGCGTCGATGCCGAGGCCATGCAGTACCTCGTCGACCGCGTCGAGGGGAACCTGCTTGCCGCGCACCAGGAGATCCAGAAACTCGCCCTGCTCGCGCCGCGCGGCGAGCTGGACCTCGAGACGGTGTGCAGCGCCGTGGCGACGGTGGCGCGCTTCGATCCCTTCATCGCCAGCGACGCGCTGCTCACCGGCGACGTGAAGCGCTACGTGCGCGCGATCGACGGCCTGCGCGGCGAAGGCGAATCCCCGGTATTCATCCTCGCCATCCTCGCCGGCGACCTGCAGACGCTCGCGCTGGTGCAGGGCCTGGTGGCGCGCGGCCGCTCGGCGGACGAGGCGATCGACGCGGCGAAAGTCTGGAAGCGGCGCCAGCCGGCGATCCGCGCGGCGCAGCGAGAATTCCCGCCCGCCGCCGTGCTCGCCGCGATCGTGCACGCCGCGGCGATCGACCGCGCCAGCAAGGGCGTCGGCAGCGGCGAGCCCTGGGATGAGTTCATTCGCCTGGGGTTAGAATTGCTGCGTGAAAGTAGAAACCCGGTCGGCGAAGGCCTCATCGGCAAAGTCCCGCGCGCGACTGCGTAGCGACTCGGTCGACCTCGTGGCGTACATGCAAGGCCTGGGCGAGGCGGCGCGCGCTGCGGCGCGCGACATGGCGCGCGCCGGCAGCGAAGCGAAGAACCGCGCGCTGCGCGCGATGGCGGCGCAAATACGCACACGCGCGGAGGAGCTGCTGGAGGCGAACCGCGCTGACCTCGCGCAGGCGAAGAAGGACGGACGCGACGGCGCCTTCGTCGATCGCCTCGTGCTCGATGCGGAGCGCATCGAGCAGATGGCCGCGGGCCTCGAAGACGTCGCGGCGCTCGAGGATCCGGTCGGCACCATCACCGGGCTGGCGCGGCGCCCGAGCGGCATCGAGGTCGGGCGCATGCGCGTGCCGCTCGGCGTCATCGGCATCATTTACGAGTCGCGGCCGAACGTCACCGCCGATGCCGCGGGGCTGTGCCTGAAGGCCGGCAACGCCTGCATCCTGCGCGGCGGCTCCGAAGCGCTGCGCTCCAACCAGGCGATCTCGGCCTGCGTGCGCGCGGGCCTCAAGGCCGCTGGGCTGCCCGAGAACGCGGTGCAGGCGGTCGCCACCGCCGATCGCGCCGCGGTGGGCGAACTCATCACGATGCATCAATACGTGGACATCATTGTGCCGCGCGGTGGCAAGGAACTGATCGAGCGCCTGATGCGCGAAGCGAAAATCCCGATGATCAAGCACCTCGACGGCGTGTGCCACCTGTACGTCGACGACCGCGCCGACGCGGCGATGGCGGTGCGCCTGGCCGACAATGCCAAGACGCAGCGCTACGGCACCTGCAACACCATGGAGACGCTGCTGGTGGCAGAAGGCATTGCGGCGCAGGTTTTGCCTTCGATCGGCAGGATTTTTCTCGATAAAGCGGTGGAAATTCGCGGCGATGACGCGACCCGCAAACTAATATCGGGCGCAAAAACGGCGACGGAAAAGGACTACTACACCGAGTGGCTGGCGCCGATCGTGTCGATCCGGGTGGTAAAGGGCCTCGACGAGGCGATCGCGCACATCGCCAGGTACGGCTCGCGGCACACCGACGCCATCGTCACCACCGACCAGGCGCGCGCCGAGCGCTTCCTGCGCGAAGTGGATTCGAGTTCGGTGATGGTGAACGCCTCGACCCGTTTCGCCGACGGCTACGAGTACGGCCTGGGCGCCGAGATCGGGATCTCCACCGACAAGCTGCACGCGCGCGGCCCGGTCGGCCTCGAAGGGCTGACGACGCAGAAGTTCGTCGTCCTCGGGCACGGGGAAATCAGATCTTAGTGGCAAGGCCAGTCGGCATCCTCGGCGGCACGTTCGACCCCGTCCACAACGCGCACCTCGCAATCGCAGGCGCGGCGCTGCGGGAATTGGGCTTGCAGCAGGTGCTCTGGCTGCCGACCGGCGCGCCCGCCTACCGGGAGGCGCCGGTTGCCGCCGCGGCGCACCGTCTCGGCATGCTCAGGCTCGCCATCGTCGGTGAGCCGCGCTACGCCATCGACGAGCGCGAACTCCAGCCGGGTGCGAGTGGATTCACTTATGAAAGTTTAAAAGCCTTGAAAGAAAAAGATAAGAAAGCGAACTACATCCTGCTCATGGGTGCAGACCAGTATGCGAAACGCGATAGCTGGCACCGCTGGCAGGAACTCGAGAAACTCTGCGAAATCGCCGTGGTCGCAAGGCCCGGAACGAAACTGGATGCAAAGGCAAAGACCCTCTCCATGACCCCGATGCCAGTCTCTGCAAGCGACATCCGCGCGCGCCTCGCGCGCGGCGAAGACGTGGCTGCAATGCTGCCGGCACCGGTGCTCGGCTACATAAAAGAAAAGGGCCTGTACATCTAATGGACATCCGCGTAAAGCAGCGCGCCGTGGTGGCGGCGCTGGAAGACGTGAAGGGGCGCGACATCGTGGTGTTCAACGTCGCCGCGCAAACCGCCTATTTCGAGCGCGTGGTGATCGCCAGCGGCGACTCGAACCGGCAGGTGAACGCGCTCGCCACGCACGTGCAGGAAAAGCTCAAGGCGCTGGGCGCGAACGTGGTCGGCGTCGAAGGCCGCCGCAACGGCGAGTGGGTGCTGGTGGACCTGGGCGACATCGTCGTGCACGTCATGCACCCGGCGGTGCGCAGCCATTACAACCTGGAAGAACTCTGGGGCGGCAAGGAAGTAAGGTTGAAGAAAGAAGAGAAACCGAAAAAAAAGCGCAAGCGCGCCGTCGCGTCGAAGAAACCCGCCCGTGGCAAGACTGCACGTCGTCGCGGTCGCAAGTAACTTACCGTCATGGGCGAAGAGCGCGAGGGACGAGTACGTCCGCCGCATGCCGCGCGGATATGAAGTCGAAATTCTCGAAGTAAAGGCGAAGCGGATCAAGATTCCTGCGCGAGCGCGCCTCGTCGCGCTGGACGAACGCGGCAAGGACCTTACGACCAGACAGTTCGCCGCGCTGCTCGGCGAGCCCACGACGTTCGTCATCGGCGGCGCCGACGGCCTCGACCCGGCGATCAGAAAGGAAGCCTCGCTGCTGCTGCGCCTCTCGGCGCTCACGCTGCCGCACGCGCTCGCGCAGGTGGTACTGTGCGAGCAGCTCTACCGCGCTGCAACGCTCCTCACGGGCCACCCCTACCACCGCAACTAGCCAAGGTTGACGCGGGTATAACCAGTGTTATACTCGGGACATGAAAACTGCCATCTCCGTTCCCGATCGCGTCTTTCGTTCGGCCGAGCAGCTCGCTTCACGCCTGGGGGTTTCTCGAAGCGAGCTTTACTCCAAGGCGCTGGCAGCACTTGTGGATAGACATCAGGACGACTTGATAACCTCCCGGCTCAACGAGATCTACGGCCCTGCTCGGGAAGACTCATCACTCGATGCCGAGCTAGGCGTGCTTCAGCATCGCACGCTCGCGCGAAGCAAGCGGTAATGCGCCGCGGCGAGATCTGGTGGGCTTCACTTCCAGAGCCCGCCGGGTCCGGCCCTGGATTCCGGCGGCCATTGCTTGTCGTTTCGGCAAATAGTTTCAACGAAAGCCGCATCAGCACGGTTGTCGCGGCGGTCATCACATCGAACCAGCGCCTCGCCGATGCACCGGGAAATGTTCGCCTGCCGGTCAAGGGAACCGGGCTTACGAAGCCGTCCGTAGTGAACGTCTCGCAGATCATCACCGTGGACAAGACCTTTCTCACGCAGCGAATCGGCAGACTCAATCCTCGATTGCTCGCCGAGGTTGAGGATGGGCTTCGTCTCGTCTTGACGATCTAGCTCGGAGACTGATTCAAGGTAAATTGAATGAACAGGCGTGACAGCGTACTGGCACTCCTTGTCCTCGGCGCTGCGCGGGCTCGGCTATTCGAAGGGCAAAACCTTCTGTGCGAGCTTCGCTTTTCGTGGCGATCCCGCTCGGTGCTCAGGCGGGCGGATGAGGTGATCCAGTGACGGGGACGTCCTCCACGCTAGTGCGCACCATGTGCCCGATGAGTTGCCACCCGACGCTCTGCGGCATGATCGCGGAGGTGCGTGACGGCGAGCTCGTCAGCGTCAAGGGCGATGAGGCCAACCCGGACAGCCGGGGGTTCCTCTGCATCCGCGGCCAGGCGTCGCGGGAAATCATCGGCAACCCGGCGCGCCTTCTGCATCCCCTGATGCGCGACCGGCGCGGCGACGAGTTCCGGCGGGCCAGCTGGGACGAGGCGCTGGAGCGGATCGTCGCCGGCATGGCGCAACCGGAGCGCGTGGGCATCTGGCCCGGCCACGGCACCTTCACCACCAACTACGGCACGCGCATCAGCGCGCAGCTGCTCGCCCGTTTCGCGAACTTCCACGGCTCCCAGTTCTGGAGCCCGACCATGATCTGCTGGGGCCTGGGCGCCTTCGGACTAGGGCTCACCGGCATGCTCGAGACCAACACCAAGGAGGACATGGGCGAGCACTCCGAGCTCATCATCCTCTGGGCGGCCAATCTGGCCAGCCAGCCGAACACCGCCCGGCACCTGCTGGCGGCGAAGCGCCGCGGCGCGCGGGTGGTGACGATCGACGTGCGCAGCACCGAGGCCGCCGCCCAATCGGACGAAACGCTCATCATCCGGCCCGGCAGCGACACGGCGCTGGCGCTGGCGCTGCTGCATGTCATTTGTGTCGAGCAACGCCACGACGCGGCGTTCGTCGCCGCGCATACGCTCGGCTTCGACCGGCTCGCCGCGCATGTGCGCGACTACTCACCGGCGTGGGCTGCCGAAATCACCGGCATTGCCGCCGAACGGATCGTGGCGCTGGCGCGGCGCTACGCCGGCACGCGCCCCTCGATGATCGTGCTCGGTGGCAGCTCGATGCACAAGGGCGCGAATGGCTGGCAGGCCGCGCGCGCCATCGCCTGCCTGCCCGGGCTGACCGGGAACGCCGGCATCGCGGGCGGCGGTTTCGGCCCGCGCCACGGCAGTGCGGCCCACGGCCGCGGCCTGGGCAGCATCATCGAGCCCGCGCGCAGGGCGCCCGGCACGGTCATCCCGAATCAAATGCCGGCGCTAACCGCGGCCCTGCGCGAGGGCCGCATCCAGACCCTGCTGCTGATGGGCACGAACATGCTGTCGTCTTTCGCCGACGCCGCGGATGTGGCGGCGGGGCTGCAACGAACCCCTCTGGTGGTGAGCTACGACCTGTTCCTCAACGAGACCGCGCGCCGCTTCGCCGACATCGTGCTGCCGGGGACCGCGTGGCTGGAGGAAGTGGGATGCAAAATGACGCACACGCATCTTTATCTGATGGAGCAGGCGCTGGCGCCGCCCGGCGAAACGCGCTCGCTCCACGCGATCGTGAAGGAACTGGCCGAGCGGCTCCATCTGGAAGGCTTTCATCCGTGGCCTTCGGAGGAGGCCATGATGGACGTGATTCTCGATCATCCCTGCACCGGCCATACATCGGTAGCGGCGCTGCGCGCAGAGGGCGGCATCCGTGCGCTGAACGTGTCGCACGTCGCCAATCCGACGCTGGATTTCGACACCCCGTCGCGCAAGATCGAGTTCTACTCGGACCAGGCCGAGCGCCTCGGTCTGCCGCCCCTGCCCACGCTTGAGCACAAGCCGCAGGCCGGCGGCAAGGCGCGCGCCCATGCGCTGGCGCTGACGCAGGGGCGGACCCTGACGCATTTTCACGGCTTCTACAACAATGGGCGGGAACTGCCGACGCTGGCGCGGCGCGAGGCGGAACCTTCGCTGTGGATTTCTCCCGCTGACGCCGCGACACGCGATGTCGCCGACGGCGCGGCGATCCGCATTTTCAACGATCGTGGCGAACTGCGCGCGAAGGCGCTGGTTACCGAGCGCATACCCGCTGGCACGGTCTGGATGCGCGACGGGTGGCCGGGCCTCAACCGACTCACCGCCGGCGCTGCGGTCCTGCCCGACGCCGCGGTCGATCTGTTCGCGTTCTCCGCCGGACAGGCGACGTTCGACGCGATGGTAGAGGTGGAGCCGGCATAGCCGGCAGGACCGCCTGCTAGACTTCGCCGCTCCCCGAGGGCGAGGAATTGCCTGTGCAAGCTGAGCGTTCGATCTATCTGGCGTCCCGCAGTCCGAGAAGGCGCGAACTGCTGGCGCAGATTGGCGTGCGTTTCCAGGTCCTCGCCTTTCGCAACATCCCTGAGACCGATCCCGGCCTGGACGAAAGCGTGCATGCCGGGGAAACGCCGCGCCTCTACGTCGAGCGCGTCGCGCGCGCCAAGGCGCAGGCCGGCTGGCAGCGCGTGGAGCAAAGAAACCTGCCGCGCGCCGCGGTGCTTGCCGCCGATACCACCGTCGCGGTGGACGAGCAGATCTTCGGCAAGCCCGCCGACCGGCGCGCGGCCGCGACCATGCTGGCTGCGCTCTCGGGCCGCCGGCACCAGGTGCTCAGCGCCGTCGCGCTGCGCTACGAGAGCCAGCTCGAGTGCACGCTGTCCATATCGGAAGTCGAATTCCGCGTCCTCTGCGCGGACGACGTCCGCCACTACGTCGCCACCGGCGAGGGCGACGACAAGGCGGGCGCCTACGCCATCCAGGGGCGCGCGGCGCAGTTCATCGCCGCCCTGCAGGGCAGCTATTCGGGCGTCATGGGCCTGCCGCTGTATGAGACCGCGCAACTGCTCGAGCGCATGGGGGCGCAGCAGGAGCGGCGCCGGTGAACGAGGAAATCCTCGTCAACGTCACGCCGCAGGAGACGCGCGTCGCGGTCCTCGCCGCCGGCCAGGTGCAGGAACTGGTGGTCGAGCGCGAGGCGAGCCGCGGGCTGGTGGGCAACATCTACGTCGGGCGGGTGGCGCGCGTGCTGCCCGGGATGCAGTCGGCCTTCGTCGAAATTGGTCTCGAGCGCGCCGCCTTCCTGCACGTCGCGGACTTGTGGGAGCAGCGGCGCGGGGCCGCCGCTGCTGAAGGCAGGGAGCACCGGCGCAACGGCAATACGGCCACGCCGATCGAGAAGATGCTCGCCGAGGGCCAGCCGGTCACCGTGCAGGTGCTGAAAGACCCGCTCGGCAGCAAGGGGGCGCGGCTCTCGACCCAGCTCTCGGTGGCCGGACGCCTGCTCGTGTACCTGCCGCAGGATCCGCACATCGGCGTCTCGCAGCGCATCGAGGACGAGACGGGGCGCGCGGCGCTGCGCGACAGGTTGAAGCAGCTCATACCCGAAGGGGAAACCGGCGGCTTCATCCTGCGCACGCTCGCCGAGGGCGCAAGCGACGAAGAGCTGCGCGCCGACATCGAGTACCTGCGCAGCCTGTGGCGCGCCATCCGCGAGCTCGCCGGAGGTCCCAATGCGGGAGCCCAGCCGCCGAAACTGGTCTATCAGGGCCTGTCGCTTGCGCAGCGCGTGCTGCGCGACATGGTTGCGGCGGATACCACGGCGGTGCACGTCGATTCGCGCGAGAACTACGCGCTGCTGACGGACTTCGCGCGAAGCTACATGCCGGGGCTCCTCGCCAAGCTGCAGCACTACACCGGCGAGCGGCCGCTGTTCGAGCTCTACAACGTCGAGCAGGAAATAGAAAAGGCGCTCTTGCCGCGCGTCGAACTCAAGTCCGGCGGCACGCTGGTGATCGACCAGACCGAGTCCATGACCACGGTGGACGTCAACACCGGCGGCTTCGTCGGCAAGCGCAACTTCGACGAGACCGTGTTCAAGACCAACCTCGAGGCGGCGCAGGCCATCGCGCGCCAGCTGCGGCTGCGCAACCTGGGCGGCATCATCGTGGTGGACTTCATCGACATGGAGACCGAGGAGCATCGCGCCGCGGTGCTGGAGGAGTTCCGCCGCGCGCTCGCGCGCGACCCCACGCGCGTGACGCTGAGCGGCTTCACCGCGCTCGGCCTGGTGGAGATGACGCGCAAGCGCACGCGCGAATCCCTCGCCCACGTCCTGTGCGAGCCCTGCCAGGCCTGCGGCGGTCGCGGCGAGATGAAAACCGCGCGCACCGTCTGCTACGAGGTGCTGCGCGAGGTCCTGCGCGAGGCGCGCGCCTTCGAGGCGCGCGAGTTCCGCGTCCTCGCCTCGCCGCCGGTCTGCGACCTGTTCCAGGAGGAGGAATCGGGCGCGCTGGCGATGCTCTCCGACTTCATAGGCAAGCCGGTGTCGGTGCAGGTCGAATCCAACTATGCACAGGAGCAATACGATATCGTATTGCTATGACAGAACAATACTTCATCGTGCTGCTATGACCGACATCTGTTTCACCCCGGCGAAAAAACTCGCGCAACTCATCCGCAGCCGCAAGCTCTCGGCGACCGAGGTGATGCGGGCCTTCATCGCGCAGGTCGAGCGCGTCAATCCGCAGGTCAATGCGATTGTGACTTTCGTTCCCGAGTTGGCTTTGAAGAAGGCAAAAGAATTCGACCGCAAAAAAAACCCGGGCGGCCCCCTGGCCGCCCTGCCGATCGCCTACAAGGACCTGGTGTCGACCAGGGGCATCCGCACCACCAAAGGCTCGCCGCTTTATCGCGACCATGTGCCCGACGCGGATGACGCCATCGTCGAGCGCCTCGCCGCCGCCGGCGCGATCACGCTGGGCAAGACCAACACGCCCGAGTTCGGCGCCGGCAGCCAGACCTTCAACGCGGTGTTCGGCGCGACGAAGAATCCCTACGATCCTGCCAAGACCTGCGGCGGCTCCTCGGGCGGCGCGGCGGTGGCGGTGGCCACGGGCATGCTGCCCTTCGCCGACGGCTCCGATCTCGCCGCGAGCCTGCGCAACCCCGGCAACTACTGCAACGTGGTCGGCTTCCGGCCGACGCCGGGGCGCGTGCCGGCCTGGCCTGCGTCCAATGCCTGGAACACGCTCTCGGTGCTGGGCCCGGTAGCGCGCACCGTGGCGGACGCGGCGTTCCTGTTTTCCGCCATGGCGGGGCCGGACCCGCGGGTGCCAACTTCGTGCGCGGAGCCGGGGAAAAACTTTGCCCGTCCCTTGGCGCGCGACTTCAGGAAAACCAAGATCGCCTGGAGCCGCAGCCTCGGCGGGCTGCCGATGGATCCGCGCGTCAGCGCGGTGCTGGAGAAGCAGCGCGGGGTGTTCGCCGCCCTCGGCTGCCGCATCGAGGAGGCGGAACCCGATTTTTCCGGCGCCACCGAATCCTTCGAAGCGCTGCGCGCGCTCGCCTTCCTGCAGAACCACGAGCAGCTCTACCGGGAGCACCGCGCGCAGCTGAAGCAGACGGTGATCTGGAACATCGAGCAGGGCCTCAAGCTCACGCCGGAGGCGATCGCGCGCGCCGAGACGCTGCGCACGCAGCTCTTCCACCGCATGCGCGCGTTCCTCACGCGCTACGATTTCCTGCTCTGCCCCGTGAACCAGTTGCCGCCGTTCCCGGTCGACGAGGAATACCCGCGGAGAATCGCTGGTACCAAACTCGGCAACTACCTCGACTGGATGAAGAGCTGCTATTACATCACCATCACCAGCCACCCTGCGATCTCGGTGCCGGCCGGCTTCACCAGCGACCCCCTGCCGCTGCCCGTCGGCCTGCAGATCGTCGGCCGCTATGGCGACGACTTCGGCGTGCTGCAGCTCGCGCACGCCTTCGAGCAGGAGACCCGGATCTGGCGTCAGCGGCCCCAGATCGCGGCCGGTTTGCACCGCAATTGACCGCGATCAAGGAATAGACCTGCCCGGAATTACGTTAGTTGTGGCGTACCCCCACGAGGAGAGAGCCATGCTCAAGGATTCCCTGCAGAACGACCTGGACCATTTCAACAGCCTCAGGCCCCAGGTCCCGGTTGACCGGCGCAGCTTCATTGCCGCGGCGATCGCGGCCGGCTTCGCAGCCAGCGCCGAGCCGGTGCTCGCCCAGGCGGTCAAGACCCCGATGGACGGCCTGGAGGGCGGCGACCTCAAGATCGGCGACATCCCGGCCTACTATGCCGTCAAGAAGGGCAGCGGCAAGCGTCCGGTGGTGGTCCTGATCCCCGAGATCTTCGGCCTGCACGAATACCAGAAGGACATGTGCCGGCGCCTGGCGAAGGTCGGCTATTTCGCCGTGTCTTCGGATCCGTTCTTCCGCAGCGGCGACCTGGCGAAGGTGGCCGACATCAAGGAAGTGCTCAAGGGCGCGAATGCGCTTTCCGACCAGCAGGCCTTCGCCGATCTGGACGCCGTGGTGGCGTGGGCCGGCAAGCAAAAGGGCGCCAACACGGGAAAGCTCGCCATCACCGGCCACTGCCGCGGCGGCCGCACGGTGTGGATGTACGCCGCGCACAACAAGAAGGTCGACGCCGCCGTGGCCTGGTACGGCCCGACCTTTGCCGAGCCCACGAGCGTGAAGCCGCAGAACCCGGTGGACGTCACCGACAAGATCGACCGGCCGGTGCTTGGCCTATACGCCGGTGCCGACCAGGGCATCCCGATGACCCACGTTGAACGCATGCGTGCCGGGCTGCACGCCTTCGGCAACGACAAGAAGTCGCAGATCCACGTCTACCCCGACGTGCCGCACGGCTTTCATGCCGACTACCGGCCGACTTACCGCAAGGAACAGGCGGAGGACGGCTGGAAGCGGATGCTCGCCTGGTTCAAGAAACACGGTGTTGCGTAAATAAAAAAAGGGGAGCGAAAGCTCCCCTTCTTCATTTCGGTCCTGCAGTTCAGCCGGCGCATTTAGTCCGCATATACGCCGGCCTTCTTGATGATCGGCCCCCACTTGTCGATCTCGGCCTTGAGGTGCGCCTGCAGCGCGGCGGGCGTCGCCTTGTCGGCCGGATAGGCGGTGGCGCCCAGGTCGGCGAAGCGCTTGTTGACGTCCGCGTCCTTGACCGCGACCTGCAGCGCGGCGACCAGCTTGTCGATCACGTCCTTCGGCGTGCCCTTCGGTGCGTACAAGGCGTGCCAGATGCCGACCTCGAAGTCCTTCAGCCCCTGCTCGATCATCGTCGGCACCTCCGGCAGCGACGGTACGCGCTTGGCCGAGGTCACGCCGTACACCTTCACCTTGCCGGCCTTGATCTGCGTGGTGGTATTGGTGGTCTGGTCGCACATGAAGTCCACGGTGCCGCCCAGCAGGTCGTTCATCGCCGGCGCAGTGCCCTTGTACGGCACGGTCAGCACGTCGGTCTGGATCGCGCTCATGAACAGCATGCCGCACAGGTGCGAAGCCGCGCCGATGCCCGCGTTGGCATAGCTGACCTTGTCCTTGTTGGCCTTGATGTAGGCGAGGAACTCCTTGAAATCCTTGGCGGGGATATTCTGCCGCGCGATGATCGTCATCGGCACGTCGTTGATGAGGCCGATGTAGTCGAAATCGGCGAGCGGGTTGAAGCGCAGCTGCCGGTATAGCGCCGGCGTGGTGGCCATGCCGATGTGGTGGATCAGGATGTTGTAGCCGTCGGGCTTGGCATTCTTGATCGTCTCCGGGGCGAGGATGCCGCCCGCGCTTGGCCGGTTCTCGACCACGATGGTCTGGCCTAGCGGCTTGCCCATGGCCTGGGCCGTGACGCGCGCCACGGTATCGGTCGGTCCGCCGGCCGCGTAGGGCACGAGCATGGTGACGTTGCGGTTCGGGTACTGCGCCTGCGCGCCGCCCGACAGCAGCAAGGCGAGTAAGGTAAGGATAAATCGATTCGACATTTCAACCCCTCTCATGAGGCAAGCAAACATTTGCCGTTATTGATGACGACGACATTGTCGCGCAGCGGGATGCGGCAGCGGAAGGAAACCATTGTGCCATCAACCCAGAGGTCGGTCGCGATCGTTTCGCCGGGATAGACCGGCGCGGAAAAGCGCACATTGAACTGCGCAATGCGCGTGTGGTCGTAGGCGACCACCGCCTGCAGCACCGCGCGGCAGGCCACGCCGTAGGTGCAAAGGCCGTGCAGGATCGGCGCCGGGAAGCCGACGCGCCGGGCGAGCTCCGGATCCGCGTGCAGCGGATTGCGATCGCCGTTCAGCCGATAGAGCAGCGCCTGGTCCCTGCTCGTCGCGAGCGCGACCGTGGCATCGGGCTTTCGATCGGGGATCGCGTGCGGCGCGGGACCGGAGCCCGCCGGAGCGCCGAAACCGCCGTCGCCGCGCGCGAACGTGACCGAGCGCAGCGTGAACATCGCCTGTCCGTCCGCGGCCGAACGCGCGACCGTCTCGGTGTAAATGACCGCGCCCTTGCCGTCGCCCTTGTCGTAGGCCGCGGTGACGCGCGCGCTCGCGATCAATTCGCCCTCGGCGGGCAACGTCCGGTGCAGGGTCAGGCCCTGCTCGCCATGCACGACCCTGGTGTAGTCGTAGCCGCAGTCCTTCAGCAACGGTACCCGCGTGAGCACCGTCGCCATGCTGGGCACCGTTTTCAGCAAGGGTTGCTCGAACACGAACGGCAACTCATTCCTGTCGAGCGGATCGGCGCCCATGCCGATGCCGATGGCGTAGAGCATCGTCTCGCGGTCGGTGTAGCTGAAGCGATCGCCGTCGCGCTTCAACCCCATCAGGTGGTCGTAGTTCAGTGGCATGTCGCCTTCAATCCAGTTCCATGCCGTCCATGCCCGAGTTGCGGCGCACCTTCGGCAGCATTTCGCGCAGCAGCCGGCCGGCCTCGACCGGATCGGCCACCTGCGCCGCCTCAGCGCCGCGCCGCCAACCCTCGCACACCGCGATACGCCCGACGCCGGCCTGGATGACGCGGCCGGTAATGTCCTGCGCCACCTCGCTCGCAAGGTAGGTGACCACGGGCGAAACCCATTTCGGATCGCGCATGGCGCGCTGCTCGTCGCTCACCGCGCGCAGGCCCTCGGTCATGCGCGTCTGCGCCGATGGCGAAACCGCGTTCACCGTGACGCCGATGCGCTTCAGTTCGCGCGCCGCGATGATGGTGAACGCGGCGATGCCCGCCTTCGCCGCGCCGTAGTTGCTCTGCCCGACGTTGCCGTAGATGCCGGAGGTCGAGGTGGTGTTGATGATCCGGCCCATCACCGGTTCGCCGGTTTTCTTGTGCAGTTCGCGCCAGTGCGCGGCGGCGTGCCGCGAAGGCGCGAAAGTGCCCTTCAGGTGCACCTGGATCACCGCATCCCACTCTTCCTCGCTCATGTTCACGAGCATGCGGTCGCGCAGGATGCCGGCGTTGTTGACGACGATGTCGAGCCTGCCGAAGGCTTCGAGCGCGTGCTCGATCATATGCTTCGCGCCCGCCCAGGAACCGACGTCGTCGCCGTTGACGAGCGCCTCGCCGCCGGCTTGCTTGACGTCGGCGACCGTCTGCGCCGCAAACGAGGCGTCGCGCCCCGTGCCATCCACGTTCGCGCCAAGGTCGTTGACCAGCACTTTGGCGCCGTTCGCCGCGAGCAGCAGCGCGTGCTCGCGGCCAAGGCCGCGCCCGGCGCCGGTGACGATCGCAACCCTGCCTTCGCACAAGCGCACCATGGCTCAGGTGCCGCCGAATTGCGGTTTTCTTTTCTCGAGGAACGCGGCCACCGCCTCCTTGTGGTCGGCGGTGGCGTGCGCGAGCGATTGCATCGCCGCGGACAGTTCGAGCAGGCTCCCCAGCTGCACGTGCCGGCCTTCGCGGATCAGCCGCTTGGTCATGCGCACCGCGTGCGGCGGATTGGCCGCGATGCGCTCGGCCAGCTTGCGCGTCTCCGCCATCAACTCGGCATCGGGCACGACTTTGGAGACCAGGCCGCAGGCAAGCGCCTCCGCGGCTCCCAGCATGTCGCCGGTAAACGCCATTTCGCAGGCCTTGGAATAGCCCACCACGCGCGGCAGCAGCCACGCGCCGCCGTCGCCGGGAATGATGCCGAGCTTGACGAAACTCTCGGCGAAGCGCGCACTCTCGCCGGCGATGCGCATATCGCACATGCAGGCGAGGTCGCAGCCCGCGCCGATGGCCGGTCCGTTGACCGCGGCGATGATCGGCACTTCGAGCCGGTCGAAAGCGAGCGGGATGCGCTGGATGCCGAGCTTGTAGTTGCGCCGCGTCTGCGCCGGCAGGCCGCCGCCCAGGCCGCCGCCGTCGTGCATTTTCTTGACGTTGCCGCCCGAGGAGAACGCGCTGCCCGCGCCGGTGAGGATGGCGACGCGCGCACTCATGTCGGCGTTGAGGCGGTCGCAGGCGGCTTCGAGCGCGTCGATCATGTCGTCGCCGGATATGGCGTTGCGCATCTCGGGCGCGTTCAGCGTCAGCGTGACGATGGCGCCGTCCTGCGCGTAGTCGAGCGGTGCGTTCATGGCGAGGTTCTGCTCCCGTCTGGTCTCAAATCAGCGCAAGCCGAGGCCGCGCGCGATCATGCCGCGCAGGATTTCGCGCGTGCCGCCGCGAATGCTGAAGGAAGGCGCGTTCATCATGGTGTGGGCGAGGACCGTGACGAAGTCCTGCGCCGAGGCGCGATCGGGTTCCGCATCGAGCAGCTGGCGCGCGATCTCCGGAATTTCCTGCTCGAGCGTGGTGCCAAGGTCCTTGACGAGCGCCGCCTGCTGCGCCGGGTTCGCGCCCGCCTGCAGCATGCCGGCGACGGAACGTGACAGGCGCCGCAGCGTGATGATATGGGCGACGACGCGCCCGAGCGCGATGCGTGCGCGCTCGGAAGGGTCGGCGCCGAGCGCGCGCGTCAGTTCGACCAACAGCGAGAACGAGGAAAGAAAGCGCTCCGGCCCGGAGCGCTCGAAGGCCAGTTCGCTCGTCACCTGCTGCCAGCCGCTGCCCACTTCGCCGAGCACGTTCGCGGCGGGCAGGAAAACGTCCTGGAACACGACCTCGTTGAAATGATGTTCGCCCGCGAGGTTGTGCACCGGGCGGATCGCTATGCCCTGCGTCGCCTTGAGGTCGACGAGGAACTGGGTGAGGCCGCCGTGGCGCTGCTCGCCCGCTTCACCGGTGCGCGCGAGGAGGATCATGTACTCGGAACAATGCGCGTTGGAGGTCCAGAGTTTCGTGCCGTTGACGCGGAACCCGCCTGCGACGGGAGCGGCGCGCGTGCGCACCGAGGCGAGGTCCGAACCCGAATCGGGTTCGCTCATGCCGATACAGAACGCGCATTCGCCCGCCGCGATGCGCGGCAGGATCGCCTGCTTCTGCGCTTCAGTACCGACGCGCAGGAGGAGCGGCCCGCTCTGCCGGTCGGCCACCCAGTGGCCGGTCACCGGCGCACCGGCGGCAAGCATCTCCTCGAGCACCACGTAGCGCTCGAGCGCGCTGCGCTCGTGTCCGCCGTAGCGCCTGGGCCAGGTCATGCCGATCCAGCCGCGCGCGCCCATTTTGCGGCTGAAATCGCGATCGTGTCCGCCCCAGGAACCCACGCCCCGGGTACTGGCGCGCCTGGGCAGGTGTTCGGCGAGGAAGGCGCGCACTTCGGCGCGCAGTACTTCGCCGTCGGCGAACGGCGGCGGCGCGGCAAATCCCAGGTTTTCGATTCTCGCCATGCGCGCTATCCCACCGCGGTGATGCTGTGCCAGAGGCGATCGGCGCCCGCCGCCGCGACCTCGCCGCCCAGGCGGCGCGCCCAGTACGCCTCGTTGCCGAATTCGTCGCGCCAGGACCACAGCCGGCGCGTGAGGTAGTGCAGCCGGTGCTCCTGCGTGAAACCGATCGCGCCATGCACCTGGTGGGCGATGGCTGCGCCAATGCCGGCCGCCTCGCCGGCGCGGATTTTCGCCGCCGCAACAGCGGGGGAATCCAGGGCCTGCGGCGCCGCCTCGATGGCGGCCTCGGCCGCCGCGGTCGCCGCTGCGGCCTGCCCGGCGAGCACTGCGAGATTCTGCTGGATGGCCTGGAAGCGGCCGATCGGGCGCCCGAATTGCACGCGCTCGCGCGCGTACTGCACGCTCGTCTCGAGCACGCTTTGCAGCGCGCCCGCGATCTGCGCGCTGCGCATCACCGCGCCGAGCGCGCGCAGTCCAGCAGTTGAAATCGGTGAAACGCCCGCCAGCAGCGATTTCGATCCGACAAAGACCAGGTCATCGCGCGGTTCGCCCGCCAGGTTGTGGCCGTCCCTGATCTCGCAATCGGCAGCGGCGACGAGCGCGACGAGGTTTTCCCCGCCGCTCTCGGCAAGCACCGCGATCGTGCCGCATTGGCGCGCCCAGGGAACGCGGCGCGCGGTGCCATCGATGCGCCAGGCCGCGCCATCGCGCCTGGCGATCAGGGTATCGCCCGCATTTCCTCCCTCACGCACCGGCGCGACCGTGAGCGGCCCATCGGGTACCGCAAGATTGGCGGACGACAACAGCCAGCCGGCGAGCATGGTCTCGGCGAGCGGCGCCGGAACCGCATGCCGGCCCGCGCTGACAAGGAGCGATAGTGCATCGGACATTTCCAGCCCGGCGCCGCCCGCGCTCTCGGGAACCAGCGCGGCGGTGTAGCCGGCGTCGGTCAGCGCGCGCCAGAGCACTTGCGGAAATTCACCGCCATCGGCACGCCGCAGAGTCTCGGCGCCGCAATGCTTTTCAAAAAGCCGCTCTGCCGCCTCGCGGACGAGTTCTCGCGTTTCGCTCATGGGGGTCGTGTGATCCCGCAAATCTGGCGCGCCCGGCGGGATTCGAACCCACGACCCTTGGCTTCGGAGGCCAATACTCTAATCCGCTGAGCTACGGGCGCATCCCTGATACTGCGAGTTTCACGCTAAAATCAGCATTTTACCAGTACCAATCACGGGGACGTCCGCATGGCCGAGCACGACGAGCATTCCTCTTTCATCAAGACTCCGCAGCAGCTGATCGTGATCGTGCTGCTGGCCTTCGTGGTGCCGATTGCTGGCATCGTGCTGACGGTGCAGCTCGTGTTGAGCCGCCCGAGCGCCGATCCCGCCGCGCTCAAGCCCGAGGCGGTGGCCGCGCGCATCCAGCCGGTCGGCAAAGTGGAGTTCGGCGCCGCAGGTGCCGCAGCCGCGAAGAGCGCCGAAGACAACGTCAAGGAAGTCTGCGCAGCCTGCCACCAGGCCGGCGTCGCCAACGCGCCCAAGCTGGGCGACAAGGCGGCCTGGGCCCCGCGCCTCAAGCTGGGACTCGATGGCATGCTGCAAGCGGTCATCAAGGGCAAGGGTGCGATGCCGCCGCGTGCCGGCACCAGCCTTACGGACCAGGAACTCGCCAGCGCGGTCGTCTTGATGGCCAACCAGGCCGGCGGCAAACTGAAGGAACCGGCCGCACCCAAGAAGTAGGTTTTGTTCCGGCATTTAACTACCGCGGCGGTATGAAGTTCCTCTTCGTCCTCGACCCGCTCGAGCAGATCAAGGGCTACAAGGACACGAGCGTCGCGATGATGCGCGCCGCGCAAGCGCGTGGCCACCAGGTTTTTTCCTGCCGCCAGGGCGACCTCTATTCAAAGGGCGGGGTATTCGCGCTCGCCGGCGCGCTGGAACTGACCGGCAACGACGGCGACTGGTACCGGGCAAAGGAACCGCGGGAGGCTGCGCTCGCGTCGTTCGACGCCGTGCTCAACCGCAAGGATCCGCCTTTCGACCTCGAGTACCTCACCGCGACCTGGCTGCTGGAGCAGGCCGAGCGCGAGGGCGCGTGCGTGTTCAACCGGCCCGCCGCAGTGCGCGACCACAACGAGAAGCTCGGCATCCTCGAATTCGCCCAGTTCGTCGCGCCGACGCTCGCCACGAGCGACCCGGAGCGCGTGCACGCCTTCATCGACGAGCACCAGGACGTGATCCTCAAGCGCCTCGACGGCATGGGCGGGGAAAGCATCTTCCGCGTGCGCGTGGGCGACCCGAACCGCTACGTCATCGTCGAAACCATGGTACAGGGCGGCGCGCGCTCGATCATGGCGCAGCGCTACATTCCGGACATCGCGAAGGGCGACAAGCGCGTGCTGCTGATCGGCGGCAAGCCGGTGCCGCATGCGCTCGCGCGCATCGCCAGGCCGGGAGAGACGCGCGCCAACCTCGCCGCGGGCGGGCGCGGCATCGCACAGCTGCTCTCGGCGCACGACCGCAAAATTGCCGAGACGCTCGGGCCGGTGCTCGCCGCGCGCGGGCTGCTCCTCGTGGGGCTGGACGTGATCGGGGAGCACCTCACCGAGGTGAACGTCACCAGCCCGACCTGCTTCCGCGAAATCCAGGACCAGACTGGATTCGATGTTGCGGGAATGTTTTTGAATGCGCTGGAACAGGAAATCAAATCCAGAACCCCATGATTGGAATCCTGATCGTCGCGCACGGCGCCTTCGGCGAGGCGCTGATCCATTCGGCCAACCACGTGCTCGGCAAGCGCCCCTTGCGCGTGCGCCAGGTCGGCGTCACGGTGCACGACGATCCGGAGGCGATCCTGCCGCAGGCGAAGGACCTGGTACGCCAGCTGGACGAAGGCGACGGCGTGCTGGTGCTCACCGACATCTATGGCGCGACGCCGGGCAACATCGCCCTCAAGCTGCTGGTGGCAGGACGCGTGGAGGGGATATCGGGCGTCAACCTGCCGATGCTGATCCGCGCGCTTACCTACCGCGACCAGGGCCTGCTCGTGGTGGTGGAGAAAGCGCTGTCGGGCGGCACCGAGGGCGTGGTACACATGACCATGGATTCCTGTGGGAAGGACCACGCAGGGCGTGGTGACAGATCACGGGGGCCGTGATGGCGCGCGCTGAAACGCAGATCATCAACAAGCTTGGCCTGCACGCGAGGGCCTCGGCCAAGCTCACCCAGGTGGCGAGCAGCTACAAGTGCGAACTCTGGCTGACACGCAACGGCCGCAGGGTCAACGCCAAGAGCATCATGGGCGTGATGATGCTCGCCGCGGGCAAGGGCGCCTCGATCACCATCGATGCCGACGGCGAGGACGCCGACGCGGCGCTCGCAGCGCTGCTGAACCTGATCGCGAGCAAGTTCGAGGAGGGGGAGTAAGGTGAATTTCGTGCTGCACGGCGTCGCCGTGTCTGCCGGCATCACCATCGGCCACGCGCACCTGGTCTCGAGCGCCCGGCTCGAGGCCGCGCACTACGAAATCGCCGACAGCGCGGTCGCCGCCGAGATCTTCCGCTTCGACGCCGCGATCGCGCGCGCGCGCCAGGAACTCGCCGCCATCGAGGCGCACGTGACGGCCGATGCGCCGGCCGAGTTCGGCGCCTTCATCAACCTGCATCGCATGATCCTCGCGGACTCGTCGCTGTCGCACGCGCCGCGCGAACTGATCCGCGAGCGGCGCATGAACGCCGAGTGGGCGCTGGTGCAGCAGATGGAAAAGCTGGTGGCGCAGTTCGAGGAGATCGAGGACCCCTACCTGAGGGAGCGGCGCCAGGACATCGAACAGGTCGTCGAGCGCGTGTTGAAGACCCTGGCGGGCGGCAACGCCGCGCCCGAGCCGCCCGCCTCCGCCGAAGGCAACCTGATCGTGGTCGCGCACGACCTGTCGCCCGCGGACATGATTCTCTTCAAGCGCCACAAGTTCGGCGGCTTCGTCACCGATGTCGGCGGCGTGACCTCGCACACCGCGATCGTCGCGCGCAGCCTTAATATCCCGGCGCTGGTGGGCCTGCACCACGCGCGCCAGATGATCCGCGAGAACGACGTCCTCATCGTCGACGGCATCCAGGGCGTGCTGGTGGTGGATCCGGACGCGGTGGTGCTGGGCGAGTACCGGCTGCGCCAGTCGCAGCACGGCCTGGAGCGGCAGAAACTCAAGCGCCTCAAGTCCACGCCCTCGGCGACGCTCGATGGCACGCCGGTGGAGCTGTTCGCCAACATCGAGCTGCCGCAGGACCTGGGCGACGTGCAGGATTCCGGCGCGCAGGGCGTGGGCCTGTTTCGCACCGAGTTCCTGTTCATGAACCGCAAGGTGCTGCCCACCGAGGACGAGCAGTTCGAGGCCTACCGCGAGGTGGCGAAGGCGCTCGAGGGCCGCCCGGTGGTGATCCGCACGCTGGACCTGGGTGCAGACAAGGGCCTCTCGGAAGGCGGCCCGCAGGACATGCCCAACCCGGCCCTGGGCCTGCGCGCGATCCGCTATTGCCTGTCCGAGCCGCAGCTCTTTCTCGCCCAGCTGCGCGCCATCCTGCGCGCCTCGAAGTACGGCCGCGTGCGCATCCTGCTGCCGATGCTCGCGCACGCGCACGAGATCGATCAGTCGCTCAGCATGGTGAAGCAGGCGAAGCAGCAGCTCGACGACAAGGGCGTCGGCTACGACGCGGCGGTGGAAATCGGCGGCATGATCGAGGTGCCCGCTGCGGCGCTCGCGCTGCCGATGTTCATGCGCCGGCTGGATTTCCTCTCCATCGGCACCAACGACCTGATCCAGTACACGCTCGCCATCGACCGCACCGACGACGCGGTGGCGCACCTCTACGACCCGCTGCATCCGGCGGTGCTGCATTTGATCGCGCACACCATCCAGGCGGCCAACCGCGGCGGCACGCCGATCGCGGTGTGCGGCGAGATGGCGGGCGAACCCGGCCTCACGCGCCTGCTGCTCGGCTTCGGCCTGCGCAATTTTTCCATGCACGCGCAGCAGCTTCTCGCCATCAAGGAACGCGTGCTGCGCACCGACCTCGCCCAGGCGCAACCTCTCGCGCAGCGTGTGCTGCGCCAGTCCGATCCTGCGAAAACCAGAGAGTTGCTGCTCAAACTGAATTCTTAAGGGGAAAAACGATGAAGAAGTGGATCGCAGTCATGGCAGGAGTTCTCTTCTCGAGTGGCAATCTTGCTCAAAGCTATCCTGCAAAGCCCGTCAAGCTCGTCGTGCCTTTCCCGGCGGGCAGCGCGACCGACCAGGTGGCGCGCCTCGTCGGCCAGCAGCTGCAGGAAGAACTCAAGCAGCCGTTCGTCGTCGAGAACAAGCCCGGCGCCTCGGGCGCGATCGGGGCCTCCGACGTAGCCAAGGCCGCGCCCGACGGCTACACGCTGCTCGTCACCACCAACACGCCGCAGGCGGCGAACGTGAGCCTGTTCAAGAAACTGTCCTACGACCCGGTGAAGGATTTCGCGCCGGTGGCGCGCATCGGCACCACCTCGTTCATGCTGATGCTGAAGTCCGACTCGCCGATCAGGAACTTCAAGGAGTTCCTCGCCGACGCGCGCGCCAAGCCCGGCAAGCTCTCCTCGGGCCATGGTTCCGCCGGCTCGCGGGTTTCGCTCGCGATGCTCAATTCCATGGGCAAGCTGGACGTGCTGGAAGTCCCCTACCAGGGAATCCCGCAGACCGTCACCGATGTCCTCGGCGGCACGCTGTCGTTCACGTTCGTCGACCTGGGCAACGCGCTGGCGCAGCAAAAGGGCGGCAAGCTGAAAGGGTTGGCCGTGACTTCGGCCACGCGTACGCCGCTTGCGCCGGACGTTCCGGCGATCGCCGAGGAGTTGAAAGGCTATGAGCTCATCGCCTGGTTCGCGCTCGTGGCGCCGGCCGGCACGCCGAGGGAGATCGTGAATTTGCTCTCTGAAAACACGCAGAAAGCGGTAAGGAAAAAAGAAATCCTCGACAAGTTCGCGGTCATCGGCACCGACGTCGCGCCGATGAACCCGGAACAGCTCGGCAAATTCATCCTGAGCGAAATCGCGCACTGGGCCAGGCTCGTCAAACTCGCCGGCATACAACCCGAATGAAAACAGGGACAGTCCACGTTTTCCCGAGAGCCCCATGACCGACCTGCCAGCGACCGAGAGCAGGAAAACGTGGACTGTCCCTGATTTATGAGCGGACCGCTCGACGGCGTACGCATCCTCGACCTCACCTCCGTGGTGATGGGTCCGTTCGCGACCCAGATCCTCGGCGACTACGGCGCCGACGTCATCAAGCTCGAGTCGCCCGAGGGCGACGTGATGCGGCACAACGCGCCGCTGCGCTCCAGGGGCATGGGCCACATTTTCATGAACGCCAACCGCAACAAGCGCTCGGTGGTGCTCGACCTGAAAAAGGACGCGGGCCGCGTAGCCTGCCTCGCCATCGCCAAACTTGCCGACGTGCTGGTCTACAACATCCGGCCGCAGGCGATGGCGCGCCTGAAGCTGGGCTATGACGAGGTGCGCGCGGTGAATCCGCGCATCATCTACGTCGGCGCCTTCGGCTATTCGCAGCGCGGGCCCTACGCCGCCAAGGCCGCGTACGACGACCTGATCCAGGGCGCGGCCGGCATGCCATGGCTCCTGAAGGAATCCGGCGCGGAAGCGCCGCGCTATGTGCCGGCGACGATGGCCGATCGCACCGTCGGCCTGCATATCGTCAACGCGGTGTGTGCGGCCCTGTACAGGCGCGAGAAAAGCGGCCGCGGCCAGCGCATCGACGTGCCGATGTTCGAAAGCCTGCTGCAGACCGTGATGGGCGAGCATATGGGCGGCTACACCTACGTGGCAGGAGCGGATGAAAAACCCGGGCCCATCGGCTACGCTCGCATGCTGGCGGCGGAGCGCCTGCCCTACGCGACAAAAGATGGCTACGTCTGCGTGCTGGTCTACAACGACAAGCAATGGCGCGCGTTCTTTGCGCTCATCGGCAAGCCCGAACTGCTGTCCGATCCGCGCTATGCCACGCCCACCGCGCGCAGCCAGAATTTCGATGATTCCAACCGCCTCGTTGCCGAAGCCATGCGCACGCGCAGCACCGCCGAGTGGATCGCGGCGCTGGAGGCTGCCGACATTCCGGTGCAGCGCATGAACAGCCTGCAGGACATCGTCGAGGATCCGCACCTCGCCGCGATCGGCTACTTCCGCGAAGTCGAGCACCCGAGCGAAGGCCGCATCCGCAGCATGGCGGTGCCATCCGAGTGGTCCGAATCCTCGCCCGGATACCGGCGCCACGCGCCGCGCCTGGGCGAGCACACGCGCGAGGTGCTGCGCGAAGCCGGGCTCGCCGAGAGCGTGATCGAACAACTCATCGCTGCAGGGGCCGCTCAGGCCGCCGCATGAACGCGGCCGCCGGCATTCCTTCGCTCAAGCCGGAGAATCTGGGCGACGCTGCATTCCGCCGCGACCATGGCGTGCGCTACGCCTATGTCGCAGGCGCGATGGCCAACGGCATCGCCTCGACCCGCCTGGTGGCGGAGATGGCGCGCGCCGGCATGCTGAGTTTTTTCGGCGCCGCGGGCCTGGACCTTCCGCGCATCGAGGCCGCGATCGACGAGCTGGCGGGCACGGTTGCGGGCGCGGCCTACGGCTTCAACCTGATTCACAGTCCCAATGAGCCGGAGCTCGAAGCGCAGGTGGTGGATCTGTACCTGCGCCGCGGCATCCGCCTGGTCGAAGCTTCGGCCTACCTGCGGCTGACATTGCCGGTCGTGCGCTACCGGGTGAGCGGCATCAAGCGCGATGCCGAAGGCCGCGTCGTCGCGCCCAACCGCATCGTCGCCAAGGTCTCGCGCGTCGAAGTCGCGACGCAGTTCTTCTCGCCCCCGCCGCGGGAGTTCCTCGACGAACTGGTAGGCGCGAAGGAAATCACTTCCGAGCAGGCAGCGCTCGCGGCGACCATCCCGATGGCGCAGGACGTGACGGCGGAAGCCGATTCCGGCGGTCACACCGACAATCGCCCGCTCGTGACCTTGCTCCCGACGCTTCTCGCCTTGCGTGACCGGATGCAGGCCCAAAATGGGTATGACCAGCCATTGCGCGTGGGCGCGGCGGGTGGATTGGCGACCCCGGCGGGGCTGGCAGCGGCGTTCGCGATGGGCGCCGCCTATGTGCTCACGGGCACCGTCAACCAGGCCTGCGTCGAGTCGGGAAGCTCTGATCTGGTGCGCCAGATGCTGGCGCAGGCGGAACAGGCCGATGTGGCCATGGCGCCGGCGGCGGACATGTTCGAAATGGGGGTGCGGGTGCAGGTGCTCAAGCGGGGCACGATGTTCCCAATGCGTGCTGCCAAGCTGTATGATCTGTACCGGGTAAACGCGGGCCTGGAAACGCTCCCGGAAGCGGATAAGGCTTTCATTGAAAAGCAACTTCTGCGTGCCACGGTCGACGAGGCCTGGCGCGACACGAGGCGGTTTTTCCTCGAGCGCGACGCGGCGCAGGTCGAGCGCGCCGAGCGCGATCCAAAGCACCGGATGGCGCTGGTTTTCCGCAGTTACCTCGGCTTGAGTTCGCGCTGGGCGAATGCCGGCGAATCATCGCGCCAGATGGATTACCAGGTCTGGTGCGGTCCGGCGATGGGGGCTTTCAACGAATGGGCGCGCGGCAGCTTCCTCGAAAAGCCGGAAAACCGGCGCGTGGTGGTGGTCGCCGAGAACCTGATGCAGGGCGCAGCGACGCAGCTGCGCCAGTTTTTGACAGCATGACGAGCAAGCCATGAGCAATAAAACGAGTCCCATCGCCATTGTCGGCATCAGCTGCCTGTTTCCCAAGGCGGACGGCCTGCAGGCGTACTGGGCGAACATCAAGAACGGCGTCGATGCGATTACGCCCGTTCCCGCTGCCACGCACTGGAGCGCGGCGGAGTACTTCGACGCCGATCCGAAATCCCCCGACCGCACTTACGCGCAAAGCGGCGGCTTCCTCGCGCCGGTGAATTTCAACCTGATGGAGTTCGGCATCGCGCCGAAAGACATCGAGGCGACCGACACTTCGCAGCTGCTCAGCCTCGTTGCCGCGCAGCGCGCGCTCGCCGACGCCGGCTACGCCATCGGCAACGTGGGCGGGAAACCCGCGGGCCGCAAGTTCGACCGCGATCGCACGGCCGTCATCCTCGGGGTCACCGGCGCGCTGGAACTCGTGATTCCGCTCGGCGCGCGCCTCGGCCATCCGATCTGGCGCCGCGCACTGAAGGACGCCGGCGTGGACGCCGGCGTGGCCGAGGACGTCGTCCAGCGCATCGCGGACTCCTACGTCGGCTGGCAGGAGAATTCCTTTCCGGGGCTGCTGGGCAACGTTGCCGCGGGCCGCATCGCCAACCGCTTCGACCTGGGCGGCACCAATTGCGTCGTCGACGCGGCTTGCGCGAGTTCGCTCGCCGCGATCCACCTCGCCAGCCTCGAGCTCGCCGCGGGCCGCTCGGACATGGTCATCACCGGCGGCGTCGACACGTTCAACGACATTTTCATGTACATGTGCTTCAGCAAGACGCCGGCGCTCTCGCCCACGGGCGATGCGAAGCCGTTCGATCGCGATTGCGACGGCACGGTGCTGGGCGAAGGCCTCGGCCTGCTGGTGCTCAAGCGCCTGGCCGACGCCGAGCGCGACGGCGACCGCATTTACGCGGTGCTGAAGGGCATCGGTTCTTCCAGCGACGGGCGCTCCAGCGGCATCTACGCGCCGCGCGCCGGCGGCCAGAAGCTCGCGCTCGAGCGCGCCTACGCGGACGCCGGAACGCCGCCCGAGACCATCGGCCTCATCGAAGCCCATGGCACCGGCACCAAGGTCGGCGACGCGACCGAACTCTCCTCGCTCATCGACGTGTTCCGCGCCGCGCGCCCGAGCGGCAGCTGGTGCGCGCTCGGCTCGGTGAAATCCCAGATCGGCCACACCAAGGCCGCTGCGGGCGTGGCGGGGATGATCAAGGCGGCGATGGCGCTGCACGAAAAGGTCCTGCCGCCCACCATCAAGGTCAAGCAGCCCATCGAGGAGGCCGCGCCCGGCCGCTCGCCGTTCTATGTCAACACCGGCAAGCGCCCCTGGCTGCCCGCGCCGGGGCATCCGCGCCGCGCCGGCGTGAGCGCGCTCGGTTTTGGCGGCACCAACTTCCATTGCGTGCTGGAAGAGCACGGCGCGGGCAAGCTGGACGCGGCCTGGGAGGGCGATGTCGAAATCCTCGCGCTTTCCCACGACCGGCTCGACGCACTCAAGGCGACGCTCGTCGCGCAGCGCGCCGACGCCGCCTGGCTCGACTTCAGGCGCGCCGCGCGCGAATCGCGCGCGCAGTTCCGCCGCGACGCCGAATTCCGCCTGCTCATCGTTGTGACGCAGGAATCCGACCGCGCGGGCCTCATGGATTCCGCGCTCAGGATGCTGGAGAAGAATCCCGGCAAAACCTCATGGACTGCGCCCTCGGGCATCGCCTTCGGTTCCGGCAAGCAGCGCGGCAAGCTCGGCGCGCTCTTCCCCGGCCAGGGTTCTCAATACACCGGGATGCTGCGCGATCTTGCCTGCCAGTTCCCCGGCATGCTGCAGGCGCTCGCCGAGGCCGACGCGATTTTCGCGCGCGAGCGCGCGGCCTTCTCGCAGGAACACTCCGGTACCCAACGGCTGAGCGATTTCATCTATCCGCACCCGGTCTTCGCTGACGAGGCGCGCCAGCAGCAGGAACAGGCGCTCAAGTCCACGGACATCGCGCAGCCGGCGCTGGGCGCGGTGAGCATGGGCGCGTTCAGCGTGCTGAATCATTTCGGCGTCGCGGCGCAGGCCGCCTGCGGCCACAGCTACGGCGAGCTGCTCGCGCTGTGCGGCGCCGGGCGCATCGAGCCCTCGGCGCTGCACCAGCTGTCCAACCTGCGCGGCCGCCTCATGGCCGAGGGCAACGGTTCGGGCGAGCGCGGCGCGATGCTCGCCGTGCAGGCGGACGAAAAAGCGGTGCAGGATTTCCTGCGCGATGAGCCGGGCGAACTCGTGGTGGCCAACCGCAATTCGCCGACGCAGTACGTCCTTTCCGGGCCGGTGGAACAGATCAAGCGGGCGCTGGCCAGGCTCACCGAGCGCGCCGTACGCAGCCGCATGCTCCAGGTGTCGGCGGCGTTCCACAGCCCGCTGGTGGCCGATGCGCGCGCACCGTTCGCCAGGGCGCTCGAAAAGATCGCCTTCGACAAAGGCAGCATGCCCGTCTACGCCAACGCGACCGGCGTCGAGTATCCCCAGGCCGCGAAGCAAGCACGCGAAATTCTCGCCAGCCAGATCGAGCGGCCGGTGAATTTCATGGCGCAGGTCCAGGCGATGCACGCCGACGGCGTGCGCACCTTCATCGAAGTCGGCCCCGGACACGTGCTCTGCGACCTGGTGCAATCCATCCTCTCCGGCCGCGAGGTGGAAACCATCGCGCTCGATGCCTCGGGCGGCAAGCGCTCCGGCATCTTTGATCTCGCGCTGGCGCTCGCCCGCCTCGCGTCTCTTGGACACGCAGTCGCGCTGGAGAAATGGGAAAACGCGCCGCCGGCGGTGGCAGCCAGCGCCGGCAAGCCCGCGCTGAGCGTCCCGCTCTCGGGGGCGAACTACCGTGCACCATCGACGCCACGCCCGCCTGTTGCTCCCGTTCCGGTGGAAAACAGAACGATGGCAAAAGCACCAACCGCCCCCGCCGCCCTGAATGCGGCGCAGGACGGCATCCTCGCTCTGCAGCGCCTGCAGGAACAGACCGCACAGCTGCACAAGCAATTCCTCGAAGGCCAGGAATCGGCCCGGCGCAGCATCCAGGCGCTGCTCGAGATGCGTAGCGGCGTGCCGATGACGCAGATGCCTGCAGCGCCGTTGATCGTGCCTGTCGCCGCGGTTGCACCTGTTGCCGTTATTGCGCCCGTCGCTCAAATCGTCGTTCCCGCGCAAGCGGGAACCCATGCTCTGAGATCCGATATCAGCGACGCCGCGCTCGCCGTGGTTGCAGAGAAAACCGGCTATCCGGTCGAGATGCTTGACTTGAGCATGGGCATGGACTCGGACCTGGGCATCGACTCCATCAAGCGCGTCGAAATCATGGCGGCGCTGCGCGGCAGGCTGCCGGGCTCGCCCGAAATCAAGCCCGAGCATCTTGGGACATTGCAAACGCTGGAACAGGTTGTCGCGTTTCTTGCAGCTGGAAGAACTTTTGTTACGGAAGAAACGAAAGTACAAAATCAGTCTTCCGCAATCAGCGAAGCCCTGCTCGCCGTGGTCGCGGAGAAAACCGGCTACCCGGTCGAAATGCTCAATCTCGACATGGGCATGGACTCGGACCTGGGCATCGACTCCATCAAGCGCGTCGAAATCATGGCGGCGCTGCGCGGCAAGCTGCCCGGTTCGCCCGAAATCAAGCCCGAGCACCTCGGTACGCTGCGTACCCTGCAGCAGGTCGCCGATTTCCTCCTCGGCGAGCGCTCCGTACCGGCAACGTCAATCGCGGTGCCTGCAGCGCCGGCTGTTATTGCCGAGATTGCTCATGCAGAAGCACCAAGTGATGTACTGCGCCAGATCATCCGCCCGATTGAACTACCTCGCATCGATGACAGGGAACCAATCAACCTGCCCGCCGGCGCCCTCGTCTGGCTGAGCGACGACGGCTCGGAGCTTTGCGAGCGCATCGAAGAGCGCCTGCGTGCGCTGCGCTTCAAGGTGCACCGCGCCGACCCGCGCCAGGGATTTTCCGCTGAGGTCCCCGCATCCCTTGCTGCGTTGGTCATCGTCGCGCCTGCCGCCGGGAGCGACGACGCCTTCATCCGGCACGCCTTCGGCCTCCTGCAGCGCTGCGGCCCCGCGCTGCGCCAATCGGCCAGCGCTGGAGGCGCGGTCCTTGTCACGGTCTCGAAGCTCGACGGCGCGTTCGGCTTCGGCGCACCGGGCGCGAAGAGCGACCCGGTCAGCGGCGGCCTCGCCGGCCTGCTCAAGACCGCGCGCCATGAATGGCCGCAAGTCCATTGCAAGGCAATCGACCTAGATCCGGCCTCGCTCATCGCGGGTGCGGCCGCTGAACAAATCGTGGCGGAAATGTTCCGCGCCGGTCCGCTCGAAGTCGGCCTCTCGGCGCAGCGGCGCGTAGCCCTCGAACTCGCCGTCGCGGTGATCGAGCGCAACGCCCCCCAACCCGCGTTCGCGCCAGGCGACGTGGTCGTCGTCTCAGGCGGCGCGCGCGGCGTCACCGGCGAGGCGGCGCTCGCGCTCGCGCGCGCTTTCCGCCCGACCCTGATCCTGCTCGGCCGCAGCGAGCCCGGCGCAAGCGAACCGGCCTGGCTGCAGGACCTGCAGACCGAAGCCGGCATCAAGAAGGCGCTTGCCGCAAGGCCCGGCGGCGGTTCGCCCAAGGCGGTGGAGGCGAAGTACCGCGAAGTCATCGCCGGGCGCGAAATACGCGCGCAGCTCGGCCGGCTCGAAGCCGCCGGCGCGCGAGCCTTCTATCACGCGCTCGATGTGCGCGATGGCGCGGCGGTGGCGCGCACGATGGCAGAAGTGCGCCATCGCCACGGCGCCATCCGCGGCCTGGTGCACGGCGCGGGCGTGCTCGCCGACCGGCGCATCGAAGACAAGACCGCGGAACAGTTCGACCTCGTCTACGGCACCAAGGTGGCGGGGCTGCGCAGCCTGCTCGCCGCGCTGGCGCAGGATGAGTTGAAGGCCATCGCGCTGTTTTCCTCCTACACCGGCCGCGTCGGGCGCACCGGCCAGGTCGACTACGCCGCGGCCAACGAGGTCCTCAACAAGCTCGCCCAGGTCGAATCGCGCCGCCGGCCGGACTGCCGCGTGGTCTCGATCAACTGGGGCCCGTGGAACGGCGGCATGGCGACCCAGGGCGTGCGCAAGCTCTTCGCGCAGGAAGGCATCGGCCTGATCGAGCCGGCGGCGGGCGCCGATTTTCTCGTGCGGGAGCTCGGTGCCGTCCCTGGCAATGCCGTTGAAGTGCTCGCACTCGGACCCACGCCTGTCGGTGCACCGCTGCCCGTGCAAATTCTCGCCGCCGACCACATCGCCTTCGTGCGCGAGGTGAGCGTCGCAGCGCTGCCCTTCCTCGAATCCCACGTCTTCAACGGCCGCGCCGTGCTGCCCGCCGCGCTGATGGTCGAGTGGCTGGCGCAGGCCGCGCTGCACGGCAATCCGGGCATGGCCTTCCATGGCCTGGACAATTTCAAGGTACTGAAGGGCATCGTGCTCGATGCGGGGCAGACCATCATGGTGAGCCTGCGCACCGGCGCCGCCACGCCGCGCGACAAGCTGCATGTCGTGCCGGTGCGCATGACGAGCCAGACGGGCTCGGATAAAGGGCTCGGCCGCGAGGTGCTCCACGCGCAGGCCGACGTGCTTCTCACCACCGAAAACCTGCCCGCCGCGCCCGAACCGGTGCTGGTCGACATTCCAGGCGGCGGCTTCGCCGACGCCTACTCGATCGGCGTGCTGTTCCATGGCGCGGCACTGCACGGCATCGAGCGCGTCGAAGGCCTCGCCGAGCGCGGCATCGCCGCGATCCTCAAGGCGGCTTCCGCCCCCATCAAGTGGATGACGCACCCGCTGCGCGGCACCTGGATCGCCGATCCGCTCGCGCTGGACAGCGCCTTCCAGATGATGATCCTGTGGAGCGCGGCGCAGCGCGGCGCACCGTCGCTGCCCAGCGCCTTCGCGCGCTACCGCCAGTTCGTCTCGGTCTTTCCGAAGGGCGGCTGCCGCGCGGTAATCGCCGTGGCGCTGGGCATCAGCACCATCGCCGTGGCGACGATCCAGTTTTTCGACCGCCAGGGCAATTTGCTCGCCTCTGCCGAAGGCTGCGAATTCGTCGTCGACGCCGGGCTGCGCGACGCCTTCCGCTTGAACCGGCTGGGGCTTGAAAAGTAATCCTGCGCCGTCCCCCGGCGGCGCCGACGCCAGCTTCCCCGAACCCATCGCCATCGTCGGCATGGGCGGCGTATTTCCGGGCGCCGCCTCGCTCGACGAATTCTGGCACCTGATCGAAGAGGGCCGCGACGCCTGCCGCGAGGTGCCGGCGGGCCGCTGGCTGCTCGATGCGCGCTCGATCCAGGACCGCACGCCCGGCGCGCCCGACACGGTCCTCACCCATCGCGGCTGCTACATCGAGGATCCGACGCTCGAGGGCGAACTCGACCCGATGTTCCAGCTGCTGCTGCGCGCCGGCCAGGCGGCCTTCGCCGATGCGCGCGTCGACAAAGTCGACCTTGGCAAGGTCGGCGTCATCCTCGGCAATATCGCCCTGCCCACGGCGGGCGCGTCCGCACTGTGCGACGAAATCCTGCTGCCGCTGTTCGAACAGAAGGTGTTCGGCCGCGCGCAGGAGCGGCCCTCGTTCGCTACGCACGCGCTGAACCGCTACGTCACCGGGCTACCGGCCGGCCTGCTCGCGCGTTCGCTCGGCCTGGGCGGCCCCTGCTACACGCTCGATGCAGCCTGCGCCTCGTCGCTTTACGCGGTGAAGCTCGCCTGCGACGAATTGCTCGCGCACCGCGCCGATGCGATGCTGGCCGGCGGGCTGTCGCGCCCCGATTCGCTCTACACCCAGATGGGATTCTCGCAGTTGCGCGCCCTGTCGCCGAGCGGGCGCTGTTCGCCGTTCGACCGCAGGGGCGACGGCCTCATCGTCGGCGAAGGCGCCGGCGTGGTGGTGCTGAAGCGCCTCGCCGACGCGCTGCGCGACGGCGACCGGGTCCTCGCGCTGATCCGCGGCGTCGGCCTGTCCAACGACCTCGAAGGCAAGCTCCTCTCGCCCAGTTCCGAGGGCCAGCTGCGCGCCCTGCGCCTCGCCTACGCGCAGGCGGGCTGGACGCCGCAGATGGTGGACCTGATCGAATGCCACGCCACGGGAACGCCGGTCGGCGACGCGGTCGAATTCGAAAGCCTGTCGCGGCTCTGGGAGGGCGGCGAGTGGCGCGCGGCGCAATGCACCTTGAGCGCGGTGAAGTCGAACATCGGCCACCTGCTCACCGCCGCGGGCAGCGCCGGACTGATCAAGACCCTGCTCGCGATGCGGCATGGCAAGCTGCCGCCGGTGGCGAATTTCGAGCAGCCGGCCGGGACGCTGCGGCTCGAAGGCAGCCCCTTCTCCATCCTCAGGCAGAGCCGGCCATGGGAACGGCGCGGCGCCGATGTGCCGCGCCGCGCCGCCATCAATGGCTTCGGCTTTGGCGGCATCAACGCCCACCTGCTCGTCGAGGAATGGATCGGCCAGTCGAAGCCGCAGATCGCGCGCACCGTCCCTCCGCCTGAACCGGTTGCCATTGTGGGCATGGCGGTGCGGGCAGGAAGCTGGCCGGATCTCGATGCCTTCGAAAAACTGGTTTTATATGAGGAAAACCGGAAAGAGCCGGCGCAACGCGCGCAGTGGCGTGGCCTGGGAAGTGAAGAAATCCGCCGCGTCTGGGGCGGCGGCACTGCGGGGTATTACCTCGATGACCTGTCGATCCCGATCGAGCGCTTTCACATCGCGCCGCGCGAACTGGCCGAAATGCTGCCGCAGCAGCTGCTCATGCTGGAGGTCGCAAGGTCCGCCCTGGAAGACGCCGGCAAGCCGCAGCTCGAAGCTTCACGCAGCGGCGTCTTCATCGGCCTGGGCCTGGACCTGCGCGCGACCGATTTCCATTTCCGCTGGGCCATCAAACGACGCGCAGCCGAGTGGGCGCGCAGGGCCGGCCTCGATGCCGGCAGCGGCGAAGAAGCACAGTGGATGGCGCAGCTGTGCGAAGGCGCCGGCCCGCCCTTGAGCGCCGACCGCACGCTGGGTGCGCTCGGCGGCATCGTCGCCAGCCGCGTGGCGCGCGAATTCCACATCGGCGGTCCGAGCCACGGCATTTCGAGCGAGGAAACCTCCAGCCTGCGCGCCCTGCAGGTGGCCGTGCACGCGCTGCAAAAGCGCGAACTCGACGTTGCGCTCGCCGGGGGCGTGGACCTGAACGGCGACCTGCGCACACTGCTCGCCACCGACGCGGTGAAGCCCGACTCCCTGGCGGGCACGGTTCCGGGCGAAGGCGCCGCCTGCGTCCTGCTCAAGCGCCTGGCCGACGCCGAGCGCGATGGCGACCGCATCTACGCCGTGATTCGCGATGCTGACGTCGCGGCCTCGCCTGCACTGTCGATCGAGGACGCGGCGGCTGACGTGGGTCATACCGGCGCTGCCTCCGGCCTGGTGTCGCTCGTGAAAGCGAGCCTCTGCCTCTTTCACGCAGTCCTTCCCGCTGAGCGCGATGGACGACCAGCGCAGCACTGGATCCGCAATCGCGCCGACGGCCCGCGCCGTACCAGCGTGAATTCGACCGGCGTGGCCGGCGACCGCGTGCAGATCGTTCTCGAAGGCCATGAACGAGCACAAGCGCGGCCAGCCCGTCCGATACCACGCGTAGGACTTAATACAAACATCCAACCATCGCCCGGCCGTGTTGCTTTCGTGTTCCCCGGCTCGGGCAACCAGTTCGGCGACATGGGCCGCGCGCTCGCGCTGCAGTGGCCGGAGATCCTGCGCCGGCAGGATGCGGAAAACACCCACCTCGCCAGCCAGATGCATGCCGACGGATTCTGGCGCAATCCTCTCGCGCCGGAACTGCTGCGCGACCATCGCGCCCTGATCAGCGGCCAGCTGTGCTTCGGCGCCATTGTGGCGGACCTCGCGGCGAATTTCGGCCTGAAACCCGACGCCGCGATCGGTTACAGCCTGGGCGAATCCACCGCGCTGATCGCGCTGCGCGCGTGGCGCGAGCGCGATGCCATGCTCGGGCGGCTGCGGGCCTCGCCGCTGTTCGAGCGGGACCTCGCGGGCGGACCGGATTGGGCGACCGGCGTGGTCGACCGCGCGGCGGAAAAAGTGCGCGCCGCCATCGGCAGGAAAAAAGACGTCTACCTCCTCATCTCGAACACGCCCGAGGAGTGCGTCATCGGCGGCAAGCGCGGCGCGATCGAAGCGCTGGTCGCCGGCCTGGGCTGCCACTGGTTCCCGCTCGCCGGCATCAGCACGGTACATTGCGAGCTTGCCCACCCGGTACGCAAGGCCTACCGCGAATTGCACCGCTTCGACACGCAGCCGCCGGCGGGCGTCGAGTTCTACAGCTGCGCCTGGGGCCGCGCCTATGTCCCCGGGCGCGAAACGGCGGCGGATGCGATCGAGGCCCAGGCCATGGACACGATCGACTTCCCGCGCGTCATTCGCGCCGCCTACGACGCCGGCGTGCGCACGTTCATCGAGATGGGTCCGGGCAATTCCTGCAGCCGCATGATCGACCGGATCCTCGATGGCCGGCCGCACCTCGCCCGCTCGCTCGCCGTGGCCGGCCCGGATCCGGTCGGACATTTCTTGAGGACCCTGGCCGAACTGCACGCCGCGGGTGTGCCGATGAACACGGCCATGCTCGATGCCGGCGCCCCAGCCGCAGCGGCGAAACCCGCGGGCAAGAGCATTAAGGTTTCCATCACCGGCGCGCCTTTCAGCGCGCCTGCGTTGCCTGCCCGGGCAAAACCTCAGGACGATTATGCCGACGCCCTATACCGTTCGATGGTCGCAACCGAGCGCGCGACTGTCGAAGCGCATGAGGCATATCTGCGCTTTTCGCAAAACCTCACGCAAACCCTGGCGCAGGCCATTGCGGCGCAATCTGCTTCAGCGGGCGTTGCCGTGGCGGAAATCAGCTCACCCGTGCGCTCACTGGACCGCGAAGCCTGCCTGGAATTCGCGCGCGGGTCGGTGGGCCGCGTGCTCGGCCCCGATTTCGCCGAGGCCGATGCCTTCCCGACGCGGGTGCGCCTGCCCGACGAGCCGCTGATGCTGGTGGACCGAATTCTGGAAATCGAGGGCGAAGCCCTGTCGATGACCCAGGGGCGGGTCGTGACCGAGCACGACGTGCGCCCCGGCGCCTGGTACCTGGACTGCGGGCGCATCCCGACCTGCGCGCCGTCGTCTGCATCCCCTCGTTCGAGCTGCCCACGTCGACGGCGCGCTCGGTCCTGCCGCACACCTACCTGCGCGACGACGCCGT
>SBAS01000128.1 GCA_005240145.1 Nitrosomonadales bacterium | reverse complement strand
TTGAAAAACATAGCCTGACATCGCGCGCGCCCTTGTCCAGTTTCGACGCGAGGCGATCCAGTTCCGGCGAGGCGCCGCCGGCGGCGCGCAGCTCGAGGCGCGCGTCGCGCGCGAGTTCGATCAGCTGCGCGCTGGACAGCGTTTCGCCGAAGAACAGTCGCGCGGTCTCGGGCAGCTGGTGCGCCTCGTCGAAGATCACGGTGTTGCAGGAAGGCAGCAATTCGGAGATGCCCTCGTCGCGCAGGGCCACATCGGCGAAAAACAGGTGGTGATTCACCACCACCACGTCGGCGGCGAGCGCGTTCTTGCGCGCGCGCATGACGAAGCAGTCCTTGTATTTCGGGCACTCCTGGCCGAGGCAGTTCTCGCGCGTCGAGGTGGCGTGCTGCCATACGGCGGCGTCCTCGGGTACCGCAGCGAGCTCGGCCCGGTCGCCGCTCACGCTGGTGGCGGCGAAACTGGCGATGCTGGCGAGGCGCGCGACGTCCTCGCGCGATTCGAGGCGCCCTTCGGTGCGCGCGTTATCGAGCCGGTAAAGGCAGACGTAGTTGGCGCGGCCTTTGAGCAGCGCCGCCACCGATCCCGTCGCCAGCGCCTCGCGCACCGCGGGCAGGTCGCGGTCATAGAGCTGGTTCTGCAGGGTCTTGGTGCCGGTGGAGACGATCACCTTGCCGCCGGCGAGCAGCGCCGGCACGAGATAGGCGAAGGTTTTTCCGGTGCCGGTCCCGGCCTCGAGCGCGAGCATGCTGCCCGCCTCGAGCGCTGCGAGGATCGAGTGCGCCATCTCGATCTGCTGCGGCCGCGGACGATAGCCCTCGACCTGCGCGGCCAGCGGACCGTCGGCCGAGAATGCGCGATCCAGAGCGCGCAGCGCCGCAGCCTTCGTGGCGTTCAGCGGACTTCCTCGACCTTCACCCAGATGCGCCGGTTGCCGGTGGCGGTACTGCCGCGCGAGGAGAGGATGCCGCTGTCGGAGCGCGACGCCGATTCGCTCGTGCCGCCCAGTTCGAACCACTCACCCAGCGGCGCGCTCACGGTACTCGCCACTCGCTCGGACTGGATCGCGCCCCGAATCGACTGCGAAAACTGCTCGCGCTGCGGCGCGATTTCGAGAAAGACGTTGCCGCCCGCAACGCGCGGCACCACCGCGAACCCGCTCGACGCGTCCTGGATCAAGGTGTTTTCGTGAACGATCGGCAGGCCCGGCGAGCCCGGCGAGCCCGGCGCAACCAGTATCTGGCGCTGCTGCAGGGGCCTGGATTCTCCGCTCGCAATCACCGCGCGGCCGCCTTCGAGCACCTGGATGCGCTGGTCGACACGCTCATCGAGCGCGGAGCGCGAATCGAGGATGCGCCCATCGGCACTCGAGCCGCGATTGGATATCCGCGCACTGCCCTGGATGCCACTGTCTTGCGCCCCTTGCACGTTGTCGAATCGCACCGAGATCACCAGGCGGCGCTGCGGCCGGTCGATGGCGTGGAGCGCGGCCCGCAACTGCGCAAGGTTCTCCGGGCTGGTGCGCACGATGAGCTGGTTGTGCTGGCCCGAGAGCGCACCCCCCGGTTCGAGCAGCGGCCGCAGGACCGGGATCACCTGCTCGGCCGTCCGGTGGCGCAGCGAAATGACTTCCAGCGTCCCCTGTGCCAACGCGGCCGGGGCGGCGAGGACAACCCATAGAACGAGGTGTTTCATCAAGGTCATAACGCAGAACATCGGTTAGTGGTTGCTCTCAAATTTGATATGCACTAGATTACTTTAGTTATGCGCCGCAATATGCTGTTTTGTATTGCTTTTATATTCCTGTCCTCGGGCTGTTCGTCGTTCGCGCCAACCCCTCAACCGGTTCCACCTCCACCGCGCGCGGAGCGCTCGGAGGCCCTGCTTCAGGCGTTACTTGCGCTGGGGCTCGACTATCGCTACGGCGGCACCTCGCCGGTCACCGGTTTCGATTGCAGCGGATTGGTCGCGCATGTTTACCTCGAAGCCTGGAACATCCGCCTGCCCCGCAACTCGTTGGCGCAGAGCCAAAAAGGCACACCGGTCAGTCTAGCGGAACTGCAGGCAGGCGATCTCGTGTTCTACGACACGCTGCAGCGGCCGTATTCGCACGTGGGCATTTATCTCGGCGACGGCAGATTCCTCCATGCGCCCAAGACCGGCGCGCAGGTGCGCGTGGAATCGCTGCACAGTACGTATTGGACGCAGCGCTTCAACGGCGCGAGAAGGATCGAACCACCCCTTTGACGTTAGGTAGTGAGAAGCATTATCATTAAGTTTTTCCCGCCCTTCAGAAACCCAAGTGACTGTTATCAAAAGGACTTTCATGGTCTCCGTCCTTCTTGTCTCTGGGACGGCTGTTGCCCACGACAACAAGGTGCTCAATCTCTACTCGTCGCGCCATTACCAGACCGACGAGGCGCTCTACAACAACTTCACCAAGGCCACGGGCATCAAGGTCAACCGCATCGAAGCCGGCGAAGACGCGCTCATCGAGCGCGTGCGCAACGAAGGCGAGCGCAGCCCTGCAGACGTGCTGGTCACCGTGGACGCCGGCCGCCTCTGGCGCGCCGAGCAGCTCGGTTTCTTCCAGCCGGTGAAATCCGCCTTGCTCGATGCGCGCATCCCGGCGAGCTACCGCGAGCCGAGCGGCCTCTGGTACGGCTTCTCGCTGCGCGCGCGGGGCATCGCCTACAACAAGGTGAAGGTGCAGGCCGCGGAAGTGGCGACCTACGAATCGCTCGCCGAGCCGAAGTGGAAGGGCCGCCTCTGCATGCGCTCCTCCACCAACATCTACAACCTCTCCCTCATGGGCGCGATGATCGACCACCTGGGCGAGGCGAAAGCCGAGCAGTGGGCGCAGGGCGTGAAGAGCAACCTCGCGCGCGCCCCCAAGGGCGGCGACACCGACCAGCTGAAAAGCGTGGCCGCCGGCGAGTGCGACGTCACGATCTCCAACCAGTACTACTACGCGCGCCTGCTGCGCTCCGGCAAGCCCGACGAGCGCGAGCTGGGCGAGAAGATCGGCTTCGTGTTCCCGAACCAGGGCAGCTGGGGCGCGCACGTCAACATCTCGGGCGCCGGCGTGATGAAGCACGCGCCCAACCGCGAGGCGGCGGTGAAGTTCCTCGAGTACCTCGCGAGCGACGCGGCGCAGCGCTACTTCGCCGAAGGCAACAACGAGTGGCCGGCGGTGCGTAGCGTCAAGACCTCCAACCCGGTCCTGACGATGCTAGGCGAGTTCAAGCACGACGCGCTCAACGTGGCGACGCTGGGCCGCAACCAGCCCGGCGCGCAGAAAATCTACGACCGCGTGGCCTGGAAGTAACGCTTCGAGACTGCCAGCAGGATTGCGAGGCCGATCGCCACGATCACCAGCGCGGGCACCGCAGCCTCGCTGAGCCGCTCGTCCCGGGCGAGGTTGTAGGCCTCGATCGCGAGGGTGTCGAAATTGAAGGGCCGCAGGGCGAAGGTTGCCGGCAGTTCCTTGAGCACGTCGACGAACAGCAGCAGCGCCGCCGCCGCGAGGCTCGAGGCGAGCAGCGGTGCGTGCACGCGCGCGAGGATCCCTGAGGGCGTCGCGCCCAGGCTGCGCGCCGCCTCGTCCATGCGCGGCGTCACCTTGGCGAGCCCCGCCTCCATCGTCTGCAGCGCAACCGCGAGAAAGCGCACGAGGTACGCATACACCAGCGCGACAATCGTCCCGGTGAGCAGCAGCCCGGGCTTGATGCCGAACGCGCCTTCGATGCCCCCGGCGATCCAGTTGTCGAGGCGGCCGAGCGGCACCAGCACGCCCACCGCGATCACCGCGCCCGGGATCGCATAGCCGAGCGCCGCGGCACGGTTGGCCCAGGCGATGGCCCTGCCCGCTTTGCCGCGGGCAAGGCGCGCGCCGTACACCATGGCGGTCGCCACCAGCACGCCGATTGCCGCGGCAATCCCCGCCAGCGCAAAACTATTGCCAATGAGCGCTGCCAATCGCGCACTCCAACGCGCAGCGGGGTCCGACCAGGCCAGATCGAGCAGCAGGCAGACCGGCAGGATGAATCCGACCAGTACCGGCAAAGCACAGGCTGCGCAGGCCAGGGCGGCGGCAGCGCCAGAGAGGTGTTGCGGCGGCGGCGCCTTGCCCAGCGTGCTCGCGTAGGCGGCGCGGCGCCGGCTCGTGCGCTCGAGCACCAGCACCAGGCCGACGAAAACCAGCAGACAGACCGAAAGCTGGCCCGCGGCCACCGGATCGCCCAGCGACATCCATGCCTTGAAGATGCCGGTGGTGAAAACTTCCAGCGCGAAGTACGACACCGTGCCGAAATCCGCCAGCGTTTCCATCGCCGCGAGCGCAACGCCGGCGGCGATCGCGGGCCGCGCAATGGGCAGGGCGACGCGCCAGAAGCTGCCCCAGGCGGTGTGGCCCGCGAGGCGTCCGGCTTCGAGCGCACTGCGCGAGACATCGAGAAATGCGGTGCGCGCGAGCAGGTATACGTAAGGGTAGAAGGCGAACGACAGCAGCAGCGCCGCGCCACCCAGCGAACGGATCTCGGGAAACCAGTACTCGCGCGCCTGCCAGCCGAAACCGGCGCGCAACGCGCTCTGCACCGGCCCGGTGAACTGCAGCCAGTCGGTGTAGGCATAGGCCATTACGTAGGCCGGCATCGCCAGCGGCAATACCAGCGCCCACTCCAGCAGGCGCTGGGCCGGAAAGCGGTAGGCCGTGACCAGCCAGGCCGAGAGCACGCCGATCGACAGCACGCCCACTGCGACGCCGGCGACGAGCAGCGCGGTATTCACGACGTAATGGCCAAGTGCGGTGCGCCCGAGATGCGCCCAGGTGTCCCCAGCGGCGCCAAACACGCTCGCGACCACCGCGAGGATCGGCAGCAGGATGAGCGCCGCGGCGCCGAGCGAGATCGCCCCGAGAAATCCAACTCTTTGAAAATAAAGCATTCCTGATTCTAACAAGAATAATTCTTGTTAGAATAACCGGCATGGACGCCCTGCTTCAGGTCGAGGAACTGCAGCACGCCTATGACGGCCACCTGGCGGTGCGGGGGCTGTCGTTTGCGCTCGCGCGCGGCGCCATCGGTTGCCTGCTCGGGCCCAGCGGCTGCGGCAAGACCACCGTGCTGCGCTGTGTCGCCGGCTTCGAAGCGCCGAGCGCGGGCCGCATCCTGCTGAACGGCGCGCTGGTGTCCTCGACGCAGGTCAGCCTGCCGCCCGAGCAGCGCCGCGTCGGCATGGTGTTCCAGGAGCACGCGCTGTTCCCGCATTTGACCGCGGCGGGAAATATTGCGTTCGGGCTTTCAAACCACGATGGCAAGCGGGTACGGGAGCTCGCCGCGCTGGCGGGCATCACCGAGTTGCTCGAGAAATATCCGCACGAGCTCTCCGGCGGCCAGCAGCAGCGCGTCGCGCTGGCGCGCGCGCTCGCCCCGCGCCCGGCGCTGCTGCTGCTGGATGAGCCCTTCTCCAATCTCGACACCGGCATGCGCGAGCGGCTTTCCCTCGAACTGCGCGACATCATCAAGTCTTCCGGCGCCACCGCGATGCTGGTCACGCACGACCAGCATGAGGCCTTTGCGATGGCCGACGAGATCGGGGTCATGCGCGAAGGACGCATCGAGCAGTGGGACATCGCCTACAACCTGTACCACCGTCCGGTAAATCGTTTCGTCGCCGATTTTGTCGGCCAGGGCGTGTTCCTGCCGGCCAAGGTCCTGAACGCGAAGCAGATCGAAATCGAGCTCGGCATCCTCGAGGGCGACATTGCGCACGCCTGCCAGATCGGCTGCGAGGTCTGCGGCAAGGGCTGCCGCGCCGACGTGCTGCTGCGACCCGACGACGTCATCCATGATGACAATGCGCCGACGCAGGCCGAGGTGCTGCACAAGGCCTTTCGCGGCGCCGAGATCCTCTACACGCTCAAGCTGGGCAGTGGCCGCAAGGTGCTGGCGCTGGTGCCCAGCCACCACAACCATGCCCTGGGCGAGCGTATCGGCATCCGTCTGGACGTCGACCACGTGGTCGCTTTCACGCCGCAGGCCTGAAGCTACCTTTGCAGCCGGAAGATCACCGCGGTTTCCAGCGCGAAGGCCCTGCCGCGCAGCTCCGGGGGGATGACCGCGTGCGGCTGCGCGCTGCGGATCATCGCCTGCGCCTCTTCGTCCAGCACCGCTCGGCCCGCGCTCTTCTTCACGCCCATCGAGGCGATCGCGCCGCTCTCGGCGAACACGACCCGCAGTTCGACGCGCCCTTCCCAGTCGTTCTCCCGCGCGATGCGCGGGTAGCGCTCGTAGCGCGAGGCGATCTGCATCAACTCGAGCCGAAAGCGCGCCACGCTCGCGGGGTCCGGCCCGCTTGCAGCGACGGGGACACTCTGGGTTTGCGCCCTGGCGACGGGCTGCACGGGGACGGCGGGAACCGCGACTGCCGGCTCCATGGCGGGCTTCGAAGGCTCAGCGCTTTGCGCTTGCGTCGGTGGTAGCTGGACTGGCGTGGTGAGCGACGGCCGCTGGACCTGTGGTCGTGCGTTGGGCACGGCCCGCACTACCCGCGGCGACGGCGCGAGGCTCGGCGGCTCCGGCACGGGCTGCGGTTGCGCGAAACGTGCGGTGAGGGGCGGCGGGGCGACGCGCGCCTGGCGAAACTCTCCCAGGCGGGCGAGAAACAGCAGGATCAGCGCGTGCAGGAACAGCGAAGCGAGCACCGCCAGCGCGAGCAGGCGGAACTGGCGATCTGCTACGCGGGTGTACTCAACGCGCGCCAGACTCGTTCCGCAGTACATGGCATCTCGATGTGCGTGACGCCGCGATCGGCGAGCGCGTCGATCACCGCGTGCACTGCCGCCGGCGCGGCGCCGATGGTGCCCAGTTCGCCCACGCCCTTGACCCCGAGCAGGTTGGTCGTGCAGGGCACGCTCTCGTCGAATTCATTCGCCATGGGCGGAAACTGGTCGGCGCGCGGCACGCAATAGTCCATCAACGAACCGGTGAGGAGCTGGCCGGATTGCGCGTCGTAGGCCACCTGCTCCCACAGCGCCTGCCCGGCGCCCTGCGCGATGCCGCCCTGCACTTGTCCCTCGACGATCGCGCGGTTGATGATGCGGCCGATGTCGTCGACGCTGGTGATTTTCGCCAGCGCCACCTCCCCGGTGTCCGGATCTATTTCCACCTCGATCACCTGCGCGCCGTTCGGCCACGACGGGGCCGACGGTGTCTGCGTCGCCGAGACGCGGATCAGCTTCTGCGGCTGCCTGGCGGCGAGTTCACCCAGGCCGATGGAGCGGTCGGTGCCGCTGATCGCGAAACGGCCGCCACGGTATTCGATATCGGCTGCCGCGGCCTCGAGGACTTCGGCGGCCAGTTCCTTGCCGCGGGCGACGACTTTGTGGCCCGCCGCCACAACCGCCGAGCCGCCGACGAACGCCGAGCGCGAGCCGACGCTTCCCACGCCGTTCGCCCGATCGGTGTCTCCCTGAACAATTCTTATTTTTGCATGATCCAAACCCAGAACCTCTGCAATCAACTGCGTATAGCTCGTCTCCAGGCCCTGCCCCATCGCCATGGTTCCCGAGAACACCGTCACCGTGCCCTCGGCCGCGATCTCGATGTCCACCGTTTCGGTCGGCAGCGCCCCGGTCCATTCGAGGTAGGACGCGAGACCCCTGCCACGCAGTTTTCCCCGCTTTTTGCTTTCTTCTTTCCTGCCCTTGAAATTTTCCCAATCGGAATTCTTCAAAACCGCATCGAGGATCCGGGCGAACTCGCCCACGTCGTAAGTGTCGCCGAGGTGCGTCTGGTACGGAAAGGCGGCCGGCGCGATGAAATTGCGCCGCCGGATCTCGGCCGGATCGAGCTGCAATTCGCGCGCAGCCTTGTCGAGCAGGCGCTCCATGAGGAAGTTCGCTTCCGGGCGCCCGGCGCCGCGGTAGGCGCCGGTGGCCATGGCATTGGTGAGCACGCCGCGGATGAAATAGTCCACCGCCGGCACGTGATAGACCGAGGTCAGCACCTTGGGCGCGAGCCAGAGCGGAATGATCGCGGTCGAACCCACCGGCACCGAGCCGAAATCGCCCAGCATTTCCATTTTCAGCGCCAGCACCTTGCCCGCGCCGTCCAGAGCCAGCCAGGCCTTGAAATGCAGGTCGCGCCCCATGTGCGCGGCGAGGAATTCCTCGCTGCGCTCGCCGCGCCATTTCACCGGCCGGGCGAGCTTGCGCGCCGCGTAGCAGGCGAGCGCATCCTCGGGATACAGGCCCGTCTTCATGCCGAAGCCGCCGCCGATGTCGCCCACCACGACGCGGAACTGTTCCACCTTGGTCTTGAACACCGCGGCGAGCGCTTCGCGCGTGCCGCTGGGCTGCTGCGTCTGCGTGTACAGCGTCCAGCGCTCGAGCGCGAACTGCGCCAGCGCCGCGCGCGGCTCGAGCGGCATCGCCGAGACGCGCTGGTTGTGCAGCGCGAGCTCGGTCACGTGCGCCGCCTGCGCCATCGCCTTGGCCACCGCGGCGGCGTCGCCATAACGCACCTGCGCGGAAATGTTGCCCGGCGCTTGCGCCCAGATCTGCGGCGCGCCTGGCTCGATCGCCTTCGCCGGCCCGATCACACTGGGCAGCTCCTCGTAGTCGATGGCGACGAGTTCCGCCGCGTCCTGGGCCTGGGCCCGCGTCTCGGCGATCACGGCGGCGACCGGATGGCCGGCGTACATCGCAACGCCGTCGGCGAGCAGCGTGCGCGGCGGCGCACCCATCGGCGCGCCGTCGGGACGCTTGAACAGCGGCGGGAACGGAATAGGGCCCAGGCCGTCGGCCTTCAGCTCGGCCGCCGTGTAGACCGCCACCACGCCAGGCGCCTTGCGCGCCTGCGCCGCGTCGATTTTCGCCATGCGCGCGTGCGCGTGCGGCGAGCGCAGCACCACCATCCAGGCCTGGCCCGGCAGGTCGCGATCGTCGCTGTACAAGCCCTTGCCGACGAGCAGCCGGTCGTCCTCGAGGCGCTTTTGCGAGCGCGAAGAACCGAAGCGGGCGGAGGCGGGATCGAACTGGGTTTGGGGTGCGTTCATGGCGTGCGCGAGAATAGCAGACAGAGGAGCCTGCTCGGCGGCCTGCTGGCGCAGCTGTCGATTAATGGACCGAAGACCCGTTCAATTCACGGGCTGGTCGAGCGCGGAGCGTCCAGCGTGCCCCGTTCCGCACACGATTTGCGGCCCAAACAGGCCGCTAATTGCCGCATCGTGGCGGTGCAAATGCGTTCAATCTGCAGGCGTCTACTCTCTGCATGGAGGGAACATGCCGCCGAAACAAGCGCCGCAGCGCGAGCCCGAGGAGTTTCCCCTGGCGCACGACGCCGCCACCTGGGACGAGAACACCTGCGAGTCCGACTGGGACGACGAGCAAGCGCGGCTGGTGCGTGATCTGGCGCGAGCCGCCGACGGCCCGGCGTCACTGCATCGTTGGTAACCGAAGCCCTTGCGGCCGGCGTCGACCACTTTCCCCTCAGGTTTCTTCCGCGACTGCCGAAACAGGCTGTAGACGACTGATGGAGCCTGAATGGGGCAGGGCGCGCATTGCCTGCCGGCTGTTAGGAGAAGACCCCACGTGACGGACACGAGCGAAACGACGCGCATTCTCATCGTAGACGATTCCGAGGACGACAGCCGTTTGATCTCGCGCGAGCTTTCGCGGGAAAACCCGGAGGCCGTGTTCCGGCGCGTGGATACCGAGCAGGCCATGCTCTCGGCCCTGCGCGACCAAGACTGGGACCTGGTGATCTCCGATCACTCGATGCCCTCCTTCGATTCAGTGCGGGCGCTCAAAACCCTGCGTGAGATCCAGCGCAGCACCCCTTTCATCGTCTATTCCGGCGCCTACGATCACGCCAAGGGCGTGGCGGCGATGATCGAGGGCGCCGAGGACTACCTGTACAAGTCCGATCCGCAGCGCCTGCTGCCGGTGGTGCGCCGCGAGCTGCGCAATTCCCGGCTGCGCCGCGCCAAGGACCAGGCCGAGCGCGCGGCGCACAGGATGTCGTTGTACGACGAGCTTACCGGCCTGCCCAACCGCCGCCTGCTCGCGCACAAGATCGCGGCGCGCGCCGCCGCCCCCGGTGCCGGCGCGGTGACGTGCATCGACATCGACCGTTTCATGCGCATCAACGATTCGTTCGGCGTTGCCACTGGCGATGCCCTGCTCAAGCAGATCGGGGCGCGGCTGCAAACGATGCTCGGCCTCTACGACGTGCTGGCCCGCTTGAGCGGCGACCGCTTCTCCTGCCTGCTGTGGGCCGTGGCGGACGCGGCCGATGCGCGCGACCAGGCCGAACGGCTGCTCTCGGTGTTCGCCACGCCGTTCCAGCAGAACGGCCAGGGACTGTTCCTCACGGCGAGCGTGGGCTGCGCCCTCCTGCCCGATCACGGCAATGACACCGACATACTGCTGCATGGCGCCGAGCAGTCCATGGCGGCGGCCAAGAAGAACGGGCGCAACTGCATCGAGATCTACGACCCCAAGCTCGCGCATGGGGCCAGCAAGCGGCTGCAGCTGGAGAACGCACTGCATTACGCGGTCGAGCGCGAAGAGCTGTTTCTCGTCTTCCAGCCGATGTACGAGGTCAGTTCGCAGCGCGCGAGCGCGGCCGAAGCGCTGATCCGCTGGCGCCACGAGCGCTTCGGCGTGGTGCCGCCGGACCAGTTCATTCCGCTCGCCGACGAAACCGGCCACATCATCGACATCGGCGACTGGGTCCTGCGGCGCGCCTGCCAGCAGGCGCGCGAGTGGCAGCGCGCGGGCCACGAGCCGCTCGCCGTATCGGTGAACTTCTCGGCGGCGCAGTTCCGCGACGCGCACATCCAGCAGCGGGTCAGGAACGCGCTCGACGAATCCGGGCTGTCGCCCGAACTGCTCGAGATGGAGATCACCGAAACGGTGGCGATGCAGGACGCCGAGCACGCCATCGCTACGCTGCGCAGCCTGAAGCGCATGGGCGTGCGCATCGCGATCGACGATTTCGGCACCGGCTACTCCTCGCTCAGCTACCTGCGCCGCTTCCCGATCGACGTGCTGAAAATCGACCGCTCGTTCATCAAGGACCTGCCCGACGACGGCGACAGCCTGAGCATCGTGCGCACCGTGGTGGCGCTGGCGCGGGCGCTCAGGATCATTGTCGTCGCCGAAGGCGTCGAGACCGCCGAGCAGTTCCAGCTGCTCGCCGACGAGGGCGTTGAGCGCGTGCAGGGCTATCACTTCAGCCGGCCGCTGTCGGTGGAGGCATTCGCGCAGAAGTTCATCGCGCCTCCCGGCCAGGCCGACCCCGAAGCGACCCTCCTGGGGCCCGTTACCGAGGCCTTCGGCGGCGCAGGGATCGCCGCCGCGGCCTGATTCACTTCGGCAAGACCTACGCGGCAGCCTCGCTCGCCACCTTCCCCGCCCAGGCCTGGGCATCGAGCTCGAAGCGCACGATCTCGCTCGCCGAGGGCCAGTCCGCGAACGCCGCCCAATCGGCCAGCGCGTCGCGGCCGGCGCCCTCGTAGCAATGCACCATGGACAGCAGATCGCCGAGCGGGCCGCAGAACCCGGTCAATGCGCCGGCGACCTCATCGTCCAGGCGCAGTTCGCGCACCAGGTCTTCCGGCGCCATGTTCAGCGCCGAGGGCATCAGGGAGAGCACGCCCACCAGGAACGCGCGCTCCGCCTGAGGCGCGCAGCCCGGCATCGCCCGGGAGATGGACTCCATGAGCCGCGCGCGCACCGCCGCGGTGCGGAACAGCGCCGAAGTTTCGATCGAACCGTTGATGCCGTAGACCAGCAACTGCAGCCAGGTCGCGAGCGGCCGCCTGCCGACGCACACCAGCGCATCGCGTACCGAGGCGGAGGGAATGCGAAATCCGGTCGCCGCGCTGTTTACCAGGCGCAACAGGTTGACGGTCAATGCCGGCAGGCGCTTGAATTCGTCCTCCAGGTGCGCCTGCGCCGCATCCGACATCACGAGCTTGAGCAGGCGCAGCACCTGCAGGCGCTTGGGATCGGGGCGTTTGCCGGCCAGCAGCTGCGGCTTGGCGAAGTGATAGCCCTGAAAAAATTCGAAGCCCAGCGCGAAGCAGCGTTCGAACGCGGC